>CBINJQ010000154.1:0-9506 GCA_966251015.1 uncultured Akkermansia sp. | reverse complement strand
GCCTTGCACGGGAACCTCGAGCGGCAGTTCGCCGAGACGCGCCCCGGTCGGGCTGAAGCGGAGCACCCGATCGCTTTGTTTGAAGGGGAGGACGAGCAATTCGTCCTGGAGCGAATCGTAGGCGACGCCCCAGGCCGGCGCCACGAGGCCCTCGAGTTTATGGTAGTGCTCGAGCTCGCCGTTGATGTCGGTCTCGAAAAGCGCGGGGGCGGTCGGATCGGTGAAAAACAGATGCCGGTCGCGGGACCGGACGGCCAGATCGTGCCCGCCGAGCGGGATGGACGGGGCGCGGAAGCTGCGTTTGACGGCGGCGGCGGGGCGATCGATGACGCGGATTTGGTTCCCCGGGAAGAGGCGGATGAAAAAATGGTCCGTGTAGGGATCGTAGGCCATGCCGAGCACGTGCTCGCCGTGGTCGACGTAGGCGGGGACGCCGGTCTTCTCGTCGCCGCTCAAGGGGTCCACGTCCCGGATGGTGGGGCCGAGCGCCGGTGAATAGAGGTAGGCGTGGCGCGGCCCCGGCGTGCTGCATCCGGCGGTGAAAAGAGCCACGCCGGCGAGGAGCGAATAAAACGCGCGCCCGGTCTTGGCGGACGAGGCCGGGCGGATTTGTTGACGCTCAAGTTGCGGGCTCCGGTTCGCTGCTGCTGGCTCTTTCATCGAAGCTTCATCGGATAGGCCCGAACGGACCGTCCGCACAACACATTTGCATGCGCGCCGAGCGACCGGAGGGATGGCCCGCCGACGCCGCGGCCCGGACGATATATTTTTTCCATGAACGACAATCCTCTCTCCCACTCTTTGCCAAAGGTCGGCGTGCTCGGGCTCGGCATCATCGGCGCGATCTGGGCGCGCCACTATGCCGCGGCGGGCGTGCTTGCCGGGACGTGGAACCGCACGGCGCGGCCGGACGCGCCGGCCTGGCGCGACTCGGCCGAAGACGTGGCGGTCGCGGCCGATGTTGTTCAGATCGTGGTCGCCGATCCGGCGGCGGTGCGCGAGGTCTTGAAGCGGATCGTGCCGCGGCTCGGGCATGGCAAGATCGTGGTGCAGTCGAGCACGATCGACCCGGAGTCCAGCGAGGAGTTTCGCCGGACGGTCGAGACGGCGGGCGCGCGTTACCTGGAGGCGCCGTTCACGGGCAGCAAGCCGGCGGCGGAGCAGCGGCAAACGGTGTTTTATCTCGGGGGCGAGGCGGCTTTGATCGCCTGGCTGGAGCCCGTGCTTTCCCTCGTGTCGGCGACGCGTCTGCACATCGGCGACAACCGCCAGGCGGCGGCGTTGAAGCTGGCGATGAACCTCAACATCGCGGTGCAGACGCAGGGGTTGATCGAGGCCCGCGCGCTCGCGAGCGCGGCGGGGATCGGCGACGAGGTGTTCTACGGCGCGCTGGCGAAAAACGTCGGCTACTCCGGCCTGGTGAGGCTCAAGGAGCCGAAGTTGCGCGCGGGCGATTTTTCGCCGCAGTTTTCGGTGAAGCATCTCCACAAGGACCTGCGGCTGGCGTCGAAGGCGGCGGGTTGCGCCGAGTTGCCCGCCTTGGACGCGGTGCGCGAACAGCTGAAGACCGCCGAGGCGCGGGGATTCGGCGACGAGGATTTTATCGCGCTGCGGAAGGTGCTCGGCGCGTGAGCCCGGGCGGGTGGGAGGCCGGGGCCGGCCGGTTGGTCTTGTTCGTCAAGGGATCGGCGACGTCCTCGGCGCCCGCGTGCGAGTCGGGTTCGCGCGGACGCCGGGGGCGCGGGTTTATTTGCGCGGGATGTTCAGGCTGGCCGCGTGCCGGCGCTGAAACTCGGTCGGGCTGCAACCGAAGGCGCCTTTGAACAGCCGGGAAAAGTGGAGCTGGTCGGCGAAACCCGCGGCGGCGGCGGCGTCCTTGACTAGGAGAGGCGCGGTGGAGAGCAGGCGCGCGGCGGTGTTGAGCTTGCGGCGCGTGAGACACCGTTGCGGGGTGTCGCCGCGGAAGCGGGCGAAAAGCCGGCAGAGGTGGGCGGGGTCGACGCGCGCGGCGGAGGCGAGTTCGCGCAACGACGACAGCGTGGTGTGGCGCTGTTCGATGACGTGGAGCGCGCGTTGCAGCGTGGCGTAGGCCCTTGGGCTGTCCCCGCCGCCCCCGCGCGAGCGCTCGCCGCTTTTCAGCAGGAGGAGGCGAAGGTAGCCGACGGCGATCTCGTGCCGCAACGAGCCGTCTCCGCCGGCTTCGCGAAGCAGCTCCTCGAGCAAGTTTCGGAGCCCCTCGACGTCGGCGATCACGCCGCAGAAGGGCGGCGCGATCCCGAGCCGGTTCATGAGCTCGTCGCCCTCGTGGCCGAAAAAATCGACGAAATATTTCCGCAGGGGGCGCCGGGCGTCGCTGACGATCAGATGCGGCACGCCCGGGCCGTAGGTGAAAAAGTTGCCCGGCCTCAGGCGCGTCTCCCTGCCGTCCAGGGAGAGCGTCCCGGAGCCGTCCGCGACGAATTCCCAGACAGTGGAACCGTAGCTTGCGCGCTCCACGCGATACTCCGGCAGGCAGCGCTCGAAACCGGCGCAGGAAACGGTGAGCGCGCGGGCGGGGCGCGGTTCCATGTCGAGGCAGGCGTAGCGCGCGTCGGTGACCTGGGAGGAGAAGGGCGGCAGCGCCGGCAAACTCATGGCCGCGCTTTGAACACGAGCTCGGCCGGGCTGGCAAATTCTCCCGCCGGGCGCGTTTCGATCACTTGAAGGGGGCCGGAGGGCCGCCGCCAACCCGCGTCCGGGGGCGGACGGGGCTCAGCACGACCGCCGCGCCGCCGCCGGGCTGGAGGGCGAGCCGCAGTTTGCGGGTCGCGGGGAGCGGCATCGCGCTTTCGACGATCGATTCGGGCGCGGCCGGATCCGAGCCGTCGGCAAAGGTCCGCGCGGTCCATTTCCCGGGCGCGAGGAAGGGCAGCGAGACCTCGAGGTCCAGGGGCCCTTCGCCGTTGATCGCCGCCAGCCACCAGCCGTCCCCGCGGCGTCGGGCGACGACGACATGGTCGGCCACCTTGGCGGAAAGCACGTGGCTCTCCTCCCAGACAGTCGGCAGGTCGCGGAGGAACTCCAGTCCGGGCCTGCCCCGGTAGTTCGCGGGGCTGTCGCAGAGCACGAGCAAGGGGCTGGGGTAGACGACGGTCATCGCGAGCTGGCGGGAACGGGTGCCTATCACCTGGGCGGGGTGCGTGATCTTGAAAGTCGAGGGGGTGCGGTTGAGGAATCCGCCCGGCGTGAAGTCCATGGGGCCGAGCAGCCCGCGCGTGAAGGGCAACGTGACGGTGTGCCGGATGTCGCAGCGTTTGCCGCCGAGCTTGTTGTATTCGTTGCCCAATACACCCTCCTGGGTGAGGAAGTGCGGGTAGGTGCGGGCGAGGCCGGTGGGCTTGTATACGCCGTGGAGGTCGATCATCAGGCGGTGGCGCGCGGCGGATTCGAGCAGCCCGACGATCCAGCGCACGGTCTCCTGCGAGTCGCTGTCGAAGAAGTCGATCTTCACTCCGGCCAGGCCTTGCGCGGCGAGATGGGCGAGCGCGCGGTCGACCCCGAAGGTCTTGATGTCGAGGGAATGCGCCCAGATCCAGAGCCGGACGTTTTTCTTTTTCGCGTAGGACACCAGACCGGGGAGATCGATCGCGGGCACGGGACGGGTGAAATCTCCCGACGGGGTGTTGGGCGGCGAGTTGAGGCCCTTGGAGTAGGACGTCATGTGCTCATACCAGAACCAGTCGACGAGCTGATAGGGCCAGCCCATCTCGGAGGCGAAATCGATATACTCGCGGTGCGAGCGCGTGTCGCCGCGGGCTTCGAGACCGGTGTGGGCGGGCAGGGTGGGGTTCTCCCCGGTCCACCAGACGTCCCACGCGGACGCGCCGGGTCGAATCCACGATGCGTCGGCCACGCGCGAAGGCGTGGCGAGGGTGGCGACGAGCTCCGACTCGACGAGGGCGGCGGCGTCGCGGGCGACGGTGATCGCGCGCCAGGGGCTCAGCATCGGCGCGCGGCCGACGACGGCGCCGCGTCCGTCGTGCCGCGGGGCGAGCGTGGCCCGGACCGCGTTCTCCCCGGTGCCCGAGAGGAAGAGGCCGGCCCAGTCGAGCAGGTCGGACTCGGCGACGGCGACGTAGGCGGCCGGGGTCTCCACCAGCAGAGGGAGGACGGAACGATAGGGGCGGCCTTTGCCGCCGTTGCCCGAGGTTCCCGCGGGAATCGCGGAAAGGCGGGTCTCGGGATATTCGGTTTCGGCCGAGGTGGACTCGCCGCCGGCCCAGGCGCGGTGGTCGGCCGGAAACCGAAATTCCGTGCGTTCGGCTTCGATGACAAACTCGTCCGGGCCGAAGGCGGCGGGCAATTCGTAGCGGAAGGCGACGCCGTTGTCGTAGGCCCGGAGGACGAGCGCGAAGTCGCGCGGTTTGCCGCCCTCTTCGCGCAGGGCGACGCGAAGCTCGCGCCAGGAATCCGGCACCCGGCGGCGCACGCCGAACGGGTTCTCCCAGGCGCCGTCGTGGGCGGCGGAGCGCGTCTCGCCGATGCGCGCGGCGGGGCCGAGGCGAAGACCGTCCGCGAAGTCGAGGCCGAGCGCGGAGTCGACGAGGACGGGCTTGCCTTCGAGCTCCACCCGGTAGCGCAGGCCGGCCTCGTCGGACAGCACCAGCGCGAGCCGGCCGTCGGGCGAAGAGACCCGGCGTTCGGCGGCGAGGGCGGCGCAGGCGGATGAGAACAGGACGGCGGCGAAGAGGCGGAGCGTGGTCATGGAGCGCGGATCGGAGGGGAGGCGGGGAGGGCCGCCGACGAAGCCGGCGGCCCGGGGGAGCGGGGCGATCAGAGGGCGACCTTGAGGACGAGCGCGATGTTGGAACCGGGTTTCTTTTCGAGCGGTTCGATGGTCATTTGATCCTCCGACTGCTTCCAGCGCACGGACTCGGCGGCGCCCAGCGCGGAGACGGCGGAGACGGTCGCGCCGGCGCCCGAGCGTCCGAGCGCGGAGAGGCGAAGCGGCTCGGCGGGCACGCCCATCACGGTGACGTAGACCGTTTTTCCGTCCTTGCTCGCGGTGTAGCGGACGTCGGAGCTGGTGAACGGCTTGCCCTTGCCCTCGTTGAAGCCCTGGGCGGAAAGGGCGACGCCCTCGCTGGCGGGGCCTTCGCCGAACGTCTTCCAGGGGCGGGTTCCGAAGATCGCCTCGCCGTTTACGGCGATCCAGGCGCCGATCTCGGTGAGGATGCGCTCCTCCTTCTCGTCGATGGAGCCGTCGCCGCGGACGGGCACGTTGAGGAGGAGGTTGCCGTTTTTGCTCACGATGTCGGCGAGCATGTGGACCACGGTGCGGGCGGACTTGTATTGGTTGCGGTCATACACGCCGCGGTCGTAGTGCCAGCCGCCGATGCAGGTGTCGGTCTGCCAGGCCTTCGGGAGGATGGTGGCGGGAACGCCGCGCTCGATGTCCCAGACGAGGGACTTCTGCTGTTCCTCGGAGAGGATCTTGCCGAAGAGGACGCCGGGGTCCTTGCGGCGGGCGAGGTTGGAGTTGTAGAAGTGCGCCGCGATCTTGAGACCGGCGTCGCTCACCGGCCAGAGGGGCAGGGCGGTGTCGTCGAAATAGAGGAGGTCCGGCTTCGCCTGGTTGAGCAGGTCGACGGTGCGGTCGTAGAAGGCCTGGCAATAGGCGGCGTCGGGAACGGTCACGCCGTTTTCCCAGTTCCAGCGGTTGTGGATGGACCCGAGGTTTTGGAATCCGGGGCTGGGCTCGTGGTTCTGGGCGTAGAGCTGGCGCGGATCGAGGCCTTCCCACCATTTGCCTTTGCCGTCGGCCAGGGTGAGCTTGCCGTCGTAGGGGACGCCGGCCTTCGGCCCGTCGCGGTCGGATCCCTGGGCGACCTCATACCAGCTCCAGGCGTGGGCGGCGTGGACGCTGACGCCGAAGGGCAGGCCCTCGGCGCGGGCGGCCTTGGCCCAGCCGGCGACGATGTCCTTTCGCGGGCCGACGCGGACGGAGTTCCACGGGTGGTGCTTGCTGGCCCAGAGGTCGAGGTTGTCGTGATGGTTGGCCATCGCGAAGAAGTAGCGCGCGCCGACTTTCTTGTAGAAGGCGACCAGCTTTTCGGGCTGCCACTTGTCGGCCTTCCAGTCGTGGATGACCTCCTTGAATCCGGCCTCGGAGGGATGGCCGTAGCGCTCCACGTGGCGTTTGTATTGCCAGTGGCCCTGGGAATACATGCTGCGCGCATACCAGTCGCCGGCCTCGGGCTGGCACTGCGGGCCCCAGTGGGCCCAGATGCCGAATTTCGCGTCGCGAAACCACTCGGGGGCGGAGTAGGAGGAGAGCGAGTTCCAGGACGGCGAGAAAGGTCCGGAGGCGGCGGGTTCGGTTTCGGTGTGCACGGTGGAGGCGGGCGCGAGGTCGGAGGAGATCGGCGACGCGGCGGAAGCGACGACCGGGAGCGCGAGGAGCGCGCAGAGCAGCGAGGCGGGTTTGATGGCTGTTTTCATGGGGGCGCGGGAGCGTAGCGGACGCCGAGAAAGTTCGCCATGCACGAGGATGCCCGGTTTGTGTGGAAAACACGCATGAAGCCGGCCCTATCCGTCCACCAGCGCTGGAGGAGCCTCGCAGTCGCGAGCGCCCCGCAGATATTGACCTGCGCGCATTGCGTGCTCTTGGAGTGGGAATACGACGAGCTTTCGGCGCCCTTCTGGCGCTGGTATTGGAACGACCGGCCGGGGGCCTGGCTGGTCCTGCCGCGGGAGCGGGTGCCGATCGAGCCGGGGCGGGGGGTGCTGATCCCGCCGCACACCTCCTTCGGCACCGGATGCAAGGGACCGGTGGGGCATTTTTATGTGCATTTCGCGCTCGGGCTGGACCGGGTCGCGAAGCCGGGCCGGGTGTTTCACCACACGCCGACGCCCTCGGAGAGGGCGATGATCCGGAGGTTGGTGGCGACGGCGGAGGCGGCGGGCCCGGAATCGCCTTTGACGACGGCGTTTCTTTTGCAGTCGGTCCTGAACGGGGCGCTTTCGAGAATTCCCGCCGGCTACTGGGAAGGGCGCCTGACCGAGCCGCGCATCGCCCGCGCGTTGGAGGTCCTGAGCCGGGACGAGGCGGAGGTGGACAACGAGGCGCTGGCCCGCGAGGCGGGGATGAACACGAACGCGTTCATCCGGAAGTTTCTCCAGGCGACGGGGCACACGCCGCACCGGTATCGGCTGAGGCTGCGCACCGAGCGGGCGGCGGCCTGGCTGAGGGAGGGTCGGATGAGCATCGAGGAGGTCGCGGCGGCGGCGGGTTTTTGCGACCGCTTTCACTTCTCCCGGATTTTCAAGCAGGTGATGGGCACGAGCCCGGCGCGCTACCGCCGGGCGGAGGGGCGGATCGGCTGAGCCGGGCGCGACCGACAGGCGGAGGGCGGAGGCTCAGCCGTAACCATGCAGTCGAGCAGGTCGCATCGAGGTGATCTGGCGGCACCTTTCAGTGGCGAGCTCCCAGCGAAATACCCTCCGGGTATTGTTCGCCCTCACGGGCTCACCCTCCGCCTTCGGCTCCGGGCTGCCGCCATCTCCGCTTCGCTCCGTCCTCGGTCGCTTGCCTCTGAAATGCACTCACCGTCTCAGCTCGCTGCTCCGCTTTCGACTGCATGGTTACGGCTCAGGCGCGGCCGCGCTGGCGGAGGTTGTCGATGGCCACGGCGACGATGATGACGGCGCCCATGACGATTTCCTGGGTGTATTGGGGCCAGCCCATCTTCACGCCGCCATTGCGGAGAATCGTGATGATGAGGGCGCCGATCATGGTGCCGAGGATGGTGCCGCGTCCGCCGAGGAGGCTGGCGCCGCCGATGACGGCGGCGGCGATGACGAACAACTCGTAGCCGATGGCCTCGGTGGGCTGGCCGATGGCGCCGAGGCGGGCGAAGAACAGCACGCCGGCGAGGCCGCTGAAAAGGCCGCCGAGCATGTAGACCGCGATCTTGGTGCGGGAGACGGGCACGCCGCAGAGGACGGCGGTCTTTTCGTTGGAGCCGAGGGCGAAGATGTGGCGGCCGAGGCGGGTGTAGCGGAGGAAGAGGGCGGTGAGCACTGCGGCGCCGATCACGAGCCAGACGGCGAGGGGCAGGAAGGGCCAGGTGTAGAGGTTTTTCGAAGGATCGAGGAGGCGTGCGATCCAGAGATCCTGCACCTCGGCGGGCGGGTAGATGTTTTGCTCGTTGGCGACGAGTTTCGCGAGGCCGCGGGCCATCTGCATCGTGCCGAGCGTGATGATGAAGGGGACGATGCGGAGCCAGGTGACGAGCGCGCCGTTGACGAAGCCGATGAAGACCGAGACCGCGACCGCCGAGGCGAGAGCGAGGAGCGGGAGGGCCACGGGATGTTGGGTGACGAGCTTGGCGTCCTCCGGTCCGAGGTTGAGCACGTAGGCGGTCGTGATCATCGAGAGCGCGATGGCGGAGCCGGCGGAGAGATCGATGCCGCCGGCGATGATGACGAGCGTCATGCCGATCGCGGCCATGGCGACGACGGCGATGTCCTGCAGCATTAGCTGGGTGTTCGCGTCGGACATGAAGCCTTTGCCGGCCGGCGTGAGGATAGCGAAGAAGGCGTAGACCGCGGCGAGCGCGGCGAGCCGGCCGAGCATGGCGAACACGCGGGAGGATTTTTTCTTGCCGGCGGAGGCGGCGGGGGGGGACGAGGAAGCGGACTGAGACATTTTGAAAACAGAAGAGGAACCGCTAAAGCTCGCTAAAGAGCGCTAAAACAAACCGGGGTCTGATTTAGCGAGGTTTAGCGGCATTTAGCGGTTTAAGTTCAGGCGCGTTGGTCCTGGCCGGTGGCGGCGAGCATGAGGGAGTGTTCCGTCCATTCGGCGACGGGTCGGGCTTCGCCGAGGACGCCGCGGGTCATCACGGCGATGCGGTCGCAGATGCCGAGCAGTTCGGGCAGGTAGCTGGAAACGACGAGCACGGCCTTGGGCGCCTTGCCGGCGGCGGGGTCGCCGAGAGCGAGCTTGTCGATCCAGGCGTAGATCTGGGCCTTCGAGCCGACGTCGATACCGCGCGTGGGTTCGTCGAGCAGGAGCACGTCGCAGTCGTGGTGCAGGAGGCGCGCGATGGCGACCTTCTGCTGGTTGCCTCCGGAGAGCGCCTCGACCGGCTGGTGTCCGCCCTGGCACTTGATGGGGAAGGCCTTGATCCAAGGCTCGGCGGCGGCGTTTTGACGCGAGGGGCGGACGAAGCGCCACGGGCCGAGCCCGTCGAGCTTGGACAGGGTGAGGTTTTCCGCGATGGAGAGGTTTTGCGCGAGGCCCTCGGTCTTGCGGTCTTCGCTGACGAGACCAAGCCCTTGGCTCCAGCGGGCGGCGGGGCCGGAGGCGGGCGCGAGATCGCCGCGGATGCGGATCTCGCCGGAGACGACCGGGTCGAGACCGAACAGGGCGCGCAGAGCCTCGGTGCGGCCGGAACCGATGAGGCCGGCGATGCCGACGACCTCGCCGCGGCGCAGCGTGAGCGAGGCGGATTTCGGCGCCT
>CBINJQ010000153.1:0-9517 GCA_966251015.1 uncultured Akkermansia sp. | reverse complement strand
CGCCGGGCGGGTTCCGCAAAAGAAAAGGGCGCGCCGGGTGGCGCGCCCTTTTCGTTCGATTCCCCGACGAGCCCGTCAGGCCGCGGGCGCCGCCGGAGCAGCGGCGGCCTTCGGCGCGGGCGGCGGCACCAGGCCGCCGTTTCCGACGAAGTGGAAGGTGGCGTCCTTCGGCAGGATCTCGCGCTCGCAGAAATCGCCGAACTTCTCCCCCGGGAGACGCTCCTTGGCGTAGCGTTTGATCACCGGCTCGAGCAGCTTCACCGCGTCCTCGAACGTGATGCTCGGGGAGACGAGCCGGTTGAGCCGCGTGCCGTTGTAGGCCGCTCCCAAATACAGCGCGTATTTGTTCGGCGCCTTGCCGACGAAGCCGATCTCCGCGAGATAGGGCCGCGCGCAGCCGTTCGGGCAGCCCGTGACCCGGAGACTGATCGCGTCCTCGTGCAGGCCGGCCTCGTCGAGGATGGTCTCGAAGCGCGCGATCAGGTCGGGCAGCGCGCGCTCGCTCTCCGCGAGGGCGAGTCCGCAGGTGGGAAGCGCCACGCACGAGAGCGCGTTGAGACGCAGGCCGGAGCGCTCGTTCTCCTTGTCGAGACCGTAGCGGGCGAGGATCGCCTCGATGACCGGTTTCTCCCGCTCGCTCACGCCGGAGATGGTGAGATTCTGCGATGGCGTGAGCCGGAAGTCGCCGCGGTGCATCTGGGCGATCTCGCGCAACGCGGTCTTCATCGGCCAGCCCGCGCGGTCGACGATGCGGCCGGAAAGGATGTGCAGTCCGTAGAACCAGCTTCCGTCGGCGTTCTTGTGCCAGCCGGTCGGATCTTCGATCGTGGTGAACGCGTAGGGCCGCGCGGGCGCGAAGGTCACGCCGCTGCGTTTCTCGACCTCCGCCTTGAACCACTCGATTCCACGGTCCGCGATGGTGTATTTGAGGCGCGCATGCTTGCGGTCCGTGCGATCGCCGAAATCCCGCTGCGTGGTGAGGACCGCGTCGCCGACCATGTTGACCAACTCGCGGGGAATGAAGCCGAGCACGTCCGCCAGACGCGGGAAGGTCTTCTCGTTGCCATGGCTCATGCCGAGGCCGCCGCCCACGGTCACGTTGTAGCCGAGCAGCTTGCCGTCGTCGATGATGGCGATGTAGCCGAGATCCTGCGAAAACACGTCGACGTCGTTGGACGGCGGCACCGCGAAGCCGGTCTTGAACTTGCGCGGCAGGTAGGTGGCGCCATACATCGTCTCGACCTCGGGCTCGCCGCCCGCCACGAGTTCCTCGTCGAGCCAGATCTCATGGTAGGCGCGGGTCTTCGGCAGCGCGTAGTCGCTCCAGGCCTTCGCGTCCTGATAAACCTGTTCCAGAACGGGCGACTGCTCGGGATTGACCGGCGCCATCACGTTGCGATTCACGTCGCCGCAGGCCGCGATCGAATCGAGCAGCACCTTGTGCATGCCCTGGATAAGGGGCTTCATGTTGCCCTTCAGCACGCCGTGAAACTGGAAGGTCTGGCGGGTGGTGATGCGCAGCGAGGGCGACGCCAGGTCGGTCGCGAGTTGATCGAGCACCAGCCACTGGTGCGCGGTCGCCTTGCCGCCGGGCAGGCGCACGCGAAGCATGAACGAATAGGCCTTGTCCTTGCCCGCCTTCTTCAAGGCGATGCGCTGGTCGCGGTCGTCCTGGATGTAGGTGCCATGGAACTTGATCAGCTGCTCCGCGTCGGCCGTCACATGCGGCGTGGAGAGATCGGCGAACTCCGCCTTCAGGTTGCCGCGCAGATGACGCGAGGCGGTCTTGATGCCCTCGTTGGCGACGAGGGGTTTGGGTGCGGCGGCGGATTCGGAGGACATGGCGAACGAAAGAAAAAGGAGGAAACGTGGTAAGGTCGCACTTCGGGCGCGAGGGGCAAATACTTTTATTGATTAGTTCACTAAGATACCAAAGATAACAAGCCACCTACGCCGCAAATAGCTTCGCATCAACGATTCGAGAGCACGCCCATCAATTCGGAGCCGACGGCGTCGGCCAGTAATCTTCCGGCCCGGGTCAAACGAATCGTGGTGTCGGAGCGTTCAAGGAGCCCGGCGGACTCCAGCCGGCCCAGCTCGGCTTCCAGCTCCGCCCACCCCAGGGTGTCCGAAAACCGGCCGCGGATCTCCGCGAGATCGACGCCGTCGTTCAGGCGCAGACCGAAGACCAGGGAGTCCTCGGCGAGCAGCGCGGGAGTCAGCGCGACGCGGTCCTCGGTCATGCGTTCGCCGACCGCGACCCGGGCGCCCCACTTCTCAAGGTCGGCCGGGTTCGCCCCGCGCACGCCGCCGTGCTGCCCGGCCGCCGAAGGCCCGACCCCGATCCACTCGTGCATGCGCCACGTATTCAAATTATGGGCACAACGGTGGCCCGGCCGCGCGAAGTTGGACACCTCGTATTGCGCGTAGCCGGCGGCGGCTAGCTCGTCCCAGGCCCGGCCGTAGAGACGCGCCTCGTGCCCGGGATCGAGCTTCACCTTCCCCTGCGACAGCTTCACCCACAGCTTCGTGTCCTCCTCGAAGGTGAGGCAATAGGTCGAGAGATGGTCGGGCTCGAGCGAGACCGCCATGCGGAGATCCTCGACCATCGCCGCCTCGTCCTGCCCCGGGAGGGCGAACATGAGGTCCAGATTGACGCTCGCGAACCCGGCCGCGCGCACGCGCTCGTGGGCGCGCAGGATCTGTTCGCGCGTATGCTGGCGCCCGAGCGCGTCGAGCAGCGCGGGCGAGAAACTTTGCACGCCCATGGACACGCGCGTGACGCCGACGGACTTGAGCGCCGCCAGCCGCGCTTCGGTGACGGACGCCGGCGCCAGCTCGACCGTCCACTCCTTCGGCCGGCCGCCGCAAAAGCCGAGCACGATCTCGCCCAGCGTCCGCAAATCGTCCGGCGCCAGCAGGCCCGGGGTGCCTCCGCCCCAGAACACGGTGTCGACCGGACGACGACGACCGACCAGCGCGAGTTCGCGACGGACGGCGTCCAAATAGGAAACCACGCCCTCCCGGGTCGGCGCGGTCTGATAGAACGCGCAAAAATCGCAGGTGCTCGCGCAAAACGGCACATGCACATAGAGCCCGAGCGGGCTTTTCGCGAAAGCCGCGTCAAGCGCCCGGGCGTCCATTTCCTGCTTTGCCATGGAAGAGTTGGCCATTATCGCTGTCGGCTTACCCGATTCCTCCATCGCGATGCACCACCAATCCGTTTTCACCCTGCCCCGCATCTTGCGCGCCGTGTTTTGCGCCGCCGCCCTCGCCTTGCTCGCGGGCTGCGATCTCAAGCTCACGGACCTGACGCCGAAGGTCTTGCCGGAAAACCCCTCGCGAATCTACACCTTCGCCCTCCGCGTCACGCCCAAGACCACCACGGTCCAGGAAGGCAGCATCAAGGCCCGCATCGTCGTCGACGGCCAGATTCACGAAATGAACGCCGGCGCGCTCGGCAAAAACGTGTTCGAATACGAGTTCCAGCTTCCCGCCGGCCGCGACGAACTCGCCTACTACTACATCGTCGACTACGCCATCGAGCACGGCGGCGGCATCACCCGCAAACAGGACTACACCGACGTCACGCGCACCCGCGTCGTGGGCCGTTACGTGCTCTCGATGGAGACCAACCGCGGCCCCGTCGGCGCCCGCATCAGCGTCGTCGGCCGCGGCTTCGGCAGCGCCGACACGGTGAAGTTCGACGACCAGCCCGTCCGCACCGTCTTCGAGTCCGCCAACGCGCTCAGCTTCTACGTCCCCGCCGTCGAAAGCGGCCGCAACTACCGCGTCACGCTCGAAGGCGCCGCCGGCAACTCCCCCATCGGCACCTTCCGCGTCGACACCGCCGTGCTCGACGTCTCCCCCACCTCGCTCTCGCTCGCCCAAGGCGGCGTGCAACCGCTCACCTTCACCATCCCCGCCCCCGCTCCCGCCGGCGGCCAGCTTCTCGATGTCACCACCGATATCCCCGAGAGCGTGATCATGCCCGAGGTGATCGTCCCCGCCGGCCAATCCTCCGTCACGATCGACGTGAAGGGCGGCAAGCCCGGCGCCGGCAATCTTTTCCTCAAGGGCTACGGCAACACCGGCGAGATCACGATCCCGGTCACGGTGCAGTAAGCACGAGCCGTCGTCCTGACGTCGCGATCCCCTTGTCGCGGAGGCCCGCTTCGGCGGCCTCCGCTTTTTCGTGCCCGGCTTTTTCGGATGGAGCCCCGGCCAAATCGACGCCGCCATTCTTCGCCGTCCCCGAAAAGACGCCGGGCGCCGCGCCCCGCGTCGCCGGCCCGTTCACGCCGGAATCCAAGCGCCGCGATACGGCGACGGCCTCCGGCGCGGCCGACCTCTCGGCCGCATGATTGGGAGCGAACACTTCCCGTTTGCCCGGGCCGGCGCCACCTGATTTGCCCTCCTTTCACCGAGCCGGAACCCGTCGCGCCCATGCCCTCCAGCCCTTCCCCGCCCCCCGCTCCCGGCGGTCCCGCCGACGGACCGCCGCTGCCCGCGGACGAGGCGTCGATGCGCGAGCTGTATGATGAACTTCGCCAACTCGCCGCCGCCCGGATGGCGGGCGAGGCCGCCGGTCACACCCTCCAGCCCACCGCGCTCGTCCACGAGGCCTGGCTTCGACTCGCCGGACCGGACGGCATGCACCCGCGCTGGACCGACCGCAGCCACTTTTTCCGGGCCGCTGCGCTGACCATGCGCCGCGTGCTTGTCGATCACGCACGACGCCACGCCACGGGCAAACGCGGCGCCGGCGCCGACCATCTGCCTTTCGACGGGCTCGACCTGCCCGCCGCCGCGGCCGACCAAAACAGCCGCGTCGTCCTGATCGACGAAGCCCTTTCCCGCCTGGAGCGGGAGGACGGCGACGCCGCGCGAGTCGTCACGTTGCGGTTCTTCGGCGGTTTCACCAACCGCGAGATCGCCGCCGCCCTGGAGGTCACCGAACGCACCGTCGAGCGCCAGTGGGCATATGCTCGCGCGCGGCTCATGCAACTCGTCCAAGAGATAGCATGAACCCGCGTCCGGACGCCGCGAAGCAGGCGCCGCCAACCGACTCCGACACGCGCCGCAAAATCGAACGCGCCTTGTTCGACACCGCGGTGGAACTTCGCGACGCCGCGCTGCGTGACGCCTTTCTCCGGCAAGCCTGCGGCGACGACCCCGGGTTGCTTGCCCGCCTTGTCGATCTCCTGGCCGCCCATGAGCGAGCGGAAACGTTTTTCCCGCCCCAGCCTCGCCTGCCGGCCCCCCAAAATACGCCGATCCCCGAGCCGGTTCATCGGTCGACCGTCGGCGGGTCGTTGACGGCCGGCGCCCCCGAGCGCATCGGGCGTTACACCCTCCTTCGCCGACTTGGCGAGGGCGGCTGCGGCGTCGTCTTCCTCGCCGAGCAGGACGGCCCGGTGCGGCGAAAAGTCGCCCTCAAGATCATTCGTCTCGGCATGGACACCGAACGCGTCGTCGCCCGTTTCGCGTTGGAGCGGCAGGCGCTCGCCTTGATGGACCACCCCAACGTCGCCCAGGTGCTCGACGGCGGCGCCACCGGAACCGGCCGGCCTTATTTCGTGATGGAGCTGGTCGAGGGAGCGCGCATCACCGACTACTGCCGCGCCCACCGCCTGGGCGTCCGCGAGCGGCTCGCGCTGTTCGTCCAGGTCTGCCACGCGATCCAACACGCCCATCAAAAGGGCATCCTGCATCGCGATATCAAACCCTCGAACGTCCTCGTCTCCCTGCGCGACGGCGCGGCCGTGCCCAAGGTCATCGACTTCGGCGTCGCCAAGGCCATCTCCGGCCCCGAACGCGGCGACGCCTCGCGCACCGGAGACGGTCTTTTCATCGGCACCCCCGCCTACATGAGCCCCGAGCAGGCCGAGCCCGGACGCGTCGACGTCGATACCCGCAGCGACATCTACAGCCTCGGCGCGCTGCTGTTCGAGCTGTTGACCGGCCGGCCGCCCTTCGATTCGGGCAAGCTGCTCGAATCCGGCCTGGACGAGCTTCGCCGCACGCTTCGCGAAAAGGAGCCGCCCCGGCCGTCCCGCCTGCTCCGCTCGCTTCCGCCCGAGGAGCTCGCCCGCGTCGCCGACGAACGCCGCTGCGCGCCCTCCGAGCTCGTCACCACGCTTCGTCGCGACCTCGACTGGGTCCTGCTTCGCGCGCTCGAAAAAGACCGCACGCGCCGCTACCCGACGGCGAACGCGCTCGCCTTCGACATCGGACGACACCTGCGCGACGAACCGCTCGAAGCCCGTCCGGGCGGCCGGCTTTACCGTCTTCGGAAGCTCGTGCGCCGCAACCGCGTGGTGTTCTCCGCCGGGCTCGCGGTCGCGATCACGTTGGTCGCCGGTCTCGGCGCCGCCACCCTTCTCTACTTCCGGGAGCGCGCCGCGCTCCGCGAACAAACCGTCCTTCGCCACCAGGCCGAGATCGCGGAGCGGCTCACTCGCGCCGCCTTTCTCACGCGAGAGGGCAGCTTCGCGCTCGCCGCCCGCGTGCTCGACGACATCCCGACGCCGATCACCAAGCCCTCGCTCGACGGCGTGGTCGCCTACCGCGCCGTGGGCGACTGGCTCGCGCGCCAGCGCCGGTGGGCCGAGGCCGCGGACCGTTTCGCCGTCGCGCTCGAGCTCGGACGCCTCGACAGCTGGGCTCCCGTCACGCTCGACCACCAGTCCTACGGCGTCGCCCGACTGCTCGCGGGCGACGAGGCCGCCTACGAGAAATTCCGCCACGCCGCCGTCGAACGCTTCTCGCCCGCGACCAACTCCGACGCCGTCGCCCGCGTCCTCAACACCTGCCTCCTCCGGCCCCTCGACGCCGAGCTGCGCGCGCGACTTCTCCCCCTCGGGGCCCGCACCGATTTCTGGTTCTCCAGCCTCAGCCCGCGCCTCGCCACGGGCTGGGCCGCCCTGCCCGTCAGCCTTTGGCACTATCGGCTGGGAAACTACGACAACGCCCGCCGCTTCGCCCTCCAAGGCGACGACCCCGCCGACCGCGGCGGCGCCCGCGTCACGACCTTGCGACTCGTCGTCGCGCTCTGCGATTGGCAACAAGGACGCCGGGATGAAGCCGGCGCCCGCCTCGCCCGGCTGCGGCCCTTGGTCGAAACCGGCTTCTCCGGCGACCTCGCCCGCGGGAACAATCGAGACGGCTTCTGGTATGACTGGGCTTTCGTGAGCATACTTTTCGACGAAGCCGAATCTCTCATGGCGAACGCCTCGCCCTGACGCGGGCCGGAGCCGCCAGAACCGCCCGGCGCCCCGCGGCCCCGCCGCCCGGCCCCGCGTTGCCCGAAAATTTTTCCGGCCGATGTCGGGTTGGCGGGAAAATCCGCGCTTATCCCCGTGGCCCGTCCCCGGGCCGCCCCGCCCCGCCTCCACCGCCACGCCCTGGATTCCCCCGTTTCCGTATGTCCGCCGTCCCCGCTCCGTCCTCCTCCAAGCCCCGCTTCTCGCTCGGCCAAGAACTCGGCCTCGCCCTCGTGGTCCTCGTTCTCGCCGCGATCCTCGCCGCCTACGGCTGGCACGACGCCGCGGCCGGCCGGCCCAACACCTTCCTCAACTTCGACAACCTCGTCGACGGCGTCGCCACGCCGATGTCCTACTACGCCATCATGGCGGTCGGACTCACCGTCGTGATCATCACCGGCGGCATCGACATCTCCGTCGGCTCCATCATGGCGCTCGCCGCCCTCGGAGGCGCCGCCGCCCTGCAAGGCTTCCCCGCCGGCTCGCCCGCCTGGCAGGTCCTCCCCGTCGCCTTCCTCGTCCCGCTCGCCATCGGCCTGCTCTGCGGCCTCGCCAACGGCGCCCTCGTGGTCGGCCTCCGCCTCCATCCGTTCATCGTCACGCTCGGCACGATGAGCGTCTTCCGCGGCCTCGCCAACGTGTTGCCCGAGCAAAAAACCCTCCCCGCCGCCGGCAAACGCCTGCCCGAGGCGTTCACCACCGATTTCATGCGCGAGGAGCTTTGGGGCATCCAGCCCATGCCGCTCGCCATCATGCTCGCCACCGTCGCGCTCGGTTGGGTCTACCTGCAACTCACCGTCGCCGGCCGCGAAACCTACGCCGTGGGCGGCAACGAGGAGGCGGCCCGCTTCAGCGGCCTGCGCGTCGGCTCCATCAAGCTGCGCACCTACGCGATCTCCGGCCTCTGCGCGGGCCTCGCCGGCTTCGTCTCGCTCGGCCGCTTCGGCACCGCCTCGACCAGCACCGGCACCGGCTACGAATTGACCGTCATCGCCGCCGCCGTCGTCGGCGGCGCCAGCCTCGCCGGCGGTCGCGGCACCGCCCTCGGCGCCCTCCTCGGCACCCTAATCATCGCGTTGATCGAAAACGGCATCCTCATCCTTCGTCTCGCCCAGGAATACCGTCTCATCATCATCGGTCTCGCCATCGTCGTGTCCGTCGCCCTCTAACGCCTGGGCCAACACCTTCGCCAACGCCGCTCGCGCGCCCATTGAGCAGCTCCGCCCTCACCCTTTCCCCCAACAACCAACCATGAACAAAATCCCCCGCATCCTCCGCGCCACGGGCCTTTCCGCCCTCGCCCTGCTCGCCCTCTCCGCGTGCTCGAAGAAAGCCGAGCCCGCCGCGGACGGCGCCCCCGCCCAGCGCACCGTCCTCATCGGCATCATCGGCAAGAGCCAGACCAACGACGTCTTCCAGGCCGCCCACGCCGGCGCCCGCGACGCCGCCGCCGAGCTCGGCGCCAAATACGGCGTGAAGGTCGAGATCGAGATCCGCACCCCCAACGACGAGGACGCCACCAAACAGGCCGAGGCCGTCGACGCCCTCGTGCGCCGCGGCGCCCAAGGCATCAGCGTCTCCTGCACCGAGGCCAACACCGTCACTCCCTCCATCGACAAGGCGGTCGCCAAGGGCGTCGCCGTCATGTGCTTCGACTCCGACGCGCCCGACAGCAAACGCTTCGCCTTCTACGGCACCGACGACTTCACCTGCGGCGAGCGCATCATGGAGAGCACCATCAAGGCCCTCGGCGGCAAGGGCGTCGTCGCCATCCTCGGCGGCAACCAGTCCGCGCTCAACCTCCAGAAGCGCGTCGAGGGCGCCAAGGCGGCCGCCGCCAAGCACCCCGGCATCAAGCTGAACGAGCCCGGCGTGTTCTACCACGCCGAGACACCCGAAAAGGCCGCCGAAGCCGTCGCCTCCGCGCAAAACGCCAATCCCGGCATCCAGGGCTGGACCTTCATCGGCGGCTGGCCGCTCTTCACCACCGACGCCCTCAAGTGGGCGCCCGGCTCCATCAAGGTCGCCTCCTGCGACGGCCTCCCCGCCCAGCTCGACTACCTCCGCAGCGGCCACGTCGAGGCCCTCTTCGCGCAGGACAGCTACGGCTGGGGCTACAAGTCCGTCGAGATCCTCCTCGAGAAGATCGTGAACGGCAAAGCCCCCGAGAACCCCCGCGTCGTCGACCCGCTCTTCGAGGTCACCAAGGCCAACGTCGATTCCTTCGCCAAGAACTGGGAGAAGTGGCTGGC
>CBINJQ010000152.1:0-9526 GCA_966251015.1 uncultured Akkermansia sp. | reverse complement strand
CCTCCGCGCCGGCGGCTGCCGCGTGAGCCCGACGGCGCACTAGCGCTTGAGGTAGGGCCGAGCCGCTGCGCTCGCCGACACATGCTACGGCGAACCTCGCGACCCCGCCCTACCCGAATTCACGGCATCCAATGTAGGCCAGGCCGTTGGCCTGGCTGCCCGACCAACGGTCGGGCCTACATCCGAGCCGACCTCAGCCGGCCTTCGCCGCCTGCCACTGGCCGTCCACGAGACGGGCCAAGCCCAGCGGATTCGCCTCGCGCAGCTCGGGCGGCAGCGCCGCGTCCGGGAAATTCTGATAACACACGGGACGCAGGAACCGTTGCAGCGCCATCGTGCCGACCGAGCTCGAACGCCCGTCGGACGTCGCCGGCCAGGGGCCGCCATGCACCATCGCGTGCGTCACTTCCACGCCCGTGGGAAAACCGCCGAACACCACGCGCCCCGCCTTGCCGGCCATCGTATCCACCAAAGCCTGACGCGCCGCCAGCTCGTCCGGTCGCGCATGCACCGTCGCGGTCAACTGTCCTTCCAGCCCCGCCGCCGCCGCCTGCATCTCCGCGGCCGACGCGCAACGCACGATCAAGGTCGTCGGGCCGAAGACCTCGTGGCCCAGCTCCGGATGCGCGAGATAGTTCGTCGCGTCGGTGACAAACAACGCCGCGCTCGCCCGCCCGGCCGCCCCGCCCGCCGACGCGCGACGCTCCACGCCCGGCGCGCCCGCGAAACCGGCGACACCCTTTTCGTAGGCCGCGCGAATGCCCGACGTGAGCATGCAGCCCGCCGCCGTGCCCTCGATGAGCGAGGCCAGCTTCGCGACGAGACGCTCCGCCCCCTCGCCCGCCTCGACGAACACGAGTCCCGGCTTGGTGCAGAACTGCCCGACGCCGTTCGTCACCGACGCGTGCAGCCCCGTGGCGATCACGTCCGCCTGGTCGGCGAGCGCGCCACCGAGAAGAAAAATCGGGTTCACGCTGCCCATCTCGGCGTAGACCGGAATCGGGTCCGGCCGCGCCGCCGCGAGGTTCATCAACGCGCGTCCTCCCGCGAGCGAACCGGTGAAGCCCACCGCCTTGATCCGCGAATCCTTCACCAACGCCGCGCCGACTCCATGGCCGGCGTCGAACAACAACGAAAACACGCCTTCGGGCAGGCCGCTCTCGGCGACCGCCTCGCGGACGAGTTTGCCGACGAGCTCGGAGGTGCCGGGATGCGCCGGATGCGCCTTCACCACGACGGGGCAGCCGGCGGCGAGGGCCGAGGCCGTGTCGCCGCCCGCGACGGAGAACGCCAACGGAAAATTGCTCGCGCCGAACACCGCCACCGGCCCGAGCGGGATCTGTATCGCCCGCAGATCGGGCTTCGGCAGCGGCTTGCGCGCCGGATCGCCGTGGTCGATGCGGATGCCGGCGGAAAGACCGCTTTCGGCGGCCGCCGCGTAGAGCCGGAGTTGAAAACAGGTGCGACCCAGTTCGCCGTCCAGACGGGCTTGCGGCAGCGCGCTCTCGAGCCCCGCGCGGGCGGTGATCGCGGCGGCGTTGGCCTCGAGCTTGGCCGCGATGGCGCGGATGAATACTCCGCGCTCCGTCGCCGAACGACGCGAGTAGTCGGCGAAAGCCTCGCCCGCGAGGCGCGCCGCCTCCGCCACCTCCGCCGCCGACGCGGAGTGGAACTCTCCCGGCAGCGCCGAGCCGTCGCTCGCGTTGGTCGCGACAAATGTCCGGGTGCCGGCCGCGCCGCGCGCGGCGCCGATGAGGGAGAGTCCTTCGAGGGTCATGTGTGCCTATGTCGAAATGTGATCGTATTGGAAGTCAGGTGGAGGGGCGGGTCCCTCCGCCCGTCGGTTCGATCTCCGAGCAACGGGCGCAGGGACGCGCCCGTCCACCTGGACAGAATCAACCCAGCGTCGGGCGATTCGCGAGCGCCGTCCGCAAGGTCGTGAGAGCGGCTTCGCGCTCGGCGCCGACGAGCACCTGGCGCGGGCCGCGCACGCGCTCGTTGCCCATGCCGACCTCTTGTTGCACGAGTTTGATGAGCTGCACGAACTTCGGAACGGTATCCATGCGCAGGAGGGGCAGGAACCACTTGTAGAGTTCGAAGGCCTTCTTCTTTTCGCCGCGCAGGGCGTATTCGTAGAGCGCGACGGATTCGCGCGGGAAGGCGTTCACCAAGCCCGCGATCCAGCCGATCGCGCCGGCCTCGACGCCCTCGACGATCACGTCGTCCACGCCGACGCAGAGCGTCAGGCGGTCGCCGCAGATGGCCTTGATCGCCGTGACGCGGCGCGCGTCGGTGCTCGATTCCTTGACCGCGTGCAGGTTCGCGTTGGCCGCGGCCAACTCCGCGATCTGCTCCGGCAGGAAGTCGGTTTTGTAGGCGACCGGGTTGTTGTAGAGCATGCAGGAGAGCTTGGTCGCGCGGATGACCGCCTCGACGTGCCCGCGGATCTCGGCCCACTCGCTGACGTAGACGTAGGGCGGCAGCACCATCAGGCCGGAGCAGCCGACCTCTTCGGCGGCGCGGGCGAGCTCGACCGCCTCGGCGGTGCTGAGCGAGGCGATGCCGGCGACGATCGGCACGCGGGCGCCGACGGCCTGCACGAGGGTGCGCAGGATATCGACTTTTTCGGAGAAGCGGAGCGTGGCGCTCTCGCCGAGCGAGCCGAGGGCGACGAGGCCCGTGCAACCGTTGTCGACGAGCCAGGCGGCGTGGCGGGCGAGGAACGCGTGATCGACGCTGAGGTCGGCGTTGAAGGCGGTCGTCATCGCGGGGAGGACGCCGGTCCAGGACATGGGCTTCTTGTTCATGAGCAGGATGCGTAGGGGGGAGGAAAGTTAATAGCGATCAGGAGAGAGCAGCGCCGCCTTCGCCGCGGCGAGCGGGCGGCCGGCGAGCGTGTCGGCGATGACCTTGCCCGTGATGGGGCCGAGGCTGAGGCCCATCATCGCATGGCCGGCGGCGACGGAGAGGTTGGTGAATTTGCCGGTGCGCCCGACATAGGGCATGCCGTCCGGCGAGCAGGGACGCAGGCCGCTCCAGGGCTTCACGTCGGCGAAGTCCTTCGGCTGATACTCGGGGAAGTAGCGGCAGAAGGAATCGATGATGCCGCGCACGCGCACCGGGTTGATGCCGAGATCGCGGCCGGCGACCTCCATCGTGCCGCCGACGCGCAGGGTGTCGCCCATCGGCGTCACCGCCACGCGCGCCTCGGTGAGAATCGAGGGCGTGGTGAGCTGATGGTGAGGCTTTTCGAGCGTGAGGCTGTAGCCTTTGCCCGCCTGCATCGGCAGCCGCAGACCAAGGTCGGCGACGAGGTCGGGCGCCCACGTGCCGCCGCAAAGGACAAAGTCGTCGGCCGTGATTTCCTGCCCGTCGCCCAAGACGGCCGCCCGCAGACGAGCGCCTTCTTTCCGAAACGAACGGACCTCGGTGTTCCAGCGGAAACCGACCCCGAGCCGTGTGAGCTCGCGCTGCAACGACGACAGGAAGCGCCGGGGCGAGAGGTGGCAATCGAGCGGGAAATAGATCGATCCGGCCACGTCCATGCGCGCGCCGGGGTTTAGCTTCGCGGTGGCCGCGGCGTCGTAGATCTCCGCCGGCACGCCGAGGGCGCGCGCTTGGGCCGCCGTCTTGGCTTCCTCGTCGAGCGTGTGTTTCTCGCGACACAGCATCACGAGACCCTTTTTCTCAAAGCCCCAGTCATGGTCGGGCAAGGTGTCGAGCTCCTCGAAGCAGGCGCGGCTCGCGAGAGACAGCTCCGCGATCAAGGGCGCCGCGCGCCGCACGTGGTCGGCGCTGGAGGCCTTCCAGAACTTGAAGGCCCAGCCGAAGAGCTCCTTGTCGAAGCGCGGTTTGATGTAGAAGGGCGAGGCCGGGTTCCACATCCACTTCAGGCCGAGCGCGACCATGCCGGGCGCGGCGAGCGGGATGAAATGGCTCGGCACGATCATGCCCGCGTTTCCGTAGGAGGCGCCGTCTCGCACGGGATCGCCGCGCTCCACGACGGTCACGTCGAAGCCCTCGCGGGCGCAATAATACGCGGTGCAAAGGCCGGCCACGCCGGCGCCTACGATCACGACTTTTTTGCTCATGTTATCCCCCAACAAAACGGATCCCCCTCCGCGAGCAGCAGCGTCGCCTCGAGGTTCACATAGGCCCGGCCCGCGATGGTCGGCGCGATCTCGCCCTTGGCGCGGTCGAGCCAGCGGTAACGTCCCGTGAACGCGCTGCCGATGATGCTTTCCTGCACCCACTCCGCGCCCTCGGCCAGCTTCCCCTCGGCCGCGAGGCAGGCGAGCTTGGCGCTCGTGCCGGTGCCGCAGGGCGAGCGGTCGTAGGCGCCGCCGGGACAAAGCACGAAGTTGCGCGAATGAGCGCCCGCGTTCGGCGACGGGGCGGACAACTCGATGTGGTCGACGTCGGGATAACCGGCGGCGTTGAGCGCACGCCGCACGCGCCAGCTGTAGTCGGTCAGCGCCGCGACCTCGCTCAGGCGCAAATCGAGTCCGTGCTCGTCGATCAGGAAAAACCAATTGCCGCCCCAGGCGATGTCGCCGACGACCTTGCCCAGGCCCGGGACCTCGACGGCGACCGCGTGATGCACGCGACGGCTGGGAACGTTGGCCACGCTCACCGCGCCGTCCGCCGCGAGAGTCGCGGTCACGACGCCCACCGGCGTCTCCAAGCGGTGCTCGCCCGGCCCGATACGCCCCATGTGCGCCAGCGTCGCGATCACTCCGATGGTGCCATGGCCGCACATGCCGAGGTAGCCGACGTTGTTGAAAAAGATCACTCCCGCCGCGCAGGTCGGATCGGTCGGCGGCGTGAGCAAGGCCCCCACCACCACGTCCGAACCGCGGGGCTCGTTGACGACCGCCGAGCGGTAACGATCGAACCGGGTGCGAAACACCTCGCGGCGACCCGCCAGCGGGCCCGAACCCAACTCCGGGCCGCCCTCGATCACCACGCGGGTGGGCTCGCCGGCGGTGTGGGAGTCGATGATCTTGATTTTCTGCATAACGGGTCTCGCGGTTTCGCTGCCCCCATGCTCCCACGCATCGGGGCAAAAATCTTGTGCGCGCCCTCAGTTATGACTTGGATTTCGGCATAATGGCAAAGACCTCGGCCGCCCCGTCGTCGGCGAAGCGCGCCGAGTTTCTCCACCGCCTCGATCAACCGATCACGGGCGAGGACCTCTTCGACCGACTGCCCGACCTCGTGTATTTCGTCAAAAACGAGCGCGCCGAATACGTCATCGTGAACCAAACCCTCGCCGATCGCTGCGGTCGCAAGCGCAAGGAGGAGCTGCTCGGCCTCCGCGCCGACGAGGTGTTTCCCCCTCCGCTCGGCGAGAGCTATCGCGGCCAGGACCTGAGCGTGCTCACCGGCGGCGCGACCATCCTCGACCAGCTCGAACTGCACCTCTACCCCACCGGTCGGCGCGGCTGGTGCCTGACAACCAAGCTCCCGCTGCGCGACCGCGAACAGCGCGTCATCGGCCTCGTGGGCATTTCGAAGGACCTGCAAACCCCCGACGAGCAGGGCGAGGACTTCTCCGCCGTGGCCGTCGCGCTCCGCCATCTTCAGGACAACCTCGCCGAGCCCCTGCGCGTGGGAGACCTGGCGGCGCTGGCGAAACAGTCCCCCTACCAGTTCGAGCGCCGCATCCGCCGCATTTTCCGTCTGACGACCGGGCAACTTATCCAAAAAACGCGCATCGACGCCGCGCTCCGGCGCTTGCGCGAGACGGACCACCCCATCGCCCGCGTCGCCCAGGATTGCGGCTACTCCGACCAGAGCGCATTCACCCGCACCTTCCACCGGCTGGTCGGCCTGTCGCCCTCCGCCTACCGCTCCGCGAGTCTCGGCGTTCGGACGGCATAATCACCCGTCGCTCTCGCCCCGATTTTCGGAGCTGGGCTCCCGTTGGAATAGCGGGCGGGCCTCCACGCGTTCGCGCGCATCCTCGCGTTCCGGCTCCGCCGCGGAAGGCGCCGCGCCGGCTCCGCATGCCCCGGTAAAACATCCATGAAGCGGCACGGAAACCCGTAGTCTCTAAGCTTTTTCCCTGCTTGAGCCGATAGCACGACAAGCTAACAACTCACGCATACCCCATGAAAATACTCGTTGTCGAAGACGACCGCAGCTACCGCGCCCTGCTATTCGAGTTTCTCCACAACCTCGGCCACGATGTGCTCGCCGTTAGCGATGCCGTCCACGCCATCGCCCTCCTTGCCGACCACTCGCACGAAATCGACCTCGTCCTCCTCGATTTCAAAATGCCCCGGATGAGCGGCGAGGAAGTCATGCAAAGCTTCGCCCACTGGTCGACCTGCCGCACCCGTTTCCTTATCGTCTCCGGCGCCGACAACCTCGAGGTCTACCTGGGCCATCCGAAGGTCGCCGGCATATTGCACAAGCCGTTCCCCTTGGCGGATCTCGCCGCGATCATCTCGACGGAAACCGCCCGCCACTCCCCGGCCGCGGCCGCTTCCTGAAAAGACAAGGTCCCCGCCCCGGGCCGCCCTGTCACTCGACAAGCCCGCCCGGCGCCCCCACCTTGCGCGAGCTCTCATGCCCGCGCCCGACATCCCGTCCTCCCCCGCCTCCGCGCCAGCCCTCGCCGCCCCCGTCCGCTACGCCCGGCCGGAGTTGCTCGCGCCCGCCGGCGATTGGGAATGCGCCCGCGCCGCGGTCGAGAACGGCGCCGACGCCATCTTCTTCGGCCTCGAACGCTTCAACGCCCGCATGCGCGCCCACAACTTCACCGTGGCCGACCTGCCGGACTTGATGGCCTTCCTGCACCGCCGCGGCGTGCGCGGTTATGTCACCTTCAACACCCTCGTCTTCGCCGACGAACTCGCCGCCGCCGCCGACTACCTCCGCGCCATCATCGCCGCCGGCGTCGACGCCGCCATCGTCCAGGACGTCGGCGTCTGCCGTCTCATCCGCCGTCTCTCGCCCGATTTCCCCATCCACGGCTCCACCCAGATGACCGTGACCAACGACGCCGGCGTGCAATTCGCCCGCGACCTCGGCGCCGAGCTCGTCGTCCTCGCCCGCGAAAACTCCATCAAGGAGATCGAGCACATCCAGGCCGCCCAGCGCGCCTCCGGCCAGCCGCCGCTCCCGCTTGAGACCTTCGTCCATGGCGCCCTCTGCGTAGCCTACTCCGGCCAGTGCCTCACCAGCGAATCGCTCGGCGGACGCTCCGCCAACCGCGGCGAATGCGCCCAGGCCTGCCGCCTCCCCTACGGCCTCGTCAGCGACGGCCGGCCCGTCGACCTCGGCGACCGCGCCTATCTCCTCAGCCCGCAGGACCTCTCCGGCCTCGACGTCCTCCCCGAACTCGTCCGCGCCGGCGTCGCCTCGCTCAAGATCGAGGGCCGCCTCAAATCCCCCGAATACGTCGCCAGCATCACCCGCACCTACCGCCAGGCCCTCGACCGCGTGATGACCGAGCTCAACGGCGATGCCACGACGTCCGCCGCCCCCGTAGGCCGCCCGCTCGCGGGCGCTCCGCCATCCGCCTCATCCGCTCCCGCCGCGTTCGACGTCTCCGCCGCGAAATACGAGCTCAACATGGCCTTTTCCCGCGGCCTCTACACCGGCTGGTTCAAAGGCATCAACAACCAGGAACTCGCCCATGGCCGCTTCGGCACCAAGCGCGGCGTCTTCCTCGGCCAGGTGGCCCGCGTCGGCGCCGACCACGTCGCGCTGAAGCTCGTCGCCCCCGCCAAGCCCGGCGACGGCGTGGTCTTCGACGCCGGCAACCCCGCCGCCGGCGAGCAGGGCGGCCGTATCTACCAACTCGATACCGACGCCCGCTCCGGCGAGAGCGTCCTCCGCTTCGGCCACGGCGACCTCGATTTCAAAAAGATCCGCCCTGGAAACCGCGTCTGGAAAACCAACGACCCCGCCCTCGACCGCGAGCTGCGCGCCACCTTCGCGGGCGAGAAGATCCGTCACACCCGCCCGATCCGCGCCGAGGTCCACGGCCACGCCGGCGCACCGCTCACCCTCGTCCTCGACGACGGCCTCGGCCACGTCGTCCGTGAAGCGTCCGCCATCGTGCTCGAAGCCGCGCCCGCCGACCAACGCCCGCTCGACACCGAGCGCCTGCGCGACCAGCTCGGCCGCCTCGGCGGCACGCCCTTCCATCTCGGCGAATTGGACAACCGTCTCGAAGGCCAGGTCATGCTGCCGACGAGCGAGCTCAATCGCCTCCGCCGCGACGCCGCGGCCCGGCTGGAGCGACTCCGCGCGGCCCCGCGCAAATGGACGCTCACCGCCAACGCGGGAATGACCAATGACCAATGTCCAATATCCAATGCTCCGGACATCGCCGCCAAAATCCCCGCCCCCGCCAATACACCCGCGACGCCGCAGATCATCCCGCTCGTCCGCGATTTTGCCCAACTCGAGGCCGCGCTGACCTCCGGCGTCCCTTTCGCCGACCTCTACTGCGAGTTCGAGAACCCGAAGCACTACCGCGAAGCCGTGGCGAAGTTCAGCGCCTGGCAGGCGGCCTCCTCATTGGTCATTGGGCATTGGACATCGGGCATTCCGGCGTCGCAGGCGCCGGCGGTCTGGCTGCTCCCGCCCCGCGTCTTCAAGCCGACCGAGGACTGGATCCTCAAGCAGGTCCTCTCCGCCGAGCCCGACGGCATTCTCGTCCGCAACCACGAGCACCTGCGTTTTTTCCCTTCGGCCGCGCCCGCGCTTCGCCTCCGCGGCGATTTCCCGCTCAACGTCTCCAACCCGCTCTCCGCCGAGTATTTCCTTTCCAAATACAACCTGGAGCGCGTCACCGCCAGCTACGATCTCAACGTGGCCCAGCTCGAAGCCCTGCTGAAGGGCGCGCCCGCCTCGCGCTTCGACCTCACGCTGCACCAGCACATGCCCATGTTTCACATGGAGCACTGCGTGTTCTGCGCCTTCCTCTCCAAGGGCAAGGACTACCACGACTGCGGCCGTCCCTGTGAAAAGCACAAGGTCGCCCTGCGCGACCGCGTCGGCGCGCTGCTGCCGCTCAAAGCCGACGCCGGCTGCCGCAACACCGTCTTCAACCCGCGCGCCCAGACCGGCGCCGAATTCGTCGACCGGATGATCGCGCTCGGCGCCCGCCACTTCCGCGTGGAGTTCGTCGACGAGTCCGCCGACGAGGTGACGCGCACGCTTCGCGCCTATGAAAATCTTTTCGCCGGCCGCACCAGCGGCGCCGAACTCTGGCGCGAGTTAAAACTCCTCAACCAGATGGGCGTCACCCGCGGCCAGCTCGAGACCACGCCGCAGGTGATCTTCAAGAAACGCTAAACTCGTCCGGAGGGCGTCGCTCCGTCGCCGCCTTCGAGGTGGACGGGCGGCTCGGCAGCCTGCGGCCCGGTCTCCCGCCCCGGCTCGGCGACAAGGACCCGCCCGCGCCCCGCACGGAAGCGCCCGGCCAAAGAACGATCGCCATCCTCAGATACGCCCGGACCGGGATCTTGCCCGCACCAGTTCGTTCATCGTCGGTCGAGTCCGTCTT
>CBINJQ010000151.1:0-9642 GCA_966251015.1 uncultured Akkermansia sp. | reverse complement strand
ATCTCGCTCATCACCGGGTTCACCTTGCCCGGCATGATGGACGAGCCCGGCTGCGTCGCCGGCAGTCGCAACTCGCCCAGTCCCGCCAGCGGCCCCGAGCCCAGCAGGCGGATGTCGTTGGCGATCTTCGTCAGGCTCGCCGCGATGGCCGCCACATGGCCCGCCGCTTCCACCGCGTCGTCGCGCGCCGCCTGCGCCTCGAAATGATTCGCCGCCTCGACGAAGCCCAGCCCCGTCTCCTCGGCCAGTATCCGCGCCACCGCCGCCCCGAAGCGGGGATCGCAGTTTATGCCCGTGCCCACCGCCGTCCCGCCCACCGCCAGCTCCCGCAGGACGAACACCGCCCGATCGACGCGCTCCAGCGCCTTCGAGACCTGGGCGGCGTAGCCGGAAAACTCCTGCCCAAGCGTCAGCGGGGTCGCGTCCATCAGATGCGTGCGCCCGATCTTGATGACCGCCGAAAATTCGCGCGCCTTGTCGTCCAGGCACGCCCGCAGCCGCTCCAGCGCGGGCCTCAGATTCCGCGAAAGCGCCAGCGCCACGCTCACATGCAACGCCGTCGGGATGACGTCGTTCGACGACTGTCCGAGGTTCACGTCGTCGTTGGGATGCACCGGCCGCTTTGAACCCAACGGCTCCCCCGCCAGCTGGCTCGCCCGGTTCGCGATGACCTCGTTCGCGTTCATGTTCGTCGAGGTGCCCGACCCGGTTTGAAAAACGTCCACCGGGAACTGGGAATCCATCGCGCCCTCCGCGATCTCGCGGGCCGCGCGCTCGATCAACGCCGCCTTCGCCGAGGTCAGCAATCCGAGCTCCGCGTTGGCCCGGGCGCACGCCCGCTTCACCAAGCCCAGCCCCCGGACAAACTCCACCGGCATCGGGCGTCCTCCGATCGGAAAATTTTCCACCGCCCGCCGCGTCGACGCCCCGTAAAGCGCGTCTTCCGGCACCCGCACCTCCCCCATCGAGTCGCGTTCGGTTCTCATCGGGCAACCTGCGCGTCCTTGGCCGCCGCGCAACACGCGCGCCCGCCCCGCCGCGTCAACGGTCGCCGCCGCTCCACTGCCACCAGACGCGCAGCACGGCCAGCAAGTCCGGCGCCGCGCGCGTCACGCCGCCATAGGCGGCCACATCCACGCCCCAGCCGCCTTCCGCGTCGCCCGACCAGGTGGCGCCAAGACCCGCGCTCGCGCCAAACGAATCCCTGTCGCCGTTTAGCGGATACATTCCGGCCAGGGTCTCCGCATACGCCGTGGCGCGCTCGCCAAGGTGGAACCCCGCCACCGCCGACGCCGAGGCGCCCTGGTCCCGCCCGCCCGCGCCGTCTCCATAGTCGTCGAAGCCCAGTTGGGCGTTCACATATCCCGCGTCGCCCAGGGGACGCCCGAATATCAGCAGCAACCCCGGATCGACGGTGTCGTCCGTGAAGCGCCCTCCCGAGGTCGGCAACTTCACATACGGCATCACCCCCCACGCCGCCCCCGCCCCTTCGTCGCCCGAGACCAGGCACTTGGCGGCGAGATACAGGTCGCCCGCGCCCTCGTCAGCCACTCCGTCGACCTCGAATTTTTGGAAGGCCTGCCATCCGGCCTGCAAGTCGAGGCGTTCCGTGACCCCCGCCGCGATCTGCGCCCAGCCCCACGACTCCGCGCGAGCCCTCCCGCCCCACCCCGCCGGCAGGTTCCAGTCCTCCGCCCGCGCGTAGACGTCCGAATCCAGCCGCCACGTTCCAAGCGGGACCGGCGTTGCCGCCTCCGTCGCCTGCGACCTGGCCTCCGTCACGCCAAGAACGCCCGTCAGCACCATCACCCCAACACCCAGTCTGCGCCCGCGCTTAAGCTTCATTTTCATGCGGCGATGCTAAACCAAACAGCGCGCAGGTTTCGCGAGCAAAATTAGTCGTGACTAATTTTGTTTATATCGACTCATGCACCTTTCCGTTTTCGTGCGTGCCAGCATTTTTCGTGGTCAGCCCCGTCCCGTCTTCGGCACCGTCCCGGGCGATGTCGCAGACCTTCGCGCGCTCCGTCTTCCTCTTCACGCTGCTCTTTTTCGCCGCGTTTTTCTTCTGGCCGATTTTCCAGATCTTGCGGGGCGGTTTCATCGACGCCGACGGCAACTTCACCCTCCGCACTTTTGCCGCGCTCCTCGCCGATCCGCTCTACCGCGGCGGCCTGCTCAACTCCTTCTGGCTCGGTCTCGCCACGACCGTCTTCGCTTTCGCCATCGGTCTGCCCCTCGCGTTCATCAGCGATCGCTTCCGGTTTCCCGGCAAAGCCGCCCTGGCCTCCGTCGTCCTCGTGCCGATGATTCTTCCTCCTTTTGTCGGGGCCATCGGCATCAAGCAGATCTTCGGTCAATACGGCGCGCTCAACGCCCTGCTCATCGAGCTCGGGCTCCGCCCGGAGGGCTGGACCCTCGACTGGTTCGCCATCGCCCCGTTCTGGGGCGTCGCGCTGGTCAACGCCCTCACGCTCTACCCGATCATCTACCTCAACTGCGCCGCCGCCCTCGCCAACGTCGATCCCGCCATGGAGGAGGCCGCGCAGAATCTCGGCTGCACCGGTTTCCGCCGCTTCCGCCGCGTCACGCTCCCGCTCGTCAAACCGGGGCTCTTCGCCGGCGGAACCATCGTTTTCATCGCCGGCTTCACCGAACTCGGCGTGCCGCTCGTCTTCGACTACTCGCGCGTCGCCTCCGTCCAGATTTTCCACGGCCTGAAAGACATCGGCGGAAACCCCGCGCCCTATGCGCTGGTCACGCTGCTTCTGCTCAGCACCACCGCTCTCTACGCCATCGGCAAGGGGCTCTTCGGACGCCAGTCCCACGCCATGATGGCCAAGGCGTCCTCCACCGGCGGCGCGCGCCCTCTCCCGCTTGGACACGCGCTGCTCTGCACCGCGCTTTTCGGCGGTGTCACCGCCCTCGCCGTCCTGCCCCACCTTGGCGTCGTGCTCACCGCCTTCGCCAGCGACTGGTATGCCTCGGTCCTTCCCCGCGGCTTCACCTTGGAAAACTTCGAGCTCGCCCTCGGCCACCCGCTCACCGTCTCGGCCATCGGCAACTCGCTCAAGTTCGCCGCCGCCAGCACCGTCGTCGACATCGTCCTCGGCATCGCCATCGCCCACGTCGTCGTCCGCTCCAAGCTCCGCTACCGCGGCCTGCTTGACGTTCTCGCCATGCTCCCGCTCGCCGTGCCCGGCCTGGTGGTCGCCTTCGGTTACCTCGCGATGAGCCGGGAGGGGCGTTTCTTCAGCTTCCTCGATCCGGTCGAGAACCCGACCGTGCTTCTCATCATCGCCTACTCCGTCCGCCGCCTGCCCTACGTCGTGCGCTCCGCCGTCGCCGGGTTCCAGCAGACCAGCGAAACACTCGAGGAAGCCGCGCAGAACCTAGGCTGCCCTCCGCTCAAGGCCCTCGCCAAGATCACGCTTCCGCTCATCGCCGCCAACCTCATCGCCGGAGGCCTGCTCGCCTTCGCCTTCGCCATGCTCGAGGTGTCCGACTCGCTCATCCTCGCGCAGAAACAGGCGTTCTACCCCATCACCAAAGCCATTCTTGAACTGTTCCAACTCCTCGGCGACGGCCAGTTCATCGCCAGCGCCCTCGGGGTCTGGGCGATGGGTTTTCTCGGCATCTGCATCGTCGGCCTGAGCATCGTCCTCGGCAAGAAACTCGGCGCCATCTTCCGGGTTTAACAAACGGACCGGTTCTCGATCTTCGCCGCGGAGAACACGGAGCCCGGACACAAGGAACACGGAGTCGATCCATGCATGAGCCTCACATGAACAGACCGGGCGCGACCGCCGGAGGCGCCCCTTCGCCAATCCCCGCGCAACTTCTCTCCGTGCCCTCCGCGACCTCCTTCGGTTAACTCGACCACATCATGCTCCAAAAACTTGGCAAATGGGCCTGGATCGGCGGCGGCGCCCTCGCCGGCATCGCCGGCATGGTCAATGCGATCGGCTATCTGAGCTACAGCCACCAGGCCGTCACCCACCTCACCGGCACCACTTCCCTTCTCGGCATCGCGGTCGAACGCCGCGACTTCACCCAGGCCGCCCACCTCTTCGGCGTGATGCTCGCGTTCTTCGTCGGCGCCGCGACGAGCGGTTTTATCATCCAGCGCCAGACGCTCAAACTCGGCCGGCGCTACGGGGTCGCCCTCGGCATCGAGGGACTGCTCCTTGCGATCGCCGCGCTCTGCATGCGCCAGCATCTCCCGATGGGCGCCTACCTCGCCTCCCTCGCCTGCGGCCTCCAAAACGCCATGGCGACCACCTACAGCGGCGCCATCCTCCGCACCACCCACATCACCGGCATCGTCACCGACCTGGGTTCCGCCCTCGGCCACGCCCTCCGCGGCCTGGACGTCGATTGGCCGCGCGTCCGCCTTTATTGCCTCGTGCTGCTCTCCTTCTTTCTCGGAGGACTTCTCGGCTCCGCCGTCTTCGCCGTCACCGGCACGGACGCCCTCCTTTATCCCGCCGCCCTCGTTTTTGTCGTGGCCCTCGCCTACACCGGCTATGCGCATCGAAACCAAGCCAAAGCTTGATTTCGACGCCGCCTCCCCGCGTCTTTCGCGATCATCAACCAAACTCGGATGACCCTGCTCTACTTCGCCCAGGCCAGGCGCATCACCGGCCTGCCTTCGGAAACCCTCGCGACGAACGGCCCGCTTACCGCCGACCAGCTCTGGGCCGAGATCCTCCGCCTCCACCCCGATCTCGCCTTGCTGCACCCGGTCGTTCGCCTCGCCCGCAACGGCGAATTCGCCGCCCCCGACGCCCTCTTCCACCCGTCCGACGAAGTCGCCCTCATCCCCCCCGTCTCCGGCGGCTGACCTTCCCCGCGACGCGCCGGCCCCCGCCTCCGACGGTAAAAACTGGAAATCCAAGTGCCTGCCGAGCAAGGTGGTCGGGCTTCATGAAAACATCCGGAATACCTGCTTCTCTCGCCCTGGCCGCCTCTCTCGTCACCCTGCACGGCCAGACTCTGACCGACGGTGATTTTGACGCCATCGCCATAGGCAACTACGCCCCCGCATCCTCGTTGGGCGCCTGGGTTGTCAACGGCAGCCAGGCCGGGGTCATCGTTTCCAATTTCGGGATCGGCGGCTCAAATTCACTGGTGTTCGAAGACGTCTACGACACGAACCCGACCTCCGCGACGATCACTCAAACGGCGACCGGACTCATCCCCGGCCAGACCTACCTTCTCGAGTTTTATACGTCGGGCTTCTCGGGGTTCCTTTTTCCCGATACCGGCGTGCCGGTCGATGTAAGCGTATCTGTCAACGGCTCCGTCACCCCGTTCGCCTACAACGCCTATTATTCGGATGGCGGCGGGCCCGGCACGGGATCAAACCCGTGGATCCAGCGGTCGATCCAGTTTATCGCGAACGAAACCTCGGAAGAGATCATCTTCGTCGGAAGCAATCCGGGCTATTCCGTAAGCATGATCGACTCCGTTTCGCTGACCGCCATCCCCGAGTTTAGCGCCTCGGGCACTGTTTTCGGTGTGGCCGCGCTGTGTGTCTTCTCGCTCAGGCGATCCAGAAAGCCTTCGGCTCGCGCGTAAAATGACTTGGACAGGAGCGTGCCGGGATGACGCTCGTATCCTCCGGGGTGGCGCGGACTTTCCCGCCGCCCTTTTCGGCTTTGGCTTTTGGCAAACGATACCGCTGAAAGCTCGTCAACGGGTCATCTCCCTTTCCGTTTCGTTCCCTTTGTGGCCATTATGCATTTTCAAGCGATGCCCCAGCCCGCCGCCGCCCCGACCGACGACACCGCCGCCCGCCTCGCCGCCAAACCCGGGCACCTTTACGTCGTCGCCACGCCCATCGGCAATCTCGCCGATATCACCGAGCGGGCGCGCCTGATCCTCTCCACCGTCGACCTGGTCGCCTGCGAGGACACCCGCACCACCGGCTCCCTACTGACCCGCCTCGGCCTGCACCGCCCGCTCGTCCCCTACCACGATCACAACGAGACCGCCGCCGCCGACCAGCTCCTCGTCCAGCTCCGGGCCGGCAAATCCGTCGCCGTCGTGTCCGACGCCGGCACGCCCGCCATCAGCGACCCTGGCTTCCGCGTCGTCCGCGCCTGCCGCCGCGCCGCCGTCCCCGTCGTTCCGGTCCCCGGCGCCTGCGCCGTCGCCGCCGTCCTCAGCGCCAGCGGCCTTCCGAGCGACGGTTTCCTCTTTGCCGGCTTCCTCCCGCCCAAGACCAGCGCCCGCGTCGCCTTCCTGCAAAAGTATCAAAACTTCGACTACACGCTCGCGCTCCACGAAAGCTGCCACCGCATCGACAAGTTCGCCGCCGAGATCGTCGCCGTCCACGGCCCCGACCGCGTCGTCTGCATCGCGAAGGAAGTGACCAAGCTCCACGAAACCTTCCTCGTCGGCCCGGCCGGCGACGTGGCGCAACGCCTCGCCAAGACCAGCCTGAAGGGCGAATTTGTCGTCCTCGTCGCCCCGGCGGGTTTCACGCTCTAAAGCGCGAGGCCGCGCAGTCGACAGGGCGACGGAAAAGCGACTCCGGCCCCAACATCTCCCCGGGGCTATAACTGCTCCGGAACGTAAACCACTTCGCCCCCGTTTAGTTCGATCGGGACGCGATCAGGCGTCCCGACCAACGCCAGGTATCTTGGGTAGTTTATCGAGAAAGAATCGCGATCCGCAAAGCGTTTGGAAGAAGTAATCGTAACGCGGGCTAGATACGCCGAGCCGCATCCAATGTCGGTCTTGATGGGCTTCGCCGCCGTGATCAGCGTCTCGATCTTCAATTTGCCGCTGAAGTAGTAGGCTCCCGCACGCTCAACGCATCCCGTGATTGTGACGTGATTCAGTCCCGCCGCCTCCTTCTCAACAGATCCCATCTGGACGGCGACGCCGCCTTCGAACCGGTAAACGCCGGTGCGATGATGAACGTGATGTGCGTCGATCACGGCAGAAGCCGCCAGGTGGGAATTCGGCCGGGTTGCACACCCACAGACTACCGCTCCGAAAACGAAGAGAAGCATGCATGGGAGTCGTTTCATGTAGGACCGCCTAACGCCAAAACGAGGCGCCGGGGAAGAAGGACGCGATCACATCGTCATCCCCGGACTTCATTTCTGCTCACCGTCCTTGCGCCCCTCGCTCCCGTTCAGACGACCGTCTCGATACTCCTTCATCCACCACCAACGCAGTTCCAAATAAAAATAGACGGCGACGCAGAGCCCGAGCGTGCCCAAGACCCACCACGGCATTTTCTCGATCTGCTCCGGGGGCATGAGATTCACCATGATCGGAGCCGCGATCGCACCAAGGACGCCCAAGGTCACGAATATCGCCCGGACAATCATCTTGGTAGCGCCAAGCAAGAGGCGCGCGTCGCGCGCCTCTTGGGTCTCGGCTGCTTCGCCCTCGCTGCGATCATTCATTCTATCGCCTAAGGCAGACTTTGGAAATGAGTTGGCAATACTCAACCTGCGACGCCGAAGCTACGCCGCCCCGAGTCTGGATGGGACTTCTCGCGAAGGCGGGGGTCTCCGAGGAAGCCTGCAACGAAAGGCGGGCCGGTCTCCGCGCCTACCGGCCCGCGTCTGTTTTCTCCTTCGGCAAGCCGGCCCGCCGCAGGGTCGCCCAGGTCGCCGCCGCCAGCCCCGCGCCCACCGCCACGAACCAGTCGCCCCAGCGCACATACAGGGTCCGCACGCCGAGAAAGCGCGCGTCTCGCGTCACCGCCAGCGTCGCGCCCCCGCGGAAATACACCGTGCCGCCGCCTTCGCCCTGGCCGCGCGCGTTCTCGCCGCGCTCGCCGGGCTCCGTCCGCACCTCGCCCGTCGCGCGATCCTTCGTCAGCACCGCACGGATCGCACCGCATTCGTCGATCCAGCCGCTCCAGCCCGAGTTGCCGGCGCGCAACACCGGGCGCCGCGTCTCCACCGCGCGCAACACCGAGTGGGCCGCATGTTGATACGCCGCCGCGCCCTCGCCGAACCAGCCGTTGTTCGTGTTCACCACCAGCACCTCCGCGCCCGCCGCCACGCTCTTCCGCGCCAGATCCGGGAAAATGTCCTCGTAGCAAATCAAGGCCCCGATCCGCGTCGCGCCCTCCGTCTCCGCCCAGCCCTTGCCCAGCGGCACCGTGATCAACCCCGCGCCGTCGCCGCCCGTGAAATCTCCGCCCACCGGCGCCACCTTCTCCAACCAGCCCAGCACCGGCCGCAGCGGCACATACTCGCCGAAGGGCACCAGATGCCGCTTCGCGTAAAACGCCTCCTCCATCCCGCCCTCGGGCGTCGCGAGAAACACGCCGTTCCACCAGCGCTCTTCCGGCGTATCAAGATTCTCATACGCCACCGATCCGAACAACAAGGGAAGTCCCGCGCGCTTCACCAGGTCTTCCGTCCACGCCCGCATGCCCGCGTCGCCCTTCGCCGCCAGCGGCGTGGTCGCCTCCGGCCAAAGCAGCAAATCCGGCCGGGCCTTGGCCACCTTCAAGGTCTCCGCCTCCAGCACGTCCAGAATCCCCCGCGCCGCCTCCGGGTCCCATTTCAAGGTCTGCGGGATCGCCGGCTGCACGATGCCCACGCGCGCCCAATCCCGATGGAACCGCGCCCGGTTAAACGTCTCCCGCGCCGTCAGCAGCAGGCAGCCGAGCAGCAGAACCATCGCCGCGATAAACTCCGGGCAACGCGTCTTCGCCCCCGTCACTTCCGGCGCCCCCGCACCGTCCGAACCCGCTCCCGCTCCACCCGCCTCCGTCGCCCACAGACCGCGCAGCAACTTCCACGCATACGCCGCGAACGCCACGTTCACCGCCACGAGCACGAACGACACTCCCCACGCGCCCGTATACGCGGCCGGCTGCAACACGCTCAAGCGCTCCCACTGCGTCGCCGACAGCGTCAGCCACGGGAAACCGCTGAGGAGCCACGTGCGCGTCCACTCCACGACCACCCACGCGCCGGCCAGCCCCAGCATGGCCAGGACCCTCTGCGGCCAAGGTCTCCCCTCCAGCCGCGGCATCGTCCAGCGCACCGCGACGAACCAGCTCCCCGCCCACGCCCCCACCACCGGTCCGAGCAGCAACAAGCCCGCCCAGGTCACGTGGTGCAGCCAGCCCAGCGTGAGGGTCCACGCCGTCGCCTGCGCTGCCAGCACCGTCCACAAATACGTCCTCCACCGCGGCGCCCGGTAGGCCCAGAACACCGCCGGCGCCGCGAACACATAGGCCAGCTCCGGGGAACGGGACGGCGGCATCATCGCCGTCGTCGCCGCCGTCGTCGCCAAAAACACCGCCACCGCCCAAAAGGCTTCCCCGTGGCGTCGAAAAAACGCGCCTCCCCGCCGTGCCTGGTCGGGCGCATAAGGCTGAATATCCGGCGCGGTGTCTTTCGGCATGATCGCCCCAAACCCTGCCCCGCGCCTCCCCCCGACTGCAATCCCCCGCTTCGATATGGAGTGCGGCGACGTGTCGCCGCCTTCGACGAGCCGACACGTCGGCTCGTCGCGGAGCCCTCGGCCCCCGGCCGTGACGCCGACCGAGAAAATCCAAACCAGGAAGCGTCACGGAGACCGGACGGGAAGCGCTCACCGATCCGGGAATCGGCGTGATTTCCGGAAATTTTCCCGCGCGCCTGTCCGCGACCGAGG
>CBINJQ010000150.1:0-9712 GCA_966251015.1 uncultured Akkermansia sp. | reverse complement strand
CGGCTCCCTCGGCGTCGCCGCTGCTCCATGCGGTCTCCTCGTTGTCGTCGTAGGCGAGGGCGATCTGGTCGGCGGCGCCGCCGGCTTTGGCGGAGGCGACGGCCACGGGCGTGCGGGTGACCCGGTATGAGGGCGTGGCGGGAGGCGTCTCGCGGATGAAGGACGGCTTGAGGCCGGCGTCGGGGAGAAGCGGATACACGCCGGCGGAGACGGCGGCGGGCGCGGCGACGGTCTCGAGAACGAGCTCGGCGGGACGCAGGCCGGCGGCCGAGGCGCGGACGGTGATTTTCCCGGGCGTCGTGGTGGAACGGACGAGGGCGCGGTTGACGCCGCACTCGACGGGAAGGCTCCTGGAAAGGATGTGGTTGTCGGGGCCTTGGGCGATGCCGCCGCGCCACTCGGCGGGGCCGTCCAAGGTGAAATCGACCATGTCGAGCGCGGTGGGCACGCGACGGCCCTCGGCGTCGACGACCTCGACCTCCAGGAGCGCGAGGTCGGCGCCGTCGGCCTTGAAACCGAGGCCGTCCGGGGCGACGCGGGAAGTCAGGCGGAGGGCGGCGGCGGGACCGGTGGTCTCGCGGCGGTCGCGGCAGAGCTCGTTGCCGGATTTGTCGTAGCCGACGGCTTCGACGACGCCGGGCCGCCAGGCGATCCCGGGGAAGGTGAAGAGGAACCGATGTTCCGGTTTGTCCGAGCGTCCGAGGGATTTGCCGTTGAGGCGGAGCTCGACGACCTCGGCGCTGGAGACGACGTAAACGGGCTTGGTCACCTCGGGGGAGTAGTTCCAGTGGCCGATGATGTGGGCGCGGGGGCGCTCCACGTCGACCCAGCCGTCCCACATGACCCGATGGGCGTGGAAGCCGTCCTTCGGGATGCGCATCGCGTCGACCTCGCCGGAGCGGCGGTAGTTCTCCGCGCCGCGGTGGTGGGTGTTGGAGTCGGAGAAGATGATGTTCACGCCGCCGCTGCTGACGCGGGCGCCGGTGCCCGGGCGCTCGCGCCAGAAGTCGTGCCAGCGGCGGATGTTCTCGATGGCGTGGGAGTCCTGGTTGTGGTTGTAGGCGGGGGCGGGGGCGTCGCGATAGAGCGGGCCGTCTCCGTTTTTGTGATACGGCGGGGAAAACTCGTCCCAGTATTTGCGGAGGCCCTCGTCGCGGGAGTATTCCATGGCCCAGAGCGGTTTGCCGGCGCTCTTGTTGATGTAGAGCATCTCGCCGCCGTATTCGGCGACCTTGCTGTCGAGCATCTCGCGGGAGCCGGCGGCGCGGCCGCCGTGGGGATCGAAGCGGTCGCGGATCGCCTTCATCTCGGCCATGTGGGCCTCGCTGATGCTTTCGTTGCCCGATTCCCAGAAGAGGATGGAGGGGTTGTTGCGATAGTAGACGGTCGCGGCGCGGGTGACCTCGACGCGTTGTTCCCAGCGGCGGCCCTCGACGTCTTTCTCGGAGTCGCCGGAGGGGGCGGCCTGGATGAGGCCGACGCGGTCGCAGGACTCGACGTCCTGGCGCCAGGGGGAGATGTGCATCCACCGGACGAGATTGGCGCCGCTCTCGACCATGAGGCCGTTGGAGAGGTCGCTGAGCCAGGCGGGGACCGACATGCCGATGGCGGGCCACTCGTTGGAGGTGCGCTGGGCGTAGCCCTTCATCTGGATGACGCGACCGTTGAGCTCGACCATGCCGTTGGCGAATTTGGTCTGGCGGAAGCCGGTGCGGGTGCGGACGGCGTCGACGGGTTTGCCGTCGACGAAGAGGCGGGTGGTGACGTCGTGGAGATGGCCGCGCCCCCAGGTCCACCATTGCAGGCCCGACACGCGGGCGGAGGCGGAGACGGTGGCGGTGGCGCCGGGCGCGAGCGTCACGGGCTCGCCGGCGCGGAAGGTCGAGAGGACTTTGCCGTCGAGGTCGGCGACCTCGACCTCGTAGCCGAAGGTGCGCGGGGTTTCGTGGTCGTTGCGGACTTCGGACTCGGCGTGGATGGTGGCGGAGCCGGCGGGCAGGTCGAAGTCCTTGGCGTAAACATAGACTCCGACGGTGCCGAGGCCGTTCCAGAGCGGGAGCGTCTGGTGAAGGCGATCGGTCACGTGGAGCCGCACATGCTTGGGGATGCCGCCGTAGTTGGCGTTGAAATTCTTGTCGTTCCACTGGTAGCGGCCCTTGGTGGCGCGCTCGCGATAATCCCACGCGTTGTCGGTGCGGACGGCGACGACGTTGACCGCGGGGGAGGGGAGCGCGGTCTCGGTGATGTCGAATCCGACGGCGGTGATGCCGTCCTCGTGGAGGCCGATGGATTTGCCGTTGAGGAAAAATTCCGCGCCTTGGCGGACGCCCTCGAACTCGAGGTAGATCTTTTTGCCCTCGGAGGACGGTGGCAGGACGAAATTTTTCCGATACCAGGCGATGCCCGTGGGATGCTTGTCGATGGAAAGCCGGAAGGCGTCGTCCTCGTTCCAGGCGCGCGGAAGGGTGACGGGTTTCCACGCGGAGTCGTCGAACGAGGCGCCCGCGGCGGCCGGCGAGTCGCCGACGAAGAGGCGCCAGCCGGGATCGAAATCGAAAGTGGTTCGCCGCGCCTCGGCGCGGGGGAGGGCGAGGTGGGCAAGCGCGAGCAGGACGGAAAGCCCGGCCCGCAGGGGAAGACGTGGGGACATGGAGGAAAACCTAAAAGGCGGGATTCGACGGCGCCAAGCGGGGTGAGTTGTTACTATAACAAAATCAGGACGGGCAGGACAGCGCGTGCGAGCGGGGCGTCTGCGGGAGGAGGCGGAGAAGCGCGGTCTAGTCTCTCAACGTGTTGTCGTTGGGCAGATTTTCGCCGGAGAGGAGGCGGGCGGTGTAGGAGCGTTCCTCGGGAGCCGACCAGAAAGGGGCGTCGGCGGGCAGGCCGAGCGGGAGAAAAGCGGTCGTGCAAAGGTAGAGGCTGCCGGTGCTGATGTAGTTTTCGGCGAGACGGGGTTGGTGGCCGTGGAGGCCGATGCGCAGCCAGTCGTTGTCGTCGAAGGTGCCGGGCGCGAGCAGCGTGCGGCGGATCGCGGCGTCGAGCGCGGCGCGCGCGCGCGCGGGCGGCAGCGACTCGGGCAGGTCGCGCCGGAGGGCGGAGTCGGCGAGATGGTGGAACGCGCCGCAACGGTAGACGAGCGAGCGTCCGACAGGCGGGTAGGAGCCGTCGGGGAGGATGGTGCGCTCCTGCACGAGGGCGTAGCGGTGCGCCCGCGCGAAGGTCGCCTTGCGGTGCTTCTCCCAGCGCGACGCCTGCGGGTGGCGGGTGTGGACGGCGACGAGCATCGGATGGATGACGTAGCTGTTGTAGTAGTTCGCGTGGAACCGCGGGCCGTCGCCGTAGTGGCCGTCGCCGGCATACCACTCTTCGAAGCTGGCGAGGGCGTCGTCGATGCGCGCCGGTTCGCCGGGTTCGCCGATTTTCGCGAGCGCGGTCTCCACCATGGCGGAGAACAGCAGCCAGTTGTTGCGCGGAGGATCGACGGCGCGGGAACCGACGAGCGTCGCGCGGACGGCTTCGCGCGCGACGGGCGAGAGATCTTCCCAGAGCGCGGTCGGGGCGCGGAGGATGGCGAGGGCCAGATAGGCGCACTCGACCAGGGTCTGACGGCGCGCCCAGGCCAGGTCGTCCGGAGGGAGGAGGGCGGGGAGATGTTCGAGCGAACGCGCCGCGAGAGTGGCGAAGCGGGCGGCGGCGGGATCGGCCTCTGGGGCGACGCGGCCGAGTTCGAGCCAGGGCGCGAGACCGGCGAGCGTGCGGGCCAGCGCCTCGAGCGGGGCGACGGGGCCGCGGTCGACTTTGTGGTGGGCGGGGGATTCGTTGCGCAGCGCCCGGGGAAGAAAACCGAGGGCGGCGTGGTCCAGCACGGGATTGGCGATGCGCTCGGCGAGCGCGGCCCATTGATCGCGGAGGGAGGTCATCGGCGGCGGCGTGGGGTTCGGACGGGGAAAGCGAGGCGGACGGGCGACGGTAACGCGGCCGAAAGGGGTTTCGACCGGGAATTCGACACGCGGAAGCTTAGCGTAAGATTCGCCGGCGAGAAGGACGCCGGGAGCGCCCCGCCGGGCTCGCGAGGCTTTTCGGGCGGGCGCGCGGGCCGAACCGGTCAAGCTGGTATCCGCTCACGGGATACAGGAAAAACGGGCGGGGCTTCCTGTCGGTCGGGCGAGGACACCCTCGCGGCCGCGGCCGGGTTCCCGCGGCGCGAGGCGACGCGGCGGCTTTCTCCGGCGAGGAGGCGGATCCGCGGCCGGGAACGGCGCCGGGGAGGGATCGCAAGCATCGAAACGTTATACGGTAAACTCCAGGGTGCATTGCTGGATTCCGGGCAAATGGTGGTAGTGGGACGGCCTCGTGTCCGCTCACGCACTGATTTCGCAATCTTTCGTTCTCCACCCGTCACCTTGTTTTGCGCGCGATCCTCACCGCGTCGCGCGCCCGGCCCTTCCCCTGAAATCATGAACTCACCCCGATACCTGATACCCGTCTCGGTCCTGCTCTCCGCCGGCGTCGCGCAGGCGGGCATTCGCGCGCCTTACACGGCGGACGCGAACACCGTCCATCTTTATCAATTTGAGACCGCCGCCGGCGCCACGCTGGCGCCCAATCTTGGCACGGCCGGCCGGAAAGTGGCCGCTGTCAACGCGACTTCCGCGACAGGCGCTCCGCCGACGCAGACGGGCATCTTGGGCGATTCGAGCGTGGCGGCGCCCGGCTTCGGGGTGCCCGCCAAGATCACCAGCGCCACCCACCTCCTCGGCTTCGACGCGGGTGGCACCGTCGATGTTTACGAAGGCGATGTGGACGCGGAACGGATCGCGCTTTCCACTCTTGGCGTAGGCGTGGCCGGAGCCGCGACGCCCTTCACCCTCGAGGCGTTGATCCGCCCGGGATCGGCCACCGGCAACCGCGAGATCATCTGCACCGATTCCTCGGCCGCCACCCGCGGTTTTCAGTTTCGGCTCACCACGGGAGGCACCAGCGGGCAGCGCCTCGAATTCAACTTGATCGGCCAGGCGAGCTCGCAGCGATTTGCGGAAATCCCCGGCTCCGGTGATCACGCATGGGCCCTGAACGAGTGGTTCCACGTGGCCTTCGTTTACGACGGCACGAACTGCCGCTTTTACTGGACCAAGCTCGCCGCGGCTCCGACTGCCGCGAATCAGGTTGGCAGCGATCAGGCGGTCACCCTTACAAGCGGCACGATCACCGGCCAGCTTGTCCTGGGGAACGAAAACCGCGCGGCCGCCGGCGAGCCGCTGAACGGCTACCTCGACCAGGTTCGCATCAGCAACATCGCCCGCGCCGCGAGCGATTTCGTGTTCAATTCCGACCCAGCCGACTCCGACGGCGACGGATTGCTCGACGCCTGGGAAAACCAGCATTTCGGCAACATCACCTCGCAGAACGGCTCGGGCGACTTCGACTCCGACGGCTCGACCAACGAGCAGGAAGAGACCGCCGGTTCCGATCCGAAAAACGCGTCCTCCACGCACCTTGACACCGACGCGGACGGTCTCGCCGACTCTTGGGAAACCTCCTACTTCGGCGGCATCAACGCCCAGACCGGCGCCGACGACACGGACCATGATTTCGCCACGAACGAGCAGGAGGAGTCGGCCGGCAGCAATCCGACCAGCGCCGCTTCCATCCCCGACACCGATTCCGACGGCCTGAACGACGGCTGGGAGATCCTGCATTTCTCCAACCTCGCCCAGTCCGGTTCCGGCGATCACGATTCCGACGGCGCCAACAACGCCGCCGAGATGGCGGCCGGTTCCGATCCCAAGGACGCGCAGTGGACGCCCACCAAGGCCAAGCTGGCCCACCGCTGGACCTTTAACGGCGACCTTCTCGACTCCGTCGGCGGCTCCAACGCCACCATCGTCGATCCCGACTCCAACGCCGCGGTCGGCGGCACCGCCAGCCAGAACGCCTCCGAAGTCACCCTGACGGGCGGCGCCAACGGCACCTCGGCCTACGTGAACCTCGGCAGCAACCTTCTCCGCGGGAAAAAGACCCCCGTCACGATCGAGCTCTGGGCCACGCACAACGCCGTGCAAAACTGGGGCCGCATCTTCGACTTCAGCAGTTCGACCACCGAATACCTCTTCATGTCGTGGACGCAGGGAACCAACGCCGCGACCGACCAGGTCGAGTGGATCGACTCCGGCGTGGTCACCCGCCTGCCCAACACCAACCAGCCCTACACGCTCGGCACGAAATACCATGTCGTTCTCACGATCGTTCCCGCGGTCAACACCGCCGGGGCGCTCACCGGCGGCAGCCGCGTCACCTGGTATACCGCTCCCGCGAGCAACACCGCCGCCCTCACCGCCCGCGGCTCGTTCGACACCGCCAACCACCTCGCCGTGCTGAACGACGTGAACAACTGGCTCGGCCGCTCGATCTGGACCGGTGACAACACCTCGAGCGCCACCTACGACGAAGTCCGCATCTGGAACGGCGCGCTCACCTCCTCCGAGGTCAACGCCTACCAGCTGGCCGGCCCCAACGCCTTCACGCTGGTCGACGCCGATTCCGACGGCCTCCCCGATCCGTGGGAAACCGGCTACTTCGGCTCCCACACCTTGCACAACGGCTCCAGCGATCCGGACGGCGACACCTTCACCAACGCCCAGGAATACGCGGCCGGCTCCAATCCCGCCGTGGCGGCTTCGACGCCTTCGGACACCGACGCGGACACGCTCCCCGACAGCTGGGAGATCTCGACCTTCGGCAATCTTAATCAGAACGCGACGAGCGACTTCGACGGAGACCGGGCGACCGACCTTCTCGAATATACCTCCGGCACCAATCCGAAGGACAACACCAACTGGCCCGACAGCGACGGCGACAGCCTGAACGACGGCTGGGAGATCTTCTACTTCGGCTCCGTCGGCGCGTTCGACTCGAGCGCGGATCCCGATCAGGACGGCCAGGACAACTTCTCGGAGTATTGGGCCAACACCGACCCCACCAACGGCGACCGCGATTTCGACGGGCTGCTCGACACGTGGGAGATCACCTACTTCACCAACACGACCGCGCACGACGGCTCCGGCGATCCCGACAGCGACGGGTTCACCAACGCGCAGGAATACGCCGGCAAATCCGATCCCACGAACTTCGCCTCCCGCCCCGGCGACGTGAACGGCGACGGCATCGCGGACGGACATATCCTCGCCGTCGGCGACGCCGCGGACACCACCTCGTTCAACTCCGGCCTCAACTGGGCGGACACGCTCGCGCCGGCCGCCGGTGAGAACTACCTCGTGTCGGTCCAGAGCCTCCGCACGCCGACCGACGCCGCCGACTACACCTTCGCCGGCGCCAACCTCGTGCTCTACACGGGCGGCAACCTCCTGGTGAAGGGCACCGGGGTCTTGACGATCCCGACCCTGCGACTCGACGGCGGTCGCCTCCACAACGGCACCAACGCGAACGCCGTCGTCACCGTCAATGGAGGCATCGTCGTCAGCCGCGCTTCCGAGATCTACGCGCAAAACAACGGGTTTGTGATCAACTCCGCGGTTTCCGGTTCCTCGAACCTGAGCATCACCGGCAACAGCGGAAACAGCGTGACCTTCGGAGGGGCCAACACCTGGACCGGCAGCCTCAGCGTCGCGACCGGAGTGACCTATGTGCTGGGCAATACCTCGACCCACTGCTTCGTCCCGGGCGCGAGCGGCACCACCAACGTGATCGGCGGCGCCGGCTCCGTGACCCTCAATGGAGCCTTCGTCATCGACACGGCCTCGGCGAGCACCACGAGCGGTTCGACTTGGACCTTGGTCTCCGCGACCGGCACCAAGACCTACGGCGCCACGTTCACCGTCACCGGCTTCACCGCCGACGGCGGCGCGGTCGGCGCGCGCAAGTGGACCAAGAGCGGCTACCAATACGACGAGGCCACCCATACCCTGAGCGTGACCGCCACCGCGACTCCGCTGCAGAGCTGGCGCCAGACCAACTTCGGCACGACCGCCAACAGCGGCAACGCCGCCGACGCCGCCGACTTCGACGGCGACGGCCGCGCCAACCTGCTGGAATACGCCACCGGAACCAATCCCACCGTCGCCAATTCCGGCGCCGTGGTCGCTGTCGCCAAGTCGGGCAGCTTCCTCAGCCTCGCCTTCGATCACATCGGAGACGCGTCGCTGACCTACGTGGTTGAAGCCAGCAACGACCTGGCCACCTGGAGCACGGTGCAGTCCTACTCCGGTCTCACCGCCGCCGGACAACAGACCTACGTCGACAACGTTCCGCTGACCGGGCCGGCCCGCCGCTTCCTGCGCCTGCGCGTCCAGTATTGATCGAACGCATACGATTCACGGCCCCGGCGCGCGAGCGCCGGGGCTTTTTTCTGTCGAATCCGGCCGAAACAAACGGCGCGGGTTTACTTTAAACGGCGCCCCCAATTGCCTCGGTGGCGGGGGGCCGATTTGCTCCGGGGACGCCTCGCTCTCCGCCTGTCGATTTCGCTCCCCCTCAACCTTTCCGAACATGAATCGTTCGCTTGGCCGCAAGTCCGCCGCCTTCACTTTGATCGAGCTTCTGACCGTGATCGCCATCATCGGCATTCTCGCGGCCATATTGATTCCCACCGTGGGCAAGGTCCGCAGCACCGCCCAAAGCGCGCGGTGTATCTCGAATCTGCGTCAAATCGGTCAGCAGATTCTGGCCTACGCCAACGACTCGAAGGGCAACTTGCCCAATCTGCAGGCGCTGACCAATTCGCCCGTGCTCGAGCCCCGGGTGATCAGCAGGGACGGCAAGCAGCTGGCCTTCCACTTGTGGCCCTATTACACGAAGGTCGCGCTCGCCGATCCCCTCCCGACGGCGCCCACCCGGGTGAACATCCACGAGATGTTTATCTGCCCGAGCCTTGAGACCGCGGTGCGTGCGAAACTGGCCACGACCTCCATCAACAACACGGGCGACCAGACCGCGAACGTGGTGCAGAGTTATATCATCAACGACGTCCAGTCCGCGGGAACCGGCGCCTCGCGGCAGACGGTGTTTGGCTACAATGGCGGCGGACGTTCCTTCAACCTCTACACCATCGAGCGCAAACTGCAGTCTTCGAATTCGAACACCACGTCGATCTCTCGCATCTGGGCTTTGCAGGACGCCGACACCCTCTTGGAGGACGAAAACGGCGCCTCTCGCTCGGGACAGCTGACTTTCATCGCGGGCAACAAACCCGCCCACGGCAGCTCGCGCAACCGCGTCTATCTCGACGGCAGCGTGACCAAGCTGACGCTCGATAAGTCCAACCGGAACAATTACTGAGGCGAGTCGGCTCGTTTCGATTTTTGGCTCAATCCGGGGCGGGCCTGGGCTTGGCGATGCAGTCAAGCGGGCCGCCTTGAGGTGGTCTGGCGACGCCTTTCAGCGGCCCGCGCCCGGCGATACACCTTCGCATTTCTTGATCGCCCGCCCCAGACCGCATTCGCCCTCTCGGTTCGCCGCTTCGCGTCCGCCCGCATGGCTGCGGCTCTGGTCGCGGATTTTTGACTTCGGAAAGTTATGGCCGTTACGGGGGCGGGCTGGACCGCCGGGCCAGCCGCGTCGGAGCGGCATTTTGCGAGGCGATAGGCCCTCGATTATCTATGGTAGAGTTGTAGCCGCATTTTCGGCGTAGGCCGTCCGCAAGCGGACGCTCTTTCGCTTCCGGCCTCTCGTAGAAAGCGCCCGCAAGCGGGCTGCC
>CBINJQ010000149.1:0-9818 GCA_966251015.1 uncultured Akkermansia sp. | reverse complement strand
TTCGCGGTAGTCGAGCGCACCGTGCTCGAGCCAGATCTTCGAGGCCTTGAGCGCAAGACGGCGGTAGCTCGCGAGGTTTTTGGCGGGAACGGGCAGGACAAATCCATCGACGTAGGCGGGCATGGGGAGGGCGGGGTTGAGTTGTGACGTGGAACGGAGGAATGATACGAAACGCAGAAAGATGAGAACGCCCGGGCTCAGGCCGGTTCCACGCGCGCCGTGAGCACGGGGCGCCACGCGGCGCGATAGGCCCAGGCGAGGTAGAGTTCGAAGGCGAGGAACACCGCGGCGGGGACGAGGCCGCTTCGTTCCAGCGCGAGGTGAAAGGCGACGCTGTTCACGATGAAGGGGGCGAACAACAGGAGCGCGAGCGGCACGAATCGGTTGGCGAGCAGGAGAACGCCGACGACCAGCAGCGTCGCGCCGATCAAGGGCATCATGTAGCCGCTGTTGACCAGCGCCATGGAGAACTCGGCCGCGGCCGGGGGCAGCCCGCCTTCGGGCGGCGGGATGAAGTTGAGAAAGCCGTTCAGGCCAAAGACGACGAGCGGCAGGCCCATAAGGACGCGGACGATGGCGACGGGAAGCTTGGTTTTCATTCGTGGTTCGGGCGTTTCCGAAACCACGACGGACGGCGGCTCCGTTTTCGGACATCGATTTGGTCAAAAACTTATTTTCTGCTGCGAGCGCCCGCCTGTCCGGAACCCGCGCCTTGCTTCGTCGTATCGATGAGCCTTCGAAACTGTCACCCGTCTTTTTCCGATCATGAACACCCCCGCCTCCTCGCCTTACCTGCTGCTTTTCCGCAACACCGGACCCGAGACCCACGCGCACCTTTCGCCCGAGGAGCGGCGGCAACTGGTGCTTCGCTGGAACGAGTGGTATGAGGGCTTGCGCGCCCAGGGAAAAGCCGTCGACGGGCGTCCGCTTGAGCTGGTTTCGCGCGTCGTTTCGGGCGCGGGCGGCTCGCGCGTCACCGACGGGCCCTTTTCCGAGGCCAAGGAGGCGGTGGGAGGCTACGTGATGCTCCACGTTTCCGGCATGAACGAAGCCACCGAGATCGCGCGGCGCCACCCCGGACTAGAACACGGGCTCGTCATCGAGGTCCGGCCGATGGCGGAAACTTGCCACCTTGGCGTCGTCGCGGGCCCCGCCAGCGCTTGAGCCGACCCCGCCGCGTGGCCGCCGACTCGCCGAAACCCGACGCATCCGCCGGCCCCGCCGGTTTGGTGGAGCATTTTTTCCGTCACGAGGCGGGCCGCCTCCACGGCGCGCTCACGCGTCGTTTCGGCGTGCACAATCTTTCGCTGATCGAGGACGCTGTGCAGGAGGCGATGCTTCGCGCGCTGCGCAACTGGTCGATGGGCGGCGTGCCGCCGAACCCCTCGGCCTGGATCAGCCGCGTGGCGATCAACCTCGCGCTCGACGCGCTGCGCCACGACGGCATGTCCGCGGCGAAGGAGGACGCCATCGCGGCCTATCTCGAACAGACCGCGTCCGCGGCGCCCTCGGCCGACGTGGCCGCGGCGGAGGCGGACGAAACGGTCATTCGCGACGACGCGCTGCGCCTCCTTTTCGTGTGCTGCCACCCGGCGGTCTCGCCCGACGCGCAGGTCGTTCTTTCGCTGAAGGTGCTCGGCGGCTTCGGCACCGGGGAGATCGCGCGCGCCTTCCTCGCCACCGAGGCGGCGATAGAAAAACAGCTCACGAGGACGAAGCAGCGGCTGCGCGACGCGGGCGTGCGTTTCGAGCTGCCGCCCGCGGGGGCCGAGCTCGCCGCGCGCCTCGACGGCGTGCTCGCGACGCTCTACCTGCTTTTCAACGAAGGCTACAAGGCCTCGCGCGGCGAGCAGCTCTTGCGCGAGGACCTCTGCCACGAGGCGGTCCGCCTCGCGGGATTGTTGGTGGAGCATCCCGTCGGCGACACGCCCCGCGCGCACGCCTTGCTGGCGCTGATGTTGTTCAACGCCGCCCGCTTTCCCACCCGGACGGACGCGCAGGGGGATTTGCTGCGGTTGGATGCCCAGGACCGTTCACGCTGGGACCGGGCCTTGATCGATCGCGGGCTTTGCCACCTCGTCGCCGCCGCGCAGGGCGACGCGTTGACCGAGTATCATGTGCAGGCCGGCATCGCGGCCTGCCACTGCCTCGCGCCCGACGCCGCGTCGACGGACTGGACGAGCATTCTCAAGCACTACGACGACCTTCTGCGGCTGAACCCGTCGCCGATAGTCGCGCTCAACCGGGCCGTGGCGGTGGCCAACCTCCGAGGTCCCGAGGCCGGGCTGGCGGCTCTGGCGGAGATGCCCGACCGCGCGCGCCTGGAGCGGCACTATCTCTATCACTCGGTGTCGGCGGAACTGCATTGGCGACGCGGGCAACATCGCGAGGCGGCGGAGGGCTTTCGCCGCGCGCTTCGTCTCGCCGAGGTGGGACCGGAGCAGCTGCACCTTTCGCGCATGCTTGAGCGGGTCGAAAGCCGCGTCGACGGAGCTTGATCGTCGGGACTTTCGCGCAACTGCTCCACGCACCGGTTTCCGTTGATGTCTGAAATCCCGCCAAACTCCGCCTCCAGCCCCGCGCTTGCCCCGCCTCCAGCGCCGGGTTTCTGGGCCGCCGTCCGCCAGGCGTTGCGCGGCGAGCAGCACGACTACACGGCGTTGGGGCTGAACCGCGCGGTGCTGCTGCTCGCGGTGCCGATGGTCGTCGAGATGTTGATGGAGTCGCTCTTCACCATCGTGGACGTGTTTTGGGTGGCGCGTCTCGGCAAGGAGGCGGTGGCGGTGGTCGGCCTGACGGAGTCGGTGATGTCGCTCGTCTACGCGGTCGCCATCGGAATGTCCTTCGCGGCCACCGCCATCGTCTCGCGGCGCATCGGGGAAAAAAATCCCCGGCTCGCCGCGCAGGCGGCCGGGCAAATCCTGCTGCTCGGCGCGACCGTGTCCGTGGCGCTCGGCGCGCTGCTGGGATACTTCGCGGACGATGTTCTTCGGCTGATGGGAGCGGAGCCGGCGGTGGTGGAGCAGGGGACGGGCTTCGCGCGGCTCATGCTGGGCGGCAACGCGACCGTGTTCCTGATCTTTCTCATCAACGCCATTTTTCGCGGCGCCGGCGACGCCGCGCTCGCGATGCGGACGCTGATGCTGGCGAACGGGCTCAACCTGATCCTCGACCCCTGTTTTATTTTCGGCTGGGGGCCGTTCCCCGAGCTGGGCGTGACCGGCGCGGCCGTGGCGACGAACATCGGGCGCGGCGTCGGCGTGCTGTATCAGCTCTGGCACCTCACGGCCCGCGCCGGCCAGGTGCGCGTGGGATGGAGCGATTTCCGGCCGCGGACGGAGAGCCTCCTCACGATCATTCGCACGTCGACGAGCGGCATCGGTCAGCTGCTGATCAGCACGACGAGCTGGGTCGGGCTTTTCAAGATCCTCGCCCTGTTCGGCAGCCCGGTCGTGGCGGGCTACACGATCGCGATCCGCGTGGTGATCTTCGCGCTCATGCCGGCGTGGGGCCTGGCCAACGCGGGCGCCACGCTGGTCGGGCAAAACCTGGGCGCGCAGAAACCCGAGCGCGCGACGCAGGCGGTGCGGATCGCGGTGCGCTACAATTCGCTGTTTCTCGGCGTGGTGGGCGTGCTCTTCGTCGCCTTCGCGCGTCCCATCGCGGGGCTGTTCACGACGGACGCGGAGGTGTTCGCGCACGCGGTGCGGGCCCTGTGGGTCATCAGCCTCGCCTTCCCGCTCTACGCGGCGGGCATGTGCTTCGAGGGCGCCTTCAACGGCGCGGGCGACACCGGCACGCCTACGCGCCTGAATTTCTTCTGTTTCTGGCTCGGGCAGATCCCGCTCGCCTGGCTGCTCGCGAAGCCGCTGGGGCTTGGTCCGACCGGCGTGTTTATCGCGGTGCCGCTTTCTTTCTCGGTGCTCGCCCTGTGGAGCTCGGTGCTTTTCCGACGCGGAAAATGGCGGGAGAAACGCGTGTAGGCCCTCCGTGATACGGGGCGGCCGGATCAGCGCTCGACGAAGGCTTGCCGGACGTCGTTCTCGGAAAGCTCCCGGCCGCGATACACCTTCAACTCGGTGGCCGACCAGCGGGCGACCAGCCATTCGCCGGGCTCACGGGCGATCAGGCCGTAGCGTTGTTCGCCCACGTTGGCGAGGTCGGCGGCCTCGCCGGAGCGCGAGAGCAGGCGGCCGCCCTGGATGCGGGCCACCGGGAACGGTTGTCCGCCCCATTTCAGCGGTTGCCCGACACGCATCGCGGCGAGACCGGCCGGCGTCCACGCCGAGGGCGTCGGGACCGGCCGCAGGAGCAGCCAGGAGGACATTCCTTTCGCGGTCACGTCGACGAGCAGCGCCTGATCACCGTCGGGGAGCCGCAGCGTGTATTCGTGGCGGTCAAACCGCGCGCCGACCTCGCCGACCTCGACGATCGAGCGGCCGGTGATCCGGAAGCTCTCGAGGCCCGGAAGCGCGCCCTGGCTGGCGACCGGGAGCTCGTAGGCGGGCGCGGCCAGCTTCGCGGGGGGCGCAGGGGCGCGGGGCGGTTCGCGATTGGCGATGAGAACGATCATGGCCGCGACGCCCACGATGCCGATGACCATCAACCAGCCGATCCATCCGTGGCTGGACGAGAACGAAGACGATCCCGCGCCCGGGTAGGTGGACGGCGCGCGGCTGCCCTCGCGCAAGTGGGGCAGGCCAAACGCGTCGGCGACGAGACGCCGGGGAATCGTGCCGCCGTAGTAGTATTCGACCTCCTCGCCGGTCCAGCTGACCACGAGCATGCGGCCGTTCGCCTCGGCGTTGAAAAACTCGGCCTCGTCCCCGACGGTCAACCAGTCCGGCGCGTCGCCCTCGACGTGGACCACGCGGGAACGGTTGACCAAGGTGACGCGCAAGGGACCGCGGCCGAGGTCGACCTGGTCGCCGACTTTCTTTGAGGCCGCCTCGCGCGCGGACAGGGGGCGAAGCGGATTGAGTTCGGAGAAGAGCCGCCACACGCAGCCGGTCTCGTCCTCCTCGTAGCACAGGGTGACGAGTTCGCCGGAACCGGCGTCGAGGAGGTATTCGTTCCAATAATACAGCTCTCCTTTGACACGAACGCTCAGCACCACTCTGCACCGCACCGTGTAGGAGCGGTTGTCGATCGGTCCCTTCATGCCGACGCGGAGAAACGTGGGGTTGAGCGTGCTCATGGACGGCGCAGGAAGTGGGGCACGAAGCGGCTCAGGTTGCCGGTGACCAGACGGGTGTCCTCGCGGATGCCGAGACCGGCGGGCTCATGGTCGACGATCCAGGCTCCGAAGACGGGATGGTTTCCGTCGAACGAGGGCGGGCGCGCCAAGGCCTGGTAGACATAGCCCTGGTCCGAGTAGACGCCGCCGTGCTCCTCGACCGCGCGGCCTTGCTCGAACCACGAGACGTTGGCGCCCTCGCGGCTGAAACGCGGTTTGCGCACGAAGTCTCCGCCGAGCGGCCCGGGAGCGTCGAAGGCGGGCAGGAGATTGGGGTGACCGGGAAACAGTTCCCAAAGGACGGGGAGCAGGCCCTTGCTTTGGAGGAGCAGTTTCCAGGCGGGTTCGAGCCAGCGCACGGGATCCTCGGACGCGATCTCCTTCGCGAAGGGTTCGCGCCACATCCACTCCCACGGGTAGAGCTTGAAGCAGTCCGTGACCAGGCGGCCTTCGAGGTCGGAGAACCGGCGCTCTGAGGCGACCCAACCGAGGTCCTCGACGGCGACCGACGCCGTGGGCAGCCCCGCCTGTTCGCAGGTGTCGCGCAGATAGAGGACGGTTTGCTGGTCTTCGGGGTGATCGCGGAGCGCGGCGAAATGGACGAGCTGCCCGCCGGCCGGACCGCGCCGACGCCAGGCCTCGATGAGACGTTCGTGGATGGAGTTGAACTGGTCCTGCCCGGGGTGGAGATCCTGGAGCCAAAACCATTGGACGACGGAGGCCTCCACGAGGGCGGTCGGCGTGTCGGCGTTGTATTCGAGAAGCTTGGGTTCGCCGACGCCGTCGAAGGCGAGGTCGAAGCGCCCGTAGAGGCTGAAGTCGTCCCGTTCCCAGGAGCGGAGGATGGCCGGGATGGCGCATTCGGGAATGCCGAGCCGGTCCCACCATCCGCGCGCGACGACCTGCTCCGCGGCGTCGATGCAGAGGCGATGAAGCGCCCCGGCGGCGCGCTCGAGCCGGTCGATCTCCTCGGCGTCGAGTTCGTAGCAGGCCGACTCGTCCCAATAGGCGGCGTGTTCGTGGCTGTGATAGGTCAGGCCGACCTCCTCGACGCGCTTCCGCCAGTCCGGCCTCGGTGGGCAAAGATGGCGGCGCATCAGGATCGGACGAAGTGCGAGCCGCCGGTGCCGCCAAAACCGCCGCGCGTGGACGCGATGCGCGCGTTTTCGGCCGAGGCCGCCGCCTGCGCGGTCGGGGTGGAGATGTTGATCGCGCTTTGGTGGGGCGCCGCGCCCCATTCCCCGCCGAAATAGTAGCGGCGCGTGGCGGCGTCGTAGTGGTTGTATCGATGCGGAAAGAAGGCCCGGAACGGCGCGTGGTAGTAGCCGACCCCGGCGATGTAGTGGTCGTTGGTGTAGTAGCTGTCGGTGCTGACGCGCGGTTCCTGCGGCGTCGCGGCGGACGGCGAGCAGGCGCTGTTGGCCCCGGCGGCGATGCCGCCGCCGAGAAGGAGAAGGCGGAGCTGTTTGGTGCGTTTCACGGCGCCGACCGCGACGACTCAACCCAGCATCGCCGCGGCGATGATGACGCATACGCCGAGGATGATCGCGCCGCCGAGGAGCGCCGCGGCGACGTTTCGGTTTTCGATGATCTCGCGATGGAGGTCGCCGGGCGTGAACTTGTCGAAGAGCTTGTAGCCGACGATGGCCATGACGATGCCGATGGTCGCGAAGAGCACCATGTAGGCGACGGCCTGCAAAAGGGTGGTGGCGCGCCAGCCGGCGCTTTCGGTGCCGGCGGCGCTCTCGGCGGCGAATAGCAGACCGGGCAGGAGAATCAGAGGGAGAAAGCGAAGATGGCGCGTCATGGGAGGGCGGTGGCGCGAACGTTTTTGCCCTGCATCCGGCCTGTCAACGCGGACCGGACCGGGTGCGCGCCGGGGAACCGAGGCCGCAAGGCGGCGCCGCCGGAGCGCGATGCGGTGCCGGCACCGGTCGCGAAGGGCGCGTCAGCGAGGAAGTCGCTCGCCAGAATCGCGCCGAGGGCCGGTTGGGGCCGGTCCCCGATTAAGGAAGGATGCGGGGCTTGTTAGCGTGGTGGCGTCGGCGGCGCGTCGCCGTCGCGCGTCCCTATGCCTCATCCACTTTCGACTGATTGGGCCGGTTTGGAAACCATCGCGCAGGGCCCGGGCGCGACCCTTCGCGCCGACGGCGTCATCTATCGGGTGTGGGCGCCTGACCACGCCCGGGTGCGCGTGCATGTGGACGCGAAGAACGGCCGGCGCGACCTGCCGATGCACAAGCACGAGGACGGGTATTGGGAAACCCATGACGGTCTCGGCGTGGCGGGGGACCTGTATCGCTTCGTGCTGAAGGACGGGGCTCTGCCCGACCCGGCGTCCCGCTTTCAACCGCAAGGAGTGGAGGGACCGTCGGAGGTGATAAACCCGCGCGCCTACCGCTGGATTCGCGAGGCCTGGCGGCGGCCGGCCTGGAAGGGGCGCGTGATCTATGAGCTGCACGTGGGGACATTCACTCCCGAGGGCACCTTCCTTTCGGCCATCGGTCGCCTCGACGATCTCGTGGAGCTGGGCGTGAACACGATCGAGCTGATGCCGGTCGCCGACTTCGCGGGAGACCGCAACTGGGGCTACGACGGGGTCATGCCCTACGCCCCGGCGCGCTGTTACGGGCGCCCGGACGACTTGCGCGCGTTGGTCGACGCCGCGCACGCGAGGGGGATCGCGGTGATTCTCGACGTGGTCTACAACCACATCGGCCCCTGTGGCGCGGTGCTCTCGCGTTATGCGGCGGGCTATTTTCATCCGGAGCGGAGCACGATCTGGGGCCGGACGCTCAATTTTTCCGACCCGGCGGTGCGCGCCTTCTTCGTGGGGAACGCCTGCATGTGGCTCGACGAGTATCGTTTCGACGGGCTGCGCCTGGATGCGACGCACGCGATCAAGGACGACTCGCCGACCCATCTTGTCGCCGAGATAGCGGCGGTGGCGCGGGAACGCGGCGCCTTCACGATCGCGGAGGACGAGCGAAACGAGGCGAGGGTCATCGCGCCGGTGGATGAAGGAGGTTGGGGCGTCGACGCGGTGTGGGCCGACGACTTTCATCATACGGCTCGCGTCACGCTGACGCGCCAGCGCGAGGCCCACTTCGGCAGCTTCTCCGGTTCGGTCGAGGAGTGCGTGCGCGCCCTGAAGTCGGGCTGGATCTACGAGGGGCAGCACAGCCCGCACAAAAACGCCCCCCGCGGAACGCCGGCGGGACATCGTCCGCCGGAGCAGTTCGTGCATTGCATCTCGAACCACGACCAGGTGGGGAACCGTCCCTTGGGCGAGCGGTTGAGCGACATGGTTTCGCCGGAGTCCTATCGCGCGTTGTCGATGCTGCTTTGTCTCACGCCTTACACGCCGATGCTCTTCATGGGGCAGGAGTGGTCGGCGGGCGCTCCCTTCGTTTTCTTCACCGACCTGCCGGGGGAAGTCGGCGCCGGAGTGGCGGAAGGGCGGCGCAAGGAGTTCGCCCATTACGGTGCGAAGTATGATTCGCGCACGCTCGCGCTCATGCCCGATCCTCAGGACCCGCAGGCGTTCCGCGGCTGCAAACTCGATTGGGGGGAGCGGCACCAGCCGCACCACATCGAGGTGTTGGCGCTTTACCGGGCTTGCCTGCGTCTGCGGGCGACCACCCCGGTTTTTCGCAACCCGGCGCGAGAGATCTGGTCGGTGGAGCAGGTCGCGGACGGCGTGCTGGGCCTGCGCTGGAAGGACGCGGGCGGGGACTGGCTGTTGTTGGTCGGTCTGGAGCCCGGCCGGAGCACGGTGAAGGAGGCGGATTTCGTCGCCTGCGAGCCGGGTCGGCGCTGGCGCGTGCGGCTGGCGAGCAACGAGGCGCGCTTCGGCGGGGACGGACCCGGCGGCGCCGGACGAGTGGAGTCGGACCGGATCGTGTTTCCGACTCCGGGGGCCTTGCTGCTGCGCGAGGACGGAGCATGACGCCGCCGCTTGCCAGGCCCGTGCCGCGCCGGCCGCTCACGACCTATCGGGTTCAACTTCATCCCGGCTTCACCTTCGATCACCTGGCGGAGATCGTGCCCGCGCTCCACGCGTTGGGCGTCGGCGATTGTTACTGCTCGCCCATCTTCCGGCCGACGCCGGGCAGCCTGCACGGCTACGACGTCTGCGATTACGACCAGGTGAATCCGGAGATCGGCGGGGAAGCGGGACTGCGACGGCTTTCGGTCCGGCTGCACGAGCATGACATGGGGCTGTTGCTGGACTTCGTGCCCAACCACATGGGCATCGACGGGCCGCTCAACCGCTGGTGGCGCGATGTGCTGCGGAACGGAAGGGGCTCCGCGTATTCGGATTTCTTCGACATCCATTGGAACGACTACGCCGACCCGGGGCGGGCCCGGGTTTTCGCCCCTCTGCTGCCGGAGCACTACGGGCTGATGTTGGAACGCGGGGAATTGCGGATCGTCTTCGAGGACGGGGCGCTCGCGCTTGCTTACGGCGAGGCTCGTCTGCCGCTGCGTCCGGAAACGGAGGCGGAGATTTTCGCGGGGACGGACGGCGCCGGCGGCAAGGAGACGCTTGCCGAGAGATTGAGGAGGCTGAACGGCCGTG
>CBINJQ010000148.1:0-9820 GCA_966251015.1 uncultured Akkermansia sp. | reverse complement strand
AAAACGGGGAGGCGGAAAAGGCGCGGCGGAGCGCGCGCGTGTTCTTTTTTGCGTGAACGGAGAAGTGGTCTTCCCGCCGAGGGTCGCACTCGGGGCTCGGCCTTCGCACGGCCGCGTGATTCTGACTTCACCACGGGAAGAAAAGGAATGCGGGGCCGGCCCGTCCGAAGACGAACCGGCCCCGCGCAACGCGGACGACGAGCGAGACGCTCAGTCGCCAAGCCGGATGGCCTCGACCTCGCGCAGGAGGGCCTGCGGGTCGCGGTCGAGGCGAGGGAGCAGCTCCAGCGCGCGGTCGCTCCAGCCGGCGAGCGCATAGACGCGGTCGGCGGGGAACTGGAGCGGGCCGCAGCCCTTCAGGTCCCAGCTGAACACGCGCGGCTCGACGCGGTGGCGACATTGGTAGGCCGCGAAGGACTCCACCGGTGCGCCGTCGCCGATCCACGCCTGCATGTCGGACAGGATCACCACGCGATCATAGGCGCGATTGGCGCGCTGGAAGATGGCGTTGAAGTTGGTCCCGCCGGAGGCGAAGGGGATCGATTCCGCGGCCGAGAGCGTGCTGTCGCGGCGGTTGAGCGTCAGGTAACGCGCGTCGTCGCTGAACACCATCAGGTCGGCCTCGCACGCCTTCACGAGGATGGCGGCGAAGAGCGAGCCGATGTGCTGCGGACGGCCCGCCATCGAGCCCGAGGAGTCGAGCGCGACCAGCGTGCGGCCGTCGAAGCGCGGCACGTTGGCGAGCGAGTGGTCGATCGCGACGCTCAGCGCCTCGAGCACGCGGGCGGCGCCGGGCAGGTTGCCCTGCTTGAGCGCGTCGACCGCGGAGAGGAACTGGAACGGGAACACGCGCGAGCGGCGGACCACATGTTCGTCGGCCAGGCGCTCGCAGAGCGAGTCCACCGCCTCGGGCGCGTGCTCGAGGATGTTGCGGACGTTGCGCAGGAGCGCGAGGTAGCCGAGCTTGTTCTCCGCGAGGAGGCGGCTCCAAGCGGCGCCCTTGGCCTCGGCCACGGACTCGGCGGAGTCGGCTTCGCCTGCGCGCGTGAGCGCGGTTTCCCAGGTGTCGGCGGGCGCGAGTTCTCCGCGCACGAGCTTCGAGAGCGCGGGCGTGGCGCGCGGGCGCACGAGGTTTACGGCGTCCACGAGCTTGAACGCGGAGTGCTCGCGGCGATACTTGGCGAGCTGGTGCTCGTCGAAGTGGCCGAGCGCGGCGCCGAGACCCTTCTTGAGGGAGTTGGGCAGCGGGCGGCCGTAAACCGAGAGATAGTAGCCGAGGATCTCGAGCACGTCGTCGGGACGGCACACGACCTCGGCGTGGAAACGCTTGGTCCAGGCCTCGCCCTTCACGGCGCGGGCGAGCTCGCCGGCCACGAGGTGGCTGACGGAGCGCATGCCGCAGGCGTGGCGCGCGTAGAGCGCGGCCTGGGCGACGAAGCGCGGATCGGCGACGCGCGCGATGAGTTCGCGAAGGCGGGCGACGGTTTGCGCCTCGGTGCGGTAGAACTCGTCCTCGAGGAAAGTGGTGACGAGAAGCGACACGAGTTCCAGGCGGGGCGACACCGAGTAGGCGCGGCCGCCGGCGAGATTGACGGTGTCGGGTTGGACGCGGCCGGGCGCGCGGAGCGAGGGGAGGATGCTGAACTTGGCCATGACGGCCTCCTTTCGGGGTTGGATCAATGCCCGCCGAGGAATGACTGCGGCGCGGCTGGATGGGTTGGGAAATGCCGCCGCGATGACGCGGCGCGTGAAAAAGATGGCGGGAGGATGGTGACCGCGGACGCCCGTGAGGGCTTCTTGTGCTCTACCGCTGAGCTACGCGTCGCGAACGACGCGGCCGGATTCGAACCAGCGACCACAGGAGTCGAAGTATCCGCAGGCTAACTGCCCGCCAAAGGGAGATCGGAGGAGAACGTCGCGCGCGGTGTTTCGGGGATTTGCACCCCACGGCTTCGGGTTTCCCTCGGGCCGTTTCCGCTTAAGAAGTAACCGCACGCTCACTGCCTCCGAAGATGTTTCCGGGAGAAAAACAGGCGAAGCCCCCTGGAGCCCTTCCGGCTCGACGCTTTCGCGGCGGGCCGGCGCTCGTTTGTTGCAGCCCACGTTTGCGGACGCGGCGCGGGGATCGATTTGGAGCGAAGTATCTCCGCCTTCACTGCCCGGAAAGTTGGTCGAGGAGGCTGGACTCGCACCAGCGAAGGCCGGAGCCGGCGCGTTTACAGCGCGCTGCCGTTGCTGCTTGGCTACTCCTCGAAAGGTCTCCACCGCCCGCCGGGAAACCATCGGTTTGGTTTCGGCGTTCGCCTCGTCAGTCCCGGCGGACGGTGGTAAATTGGTCGGAGCGGTGAGAGTCGCACTCACGTCGTCTCGGTCCCAAGCCGAGTGCCTGAAACTGCTAGGCTACGCTTCGAAAAACTGGGTGCGGGTGTCGGTGTCGCACCGACCTCGCCTGGGCTTATGAGACCCGGCGGAACGACTGGTTCTACCCGCAAAGGGAAATGGCCCGTCCGGCAGGAGCTGCACCTGGCCGCCTGGTTTGGAAGCCGGGCAGTTCTCTGGAACTACGGACATAAAATTAAGCTGCGGCTCAGGTCGCTCGGCGCCGGAAGACTTCTCCGGCGTCCGCCCTCAATGACCGCAGATCGGGAAAAGCGCCTCGCGGAAAACTTCACGTCGTCCGTAGCGCTAAATGAAAAACTGAAAACGGACCCCGCGCGGCCGGCGTCGCCGTTTCGCCTCTCGGAGAGGCGCACCGCGCGGGGTTGATAAACTAACTGTCGCAAAAAAGAACACACCGTCGCCCCTCTCTCGCCAGGTTCTCCGGCGATGGTTTGGGCGGCCGCGGGATTTGATGCGGACCTTGGCTGATTGGCACTGGGCTCAGCGTTGAAGCCACGAGGAGATCTGGAAAAACATCGGGCCCTTTCGGGCCGGTTTTCCGGAGGCGGCGCAGGGCGCTATGCGCGTCTGCAAAAAATCCGCTTCCGGAAGAGGAAGCGGGCCGAGTCGGGCTACGGTGAGACGTAGTTCCCGGCGTCAGCGGACACCGCTTCGATTCAGGCTAAGATAACCGGGTCGGAATCCGGTCATCGTTTCGCCGCTTAAATCCGCGGACGTCGGTTTCGCCTGACGTTCCGACGCACAACGGCCCGACCGGGTTAGGTCGGCGGCGTTTGAGTTTAGTCGGATATGGTTCATGGCGGACGGAAGAGTCGAAGCGGGTTTGAAGTGAAGTGAGCAGAAACTAGCAGGCGCCGCGGACGCTTGCCATGCCGAAGGGCGCAGGATACCTGACGAAACAGTCATGTTTGAAAAACTTTTCTCCGAACGCGGCCTTTCCCTCGAACGTCTGCGCGTCCTCGTCGAGGTTCACGCGGCGGGCAGCATCGCGCAGGCGGCGCCCGGCGATCCGATCCGCCAAAGCCAATACAGCCGGCAGCTCCGCGAGCTGGCGGAGTTCTTCGGCTGCGAGGTGGCGAAGCGAAAGGGCAAGCTGCTCAAGCTCACCGTCGAGGGCGAGCGGCTGGCCGAGCTGGCCCGCGAACAACTCCGCGCGCTCGACGATTTCCGCTCCGACTGCGCGGCGGAGAGCATCGACTACACGATCAGCGCGGGGGACAGCATCATCCATTGGCTGGTGATCCCGCGCATCGGCGCGCTCATCGCCGCGACGCGCGGCACGCGTTTCGAGACGGCCAATCTCCGGACCAACGACGTCGTGCAACGCCTCGCCGACGGGCGGGTCGATTTCGGCATCATTCGCCGCGACGCGCTCGTGACCGGGCTCAAGTCGGCCTCGCTGGGAGTGTGGCACTACACCCTCGTCGCGCCCGCCGCCTTGGTCGGGAAGAAGGCAAAGCCGACGCTGGCCGGCGTGCTGGCGGAGCTCCCCATCGCGGCGCAGACCACCGACGGGCAGTTTGCGGAGCGAGTGCGCGCGCTGACGCACAGCCTCGGGGTCGAGTTCCAGCCCGCGCTCGCGTGCCAGTCGTTTCCGCAGACCCTGGCGGCGGTGCGCTCGGGGAAATTCGCCGCGATCTTGCCGGCGCTCGCGACCGCGGACTTGCCGGATCGTGGTTTTGTTCAGGTCGACGATGCTTTGCTGCGCGGGCTGAGTCGTGAGCTGGTGCTGGCGTGGAACCCGCGCCTCGCGCGCGTGCGTCCCGCCGCGGCCAAGCTCCTCGGGAAGCTGGAGTCTGCCCTCAGGTTGTCGTGAGGGACGCAAGATAAACGAGGGTGTGGCGTTTCGGGGGGCCCGGCGGTCCCGCCCTGCCAAAGCTCGCGAAACGCAGCGTCCCGCCTACGGTGCGTCCATGCCCCGCCGTTACCTTCTGGCGCTCGACCAAGGCACGACCTCCTCGCGCGCCATCGTCTTTGATCTCGCCGGCCATCCTGTCGCCGTCGCGCAGCGCGAGTTTCCGCAGCATTATCCTCGGCCTGGCTGGGTCGAACATGAGCCGGAGGACATCTGGAGCACTCAACGCGAGTGCGTCGCCGAGGCGCTGGCCCGAGCGGGCGTCGGCGCGGCAGATCTGGCGGGCGTGGGAATCGCCAATCAGCGCGAGACGACTTTGCTCTGGGACCGACGCAGCGGTCGCCCCGTTCACCGCGCTATCGTCTGGCAGGACCGTCGCACCGCCGACGAATGCGCGCGCCTGAAGGCGGACGGGCTGGAGCCGCTGGTCGCGGAAAAAACCGGACTGCGCCTCGATCCCTATTTCTCCGCGACGAAGCTCGCGTGGTTGCTCGACAACGTGGCCGGGGCGCGGGCGGCGGCGGAGCGCGGGGAGCTGGCCTTTGGCACGGTGGATACCTGGCTGCTCTGGAAACTCACCGGCGGCCGCGTCCATGCGACCGATCCCTCGAACGCGTCGCGCACGCTGTTGTTCAATCTGCGCACCGGCGCTTGGGACGAGGAGCTCTTGCGACTCTTTCGGATTCCGGCGGCCGTGCTGCCTGAGGTGCGCGACACGGCGGGCGACTTTGGCGCGATCGCGGAGGGGCTGCCGGCGGAGGGGGCTCCGATCTCCGCGCTGGTCGGCGACCAGCAGGCGGCGCTTTTCGGACAGGCCTGCCTCAGGCCCGGCATGGCGAAGGCCACCTACGGCACGGGCACGTTTTTACTGCTCAACACGGGCGCGACGCCGGTGCGTTCGCGCAACGCCCTGCTCGGCACGGTGGCGTGGCGGCTCGGCGAAAAGACGACCTACGCGCTGGAAGGGGCGGTCTTCGTCGCGGGCGCGGCGGTGCAATGGCTGCGCGACGAGTTGAAACTCGTGTCCAGCGCGACCGAGCTGGACGCGCTCGCCGCCTCGGTGCCCGACGCGGGCGGCGCGTTTCTCGTGCCGGCCTTCGCGGGGCTCGGGGCTCCGCACTGGGACCCGTATGCGCGCGGGGCCATCGTCGGCCTGACGCGCGGAGTGAATCGCGCGCATCTTTGCCGGGCCGCGTTGGAGGCGATCGCGTTTCAGACGGCGGAACTGCTGGCCGCGATGGACCGCGACGCGGCCTGCGGCCTCGCCGAGCTGCGCGTGGATGGCGGCGTGAGCCGCAGCGCGCCATTGCTTCAGATCCAGGCGAACCTGCTCGGACGCCCGGTGGTGCGACCGCGCGTGAGCGAGACGACCGCGCTGGGCGCGGCGGCGCTGGCCGGTGTGGGCGCGGGCGCGCTGGCGCCGGAGGAGTTCGCGAGCCGCTGGGCCGAGGAGGTGCGGGCGGAGCCCCGGATCGACGAGACGGCCCGCGACGCCCGGCTGCGGGAGTGGGCGAGGGCGGTGGAGCGAAGCCGCGACTGGGCCGGGCCCTGACAACATGAAACGCGCCGAGATGCTGACCCGGTTGCGCGCGGGCGAGCGCTTCGACCTGCTTGTGATCGGCGGCGGCGCGACGGGGCTGGGCGTGGCCCTGGACGCGGCGGTGCGCGGCTACTCGGTGGCGCTGGTGGAGCGAGGCGACTTCGCCTGCGGAACGTCGAGCCGCTCCACGAAACTCGTGCATGGCGGCGTGCGCTACTTGAGGCAGGGCGACATCGGCCTCGTGCGCTCGGCGCTGCGCGAGCGAGGACGCCTCGCGCGCAACGCGCCGCATCTGGTGCGCGATCTTCCGTTCGTCATCCCGGCCTACACGCGAACAGACCGCTTGTTCTACGGCGCGGGATTGCGGCTCTACGATTGGCTCGCGGGGCGACAGTCGCTCGGCGCCTCGCGGGTGCTCGGGCGGGCGGAGACGTTGCAACGTTTGCCCGCGATCGCCTCGGAGGGGCTTCGCGGCGGGGTGCTTTACCACGACGCCCAATTCGACGACGCGCGGCTCGCCATCACGCTCGCGCGAACCGCGGCCGGGCGCGGCGCGGTCCTGGTGAACTACGTCGAGGCGCGCGGCTTCATCCGGGAAAACGGCCGGGTGGTCGGCGCGGAGTTGCGCGACGTGATCGACGGAGGCGAATTCACCGCGCGGGCGAAGTTGGTGGTCAACGCGACGGGGGTCTTCGTCGACGAAGTGCGGCGGCGGGAGGACCCGGCCGCCGCGCCGTTGGTGGCGGTGAGCCAGGGGATCCATCTGGTGCTTCCGCGACGGTTTCTTCCCGGCGATGCGGCGCTCATGGTGCCGAAGACCGACGACGGGCGCGTGCTGTTCGCCGTTCCGTGGCATGATCGCGTGATCGTGGGCACGACGGACACGCCGAGGCCCGCGCCGGAGATCGAACCGCGCGCCTTGCCCGAGGAGATCGCCTTCGTGCTCAAGCATGCGCGCCGCTATCTGGCGGAGCCGCCGCGCGAGACGGACGTGTTGAGCGTGTTCGCGGGGCTGCGTCCCTTGCTGAGAGGCGCGTCGGGGGCGCGCACGGCGAGTTTGTCGCGCGAACATGCGATGGTGGTCGGCCCCGGCGGGGCGCTTACCGTGACGGGTGGCAAGTGGACCACGTATCGCGAGATGGCCGAGCAGACGGTGAGCCTGGCGGCGAGGCTTGGGGGCCTGCCGGCGCGTCCGTGTGCAACGGCGGAGCTGCCCCTTCTCGGAGCGACAACGGGAAGTGATTCCGTCCATGGCTCCGAGCATGTGGCGGTGATGGCGGCCGGCGACGACACGCGGCTGCATCCACGGTTGCCCTACACGGAGGCGGAGGTGCGATGGGCGGCGCGTCACGAAATGGCGCAGCGGGTGTCGGACGTGTTGGCCCGGCGGACGCGGGCGCTGTTCCTGGACGCGAAAGCGGCCGTCGAATGCGCGCCGCGAGTCGCGGAGATCTTGGCCGACGAACTCGGACGCGACCCTAAGTGGGCGAAGGCCGGGGCCTTGGAGTTTGCGCGCTCCGCGGCCGCCTGTCGGCCGTAGAACCGTTCGACGTTCAGGCCCGGCGGCGTCCCGGAGATTTACCTTAAGTGATAAGGGAGAAATCCCCGCCAGCGATTCACTCGACACGCATGGATGCCGCTGGGACAACGCCATGCCCAATCTTATTCAGCGGGTAAGGCGCACTGCAATTGCATCGCAACTACCTTTTGGAGAGTGTGATGCATGCAATTATTCCAATCGTGTTTTTGGTCGAGGACTCGCCCGACGACGAGTTCTTCTTCCGCAGCGCCCTGACGCGGACGGGTCTCGCGTGCGAGTTGCTGCACGCGCCGGACGGAGCGAGCGCGATCCAGTTTCTCGAAGCCGCTCGCTCGGCCGACGGGACGAGGCGGGCCGGCTGCCCGGACATCGTGTTTCTCGATTTGAAGATGCCGGTCGTGAGCGGCTTCGACGTGCTGACTTGGTTGCGCAAGAACCCGTTCAGCCCGCCGCTGGATGTGGCGGTGTTGAGCGGCTCCGACCGCACCCAGGACATCTCCCTGGCGCAGTCTCTCGGCGCGTCGATGTTCTATGTGAAGCCGCTGTCCGCCGAGCGTCTGGCGGGCCACATCCGGGCATGGCAGGCCAAACGGCGCCCGGTCGCGTCCACCGGATGAAGGACGATTCCGCATCGCCGTTCGACGAGGAGCTCCTCAACGACTTCTACGTCGAATGCGACGAGTTGTTCGGCCAGATCCGGCTGCATCTCGACGCGATGGAGCGCGCGCCGGACGACGCGGCGTCGCTCGAGCAGCTCTACCGCTGCGTCCATTCGTTCAAGGGAGTCTGCGGCATCGTGGGCCTGGAAGCCGCCGAGCGACTCGCGCACGCGGCCGAGGATGTGCTGCGCTCATGCACGACGAGGCGGATCGTGTTCTCGCGGGAGACGCTCGACCTGTTTCTTCGGGCGCTGGGCCGGATGGAGCAGATCGTGGCGGCGCATCGGCTGCGGCGCGAGTCGCCGGGAATCGCCGATTTGCTGGCGCCCCTTTCCGCGTATCACGACGGAGGCGACGCGCCCGGCGCGTCCCGCGCGACTCCGGTTTCGGCTTCGACCGCGCCGCTTTGGCGCGCGCGTTTTGTTCCCTCGGCGGAACGCGATGCGCGCGGGATCAACGTGGGTAGCGTGCGCAAGCGGCTAGCCGAGCTCGGGACCTTGGAGAAATCCGAGCCGGTCATCGCGCGGGGCGGTGTGGAGTTTCATTTCGCGATCCGGCTCGATGGTCCCGCGCCGGCCGACCTCGAGGCCTGGCAAGCGGACGGCGTCGAACTGCGGCCCGGCGAGGAGCCCGCCCCGCGCGCCGTCGGGGAACCGGCGGACCCGCTCTCGTCCGCGCTCGGGTTGTCCATCGCTCCGTCCCACATCGTGCGGGTCGACATGAGCCGTCTCGACGAGCTCATGCGCATCCTCGGCGAGACCGTGATCGGACACTCGCGGCTCGAGGAGCGCATCGTGCGTCTGGCCGTCGAACCCACCGCGACGGAGGAGGCGAGCGTCGCGCTCAAGCGTTCGCTGCGCGATCTGCGCGCGGCCATCACCCGGGTGCGCATGGTCCCGATCGCCGAGATTTTCTCCCGCGTGCCGGCCGCGGTGCGCGACATCGCGCGCGCGCAGAGAAAAACCGTCCGCCTTGTGCTTCACGGGCAGGACACCGAGATCGACAAGTATCTCGTGGAACGCCTCAAGGACCCGCTCTTGCACCTCGTGCGCAACGCCATCGGCCATGGCGTCGAGGACGCCGCCGCCCGCGCCGCCGCCGGCAAGCCGGCCGAGGCCGTGCTCGCCCTGCGCGCGGCGTCCGCCGGGCACTCCGTCCTGCTCACGATCGAGGACGATGGCCGAGGCGTCGACGTGGCCAAGGTCGTCGCCCGCGCGAAGGCGCTCGGCCTGCCGGTCTCGTCCGCGCCGGACGGAGGGGAGCTTCTCTCGATAATCTGCCTGCCGGGATTCTCCACGCGCGACGAGGCCGACCTCGTGTCGGGCCGCGGCGTCGGGATGTCCGCCGTGCGCTCGGCGGTAAACGAGCTCGGCGGGGTGATGACGCTCGAAACGAAGCCCGGGCAGCTCACACGTTTCACGCTTCGGCTGCCGCTCACGCTCTCGATCATCGACGCGTTCATCGTGTCGGCGGGTTCGCGTGATTGCGCCGTGCCGCGCGCCCTCGTGGAGGAGATCATCCAATTCGAGGACGCCGACGCGCGCTCCGTGAAGCAGTCGGAGGTGATTCCCTACCGCGACGGCGTGCTTCCGATCATCCGACTCGGCAAATTCCTTGGCGTTCCGGCCAAGGCCAAGACCCGCATCCCGGTGCTGGTGCTCGCGTCGGAGCACGGCCTCACGGGGCTGGTGGTGGACCGGGTTCGCGCGCATCGCGAGATCGTGGTGCGGCCGATGGCCGACCCGCTCGTGCGCGTGCCCGGTGTCGCGGGCGCGACCGAGCTCGGGGACGGCCGCCCGGTGCTGATTCTCGACCCCGTCGCCCTG
>CBINJQ010000147.1:0-9851 GCA_966251015.1 uncultured Akkermansia sp. | reverse complement strand
GGCGCCCGCCAGCCGCTTCGCTTCTGCCATGCGCCGTGCTTGCTCCTCCGCACGCGGAGCGTGCTCCGTCCGCGTGAGTCCTGCCCGGCCTGCCCGGCCGCGTCGGCCACGCAACCTCGAGTTTGACCCGGCGAAGACGGCATCGTCACCGCGCTGAAAACAACGGAACCCCCAAGCGGCAGGGCTCGTGCGGAGGAACGGCGGAGGAGCGAGGCGAGACGGCCAGCGCGTTTCGGAGGCGGGCGCGGAGAGGCGGCGGGAACGAAACAAGCCCCTCGTTCCGCTGCACGGCGGAGCGTTTTCCGGAGGTAGCGGAAGCGCGGGGCGCGTTCGCCGCGAGAAAGCCCCCGAAAGGCGCCGACATATCCCCTCGCGGGCCGCTTCTGAGGACTAGTTTCCCGCCTCATAGTTCCCGCCCGGCGACCGCCTGACTTGCCAGCCGGCGGCCGCGAGGTTGTAATTGAAGCATGAGCACGGTGACCGAGATCGAAACCGCGATTAAGAAGCTCGGCATGGCGGAACAGCGCCTCATCGCCCGTCACTTGAACCAACGCCTGGTCAAGTCGCCGTATCGGCCGGAAACCGCCGCCCGCGACGAAGGCATTCCCTTCCTGGCGCCATTTGAATCCGCCCCGGCGCCACGGACGTCCCGGGCAAGGACGACGGGCCGCGACTCCTGAGCCCAAGACCGGGCGGCGCCGCGGCAAAGCGGCGACGCGCGCGGCCGATCGCGCGAACGGCGAACCTCGGCAAACGCGAACGTCGCGTCCGCGCGCGAGGCCCGCACACGCGCGCACCCTCGCCCCCAGCTCCTTTTTTGGCGGACTTCGCGTGTCGCTTGCGGCTTGAGGCATGCGCGTTGACCCGTCCGGCCCGCGACACAACGACTAGCCGCCGACACCCCGGAACCCCATGAATGTCTCCTTCAACATGACACGGACCGGAGGCCAGCTTGGCCCGGTCGAGTTTCGCGTCGGCGACCAGATGATCGCCCCCTTCCACACCGCGCCCTGGTGCGGCCGGCCCGAGGCGGGGGAACTGATCCCCCTTCTGCGCGAACTGCGCGGGGACTTCTTCTGCGCGCCCTTCGGCGCCGGTCCCGGGTGGCGCGGCGAGGAGCATCCGCCGCACGGCGAGACCGCCAACGCGGACTGGACCGTGACCTCGTCCGCCCCGGACCGGCTGGTCGCCGTCCTTCAAACCCGCGTCCGGCCGGGGAAAGTCACCAAGACCGTCGAGGCCCGTCCCGGCGAGACGAACCTCTACCAGGCCCACCTCCTCGAGGGCATGCGGGGCGGGATGTGCCTCGGCCACCACGCCATGCTGGACTTCAACCGCAACGGCCCCGGTTTCGTATCCACCAGCAAACTACGACTCGCCCAGGTGTTGCCCGCGCCGTTCGAGGACCCGGCCCGGGGCGGCTACTCCTCGCTGAAGCAGGGCGCCTGGTTTCGGCGGCTGGACAAGGTTCCCCTGGCCGACGGCGGCAGGGCCAACCTCACGCGTTTCCCCGCCCGCGAGGGCTTCGAGGACCTCGTCATGATCCATCACAAGGACACGGACGACTTCGCCTGGGCCGCCGTCGTGTTCCCCGAAAAGAAGTTCGTCTGGTTCTCCCTGAAAAATCCCGCGCATCTCGCGTCCACCGTGCTCTGGCATTCCAACGGCGGGCGCCACTACGCGCCGTGGAACGGCCGCCATCGCGGGGTGCTCGGCGTCGAGGACGTCACCGCCTACTTCCACCTCGGACTCGGGGCCTCGCTCGCCAAAAATCCATGGAAGGAAAAGGGCGTGCCCACCTCGCTCGCCCTCTCCCCGCGCAAGCCGACGCGCATCCCCTGCATCATGGGCGTCGCCGCGCTGCCCGACGGCTTCGACGCCGTGCGGAGCATCCGCCGCACCGCGGGCGGCGTCCGGCTCCGGTCCGCGAGCGGCGTCGCCATCGACCACGCGGTGGACACCTCCTTTCTCCGATAACCCCGCCCCGAAACCACGCCCCCGGACATACCATGAAAATTTACCGCGACTACCTGCATAACCTGAAAGGCAAAGTGCTGCTCGGCTGCGACGGCTTCGTCGACGAGACCTACGAGATCGTGGAGGTCCGAAAGAGCCCGGACGAATTCGTCCCGATGAAGCGCCTGCGGCAATTCGGCGAGCTGCTCGTCGCGCGCGCCGACGGCGGTGTCGGCGTGGAGCTGGTGCCGAAACGCCGCTGCGAAGGCGGCTTCGCCATCAACACCGGCCGGGTGGCCGCCTGCCTGGGGCTCAGGCCCTGCCTTCCCGGGCTTTACGGCAAGGCGGGCATCGACCCGGCCTACCAGGAGTTTCAGGACAGCTGCGAACTCCTTTCCCTCGGCGATCCCGCCCTGACCATCGCCCTCGAGTTTGGCGACGGGAAGGTGCTGATGAGCAATCTCGAGGCGGTCTCCAGCCTTGGTTGGGCCGATTTCAAAAACCACTTCGGCGAAACGAAGCTCAAGGAGCTCTTCGCGGGCGTGGATATCCTGGGCCTCGGCTACTGGTCCCTCACGTCCAACTTCGACGGGCTGTTCCTCGGTTTCATGGAGCAGTATGCGACCGCCACGCCCCCGCGGCGAATGTTCTTCGACTTCGCCGACATCAAGAAGAAGTCCAGCGAGTCGTTTATGCGGAGCCTCGAGATGATCCGTTCCTACAACGGCAAGATACCGATGACCTTCAGCATGAACGAACACGAGGTCATGGAGCTGTTCCTGCGGATCGGGGTGGAGCGTCCGGAGCTGAAACCGGCGGCCATCGCCGCCGCGTTGACCGTCGCGCGCGAGAAAATCGGCTTCGACGAGCTGGTGGTGCACACGCCCGAGTTCGGAGCCGCGTCGAACGCGAGGGAAGGCGAGGCCTACGCCATCCAAGACCGCCAGACCAAGATCGTCCGCCTGGCGGGCGCGGGCGACAGCTTCAACGGCGGCTACCTCTGCGCCTCGCTCGGGGATCTCCCGGTCAAACAACGTCTCGTCGTCGCCAACGCCGTGACCGCCTTTTTCGTCACCCACGCCACCGGTCCGACCAAGGAGCAGCTGCTCGCCCAAATCGAAAAGGCGTCCGATCATTGATCGTCGGGCCGCTGCGGCGCGGAGGCGCGAGGACGCCCGGAGAGCCGCGGACTTTTCGTCAATCGAGCTGGCCGGGCGCGGATCCGCGTCCCCACGCTCCACGCATGCGTGAAACCAGCGGCCCCGTCGCCAGAGCCTTCGCGGCGGGCGCCGCGATTCCCGTCGCCCCGGCGCGCGACCACGACGGACCCCGTTCCGAAACGACGTCGGGTCCCCGCTACGCGCGCTACGTCGCGCTCGGGGACAGCTCCACCGAAGGGCTCGACGATCCGGACGAAACCGGCGGCTATCGAGGCTGGTCCCAACGGCTGGCCGAGCGAATCCACGCCGTTCAAGGCGGCGGTTTGAGTTACGCGAACCTCGCCGTCCGCGGCCACACCACCGCGCAAGTGCGCGAACGCCAGCTCGGGGCCGCGCTCGCGCTGAGGCCGGATCTCGCGACGGTTTTTTGCGGGACAAACGACGTGACCGGGTGGCGCTTCGACGCGGCGCGGGTGGCGCGGGACATCGAGGAGATGCAGGGCGCGCTCACCGCGGCCGGCGCGACCGTGCTGAGCTTCACCCTGCCCGACCTCGCCCCGTTGATGCCGCTCGCGCGCCTGATCGCCCCGCGCATCGCCGCGCTCAACCGCGCCCTCGCCCGGGCGTCGCGCAACTCCGGCGCCGTTCTCGTCGATTTAGCGAGCTATCCGGTCGCGACCGATTTTCGCCTGTGGAGCGAGGACCGTATCCACGCCAACTCCGCCGGCCATGCGCGCATCGCGGAGGCCCTCGCCGAGGCGCTGCACCTGCCCGGAAGCAACGGCGCCTGGCGCGATCCGTTGCCCGCCGCGCCGACGCGAACACTTCGGCGGCGATGGGCCGAGGAACTTCGGTGGCAACGCCGACATCTGCTCCCCTGGCTTTGGCAAGGGCTGCGCGGCAAATCCTCCGCGCAAGGTCGCGGGCCGAAGCGACCCGAGCTCACCGCCCTGAGGTAGGGCGCGACCGCCGGGCGCGCCGCAGCGGAGTGGCAAGGGCTGAGAGGCAAGGGCGGCGGGCCCGCCCTACCTCGAGAGACGACGAATACGGCTACGGTTTACTAAAATTGCCGTAGGCTTTTATTCGGAGCGTTCCGCCGCTCACGCGCCGGGCGCGAGACCGCGCTCGCTGGAGCGCGCGAAGGCGAGGATGCGGGCGAACTCGGGCGTCGCGGCGTCGGGATGCGCGGCGAGTTGTTCCAGCGCCTGCGAACGGTTGAGTCCGTCGCGGTAGAGGATGCGAAAGGCGCGGCGCACTCGCTCGAGTTGCTCGGGCGTGTGGCCGCGGCGCTCGAGGCCGACCTTGTTGTAGGCGCGCACGATCGCCGGGGCGCCGTCGGCGATGAAATACGGGGGCAGGTCGTGCACGAGCTTCGCCGTTGCGGAGAGCATCGCGTGGGCGCCGATGCGGCAAAATTGATGCACGCCGCCGTAGCCGCCGATGACGACGTGGTCCTCCAACGTCACGTGGCCCGCGAGCATCATGCCGTTGCTCGCCACGATGTGGCTGCCGATCACGCAGTCGTGCGCGATGTGGCCGTAGGCGAGGAAGGTGTTGTCGTCGCCGACGGTGGTGAAGTCGCCGTCGTTCGTCGCCGCGTGGACGGTGAAGTATTCACGGAAGACGTTGCGCGAGCCGATGCGCACGCCGGGATTGCCGCCCTTGAATTTGAGATCCTGCGTCTTGCCGCCGAGGCAGGCGTAAGGGAACACCTCGCAGGCCTCGCCGAGCCACGTGTTGCCCTCCACCGAGGCGTGGTGGTGCAAGCGGGTGCGGTCGCCGAGACGAACGCCGGGGCCGACGTAGCACAGCGGGCCTATCTCGACGTCGACGCCGAGCTGCGCGGCGGAGTCCACGACGGCGGTGGGATGGATGTTGGTCGGCATGACGGTGCGGGCGACGTGACGGCGGGAACGGAATCAGCCCTCGACTTCGCTGCTGTCGAGGATGGCGAACATGAGCTCGGCGGAGGACACGACCTGGCCGTCGACGGTGCAGGTGACCTCGGCGCTGGCGAGTTTGGTGCCGCGGGTCTTGGTGAGCTTGGCGTTGAGGATGAGCTGGTCGCCCGGGCGCACCGGTTTGCGGAACTTGACCTTGTCGGCGCTCATGAACAGCGAGGTCTTCCCCTCGCTGCTGCCGCGACGGAGCATGAGGATGCCGGCCGCCTGCGCCATCGCCTCGAGTTGAAGCACTCCGGGCATGACGGGATTGCCAGGAAAGTGGCCTTGGAAAAACGGCTCGTTGATCGAGACGTTCTTGATCGCGACAAGCGCGTCGTCGCCGATGAACTCGACCACGCGGTCGACCATCAGAAACGGATAGCGGTGCGGCAGCGTGTCGAGGATGCGGCGGATATCCAGCTCGGTCTCGGTCGGCAGCACCATCGCGGGGCGCGGCTTCTTTTTCGGTCCCTTCTTTTTCTCCGCGAGCTTCTCGGCGAGGGCCTTGGTGAGGTCGGCGTTGATCGCGTGGCCCGGGCGGGTGGCGATGATGTGCGCCTTGATCGGCAATCCGAGCAGCGTGATGTCGCCGATGATATCAAGCATCTTGTGGCGCACGAACTCGTCTTTGAAGCGCAGGCCCTCCTTCGAGAGGATCTTGTCGCCCTTGATCACGACGGCGCAGTCGAGCGAGCCGCCCTTGATCTTGCCCATCTTGATGAGCGCCTCGATGTCCTCGTAGACGGTGAAGGTGCGCGCGGCGGCGATCTGCGTCATGTAGACGTCGGGATCGACGTTGAGCGAAAGAAACTGCGCGTGGATGCCGCGGTCGTCGGCAGAGGTGCAGGAGATTTTGAAGCCGTCGTGCGGCAGCGCGATGATGGACGAGTTGCCCTTCTGGATGGAGACGGGCTCCTCGAGGACGAAGTATTCGCGGTCCTTGTCCTGCTCGACGGGATCGCCCTGCATGACGAGGTCGACGTAGGGCTTGGCGGAGCCGTCGAGGATGGGCGGCTCGGACGCGTTCATCTCGATGACGCAGTTGTCGATGCCGCAGCCGTGGAGCGCGCTGAGCACGTGCTCGACCGTGTGGACCTTGGCGTGGCCTTCCTGGATGGTCGTCTGGCGCACGAGGTCGCCGACGAGGTCGGCGCGCGGCTTGAGCTCGGGAGCGCCGTTGAGATCGATGCGGCGGAACACGTAACCCGCGTCGGTGGCGGCGGGCTTGAGCGTGAGCGTGACCGTTTCGCCGGTGTGGAGGGCCTGGCCGGAAATAGTGACCTCGCGGGCGAGCGTGCGTTGTTTCATGGCTGTTACGTAAGGGGTCAGGGTGCCGAGCCCCCCGCAGGCGAGGCAAGCGCGGTTTCCGCCCCCGCCCGGCTACGCGAGGCGGGGGCGGAAACCGCGAGGAAACGGCGCAATAACGCGTGCCCCGGCTCGTTTTGGGCCCACGGAATGTGCGGATAGTCTCCCTCGGCATAGATCGCCGCCGGCCGCGCGGCGGCGAGTTTGCGCCCCTCCTCGACCGGGATCACCGCGTCGCCGCGTCCGTGCGTGACCAACACCGGCACCGCCGGATCGAGCTCGCGCAGGACACGCGCGCTGTCCATCCGCTCGCCGCCGAGGTAGAGCCACACTCCCATGCGCCGGGCCATGCTCGGCAGGCTGGAGAAGGTGCTCTCCAAAACCACCCCGGCCACCGGCCGGCGCGCGGCCAGTTGCGCCGCGAACGCCCCGCCCAACGAAAACCCGTGCGCGAGGATCTTGTCGCGCCTCACCTCCGGCCGCCTGGCCACGATATCGAACCAGGCGACGCCGCTCGCGATGTCGTTTTCCAGGGCGGGCGTGCCGTCCGACCGTCCGTAGCCGACGTGTTCGCACACGAGCACCGATACTCCGAGCCGGCGCCACATCTCCACCGTCTGGCGCTGGTCGTCGATCAACTCGCCGTTGCCATGAAAATACATGACCACGGGCGCGGGCCGTTCCGCGGACGCGCCCTCCGCCGGCCGCCACCACGCCTCCACGCGCCCGCCTTGGGAAAGCTCGCGCCACCACGTCTCGTAACCGTCGGGAGCCGTCCGGCCCCGCGCCCGCTCGCGCCCGTGGCTCGGATAAAGCACCGCCTCCTTGTTCTGCGCGACCAACGCGCAGAACGCCATGTAACCGGCCAAGGCCAGCCCGCCGAACCACGCCGCCAGTCGACGAGGCTTCATCGCCCGGCCCCTTCCGCGAGCCTCGGCGCCTCGTGGCCCGCGGCGCCCGCGAGCAGTTCTCGCAGCAAATCCGGCCGTTGCTGCGTCGTGAGCGGATAGTGGTCGTGGTCGTCCGAGACCGCCCGCGCCCCCGGGCGCGCCGCGGCGAGAAGCCCGTGATGGCGAAACCCCACCACGTTGTCGCGCCGTCCATGGGTGAGCAGCACCGGCACGCGGGGATCGAGCCTGCGCAGCACCGCGGCGGCGTCGAAGTTTTCCCGCGTCAACAAAAGCACCACGTATCGGTCGTGCGCCGCCTCGCGCAGACTCGCCACCGTGCCCTCCAGCGCGAGCCCGGCCACCGGTCGCTCCGCAGCGAGTTCCGCGGCAAAAATGCCGCCGAGCGAAAACCCGTGGGCGAGGATCGCCTCGCGTCTCACCTCCGGCCGGGCCGCCACCAGATCGAACCACTCGATCGAATCGCCTTTGCAACTCGTGATGCCCGGCGCGCCTTCCGAGCGGCCGTAGCCGCGATACTCGGCGAGCAGCACGTTTACCCCGAGTTCGTGCCAAACCTCCGCGAAATCCCGCGAATCGTCGATCAGTTCGCCGTTGCCGTGAAACACGATCACGGCCGGCGCCGGCTTCTCCGCCGACGCGCCGGGCGCGGGCAGCCACCATCCCTCGACCTTCGTGCCGTCGCGCATCGCATGCCACCAGGTCTCGTAGGCGGCCGGGGCGAGTTTGCCGGCGGCCCGCTCGCGCCCGTGCATGGGGAACAAGATCGCCTCTTTTTGCCAGGCCACCACCCCGCAAACCGCGAGGTAACTTGTCGCCGCGACAAGCACCCAGCGCAGGAAAGCCCGCCGCCAACTCCGCGTTTTCTGATCCATGCCGGCAATCTCCCGCCGTCGGACCGCGTGGCGAGCCGGAACCTCGCCGACATGACGGCTCGGCGTTTGGCGCCGGCCTACGTTAAATTTAGAGCAATCGCACAGAGAGCTCTCGCCACTGGCCTGCGATTGAGTTAATCAATCGCCAACGTTCCGCGTCGCAACCTCCCTCGAGCACCTCCCCGCGTGTCCGCAGGCATCGTCCCAACCGCCATGCAAATCGCCGTTTTCAGCGCCAAGCCGCATGATCGTCGCTTTCTCGACTCCGCCAACGCCCGAGCCCGCCACACCCTGCGCTATCTGGAGGCGCGGCTCGACCGTCACACCGCCGCCCTCGCCGAGGGAGCGTCCGCGGTGAGCCTGTTCGTCAACGACCGCGCGGACGCCCCCGCGCTCGAGGCGCTCGCCCGCCGGGGCGTGCGTCTGGTCACGCTCCGCTCCGCGGGCTACAACCACGTCGACCTCGAGGCCGCGCGCGCCCTCGGGCTCGCCGTCACGCATGTGCCCGACTACTCGCAGCACGCCGTGGCCGAGCACACCGTCGCCCTGCTTCTCGCGCTCGTCCGTCGCATCCCGCAGGCGTATTCACGCGTCCGCGAAGGCAATTTCTCCATCGACGGACTTCTCGGTTTCGATCTGCACGGCAAAACCGCCGCCATCGTCGGCGCGGGGCGGATAGGGCGGGCCGTCGGACAGATTCTCCAAGGTTTTGGCATTCGAGTGCGCGCCTACGATCCGCGTCCGGCGCCCGAGTCGCTGAATTGCGGCTTCGAGTTCGGAGCGCTCGAGGACGTGCTCGGCGCGGCGGACATCGTCTCGTTGCACTGCCCGCTGTCGCCCAACACCCGCCATCTCATCAGCCATGCCACGCTGCGCTGGATAAAGCGCGGCGCGGTGCTCATCAACACCTCGCGCGGAGGACTGCTCGACACGGCCTCCGTGCTCGAAGCCTTGGAGACGGGACGCCTGTCCGCGCTGGCCCTCGATGTCTACGAGGACGAAGCCGCGCTGCTTTACGAGGACCATTCCGAACAAGGGGTGCGCGACGAGGTGCTGGCCCGGCTGCTCGCCCTGCCCAACGTCCTCGTCACGGGCCACCAGGGCTTTTTCACGCGCGAGGCGCTCGCCTCCATCGCGGCCGGCACCATCGCGGCGCTCGACGCCTTCGCGGCGGGCCGCCCGTTCCCGCACACGTTGACCGCGCCGTCCGCGACTTCCGCCCGCACGCCCCCCGCCGTTCCGCACGGCTCGGCGGGGGCATTTCCGCTGGATGCCGACCTGGCCTCGGCCTCGGCGACTCCCGTCGCGGACCGGAAATCTTAGAGCATTTCAAGTAAAGTTGTAGCCGAAAGGTAGGGCGCGACCGCTGGGCGCGCCGCGTCGGAGTGGCGAAGGCTGAGAGGCAAAGGCGGCGGGCCCAGCGGTCCCGCCCTACCCACAAAGGCGATAAAACGGCTACAGTTATATTCGAAACGCTTTAGCCGCCGCGTTCCAAAACGGCGGTCACTCGACCACGCGCGGCACCAGCACCATGTTGTCGCGCTGGGCGGGGGCGTTGCGAAGCGCCTGCTCGACCGGAAGTCCGGGGCGCGCTTCGTCAGACTGAAGGACGTTGAAAATCGGCGTGGCGTGCGCCGTGGGCTCCACGCCGTCGACGTTCACCTGCTTGAGCTGCTCGATGTGGCCGAGGATGTCGCCGAGCTG
>CBINJQ010000146.1:0-9866 GCA_966251015.1 uncultured Akkermansia sp. | reverse complement strand
CTACGGCGGCCGCCCCGCCTTCTGGGGCGACATCCTCGGCGACTGGCGCGAGGAGGTTGTCGTGGTCGCCAACGACTACACCGCCCTCCGCATCTTCACCACGCACAACGTCGCGACCAACCGGCTCTACACGCTCATGCACAACCCCGCCTACCGCACCCAGGCCACCACCAAGGGCTACGTGCAGGGCTCCAACGTCGACTACTACCTCGGCGTGGGCATGACCGCCCCGCCGCCCCCTCCCATGGTCAAGGCCGCGCTCGCCTGGGCCGGCGGCTCCGGCGCCTCCACCTGGGACGCCGGCTCCACCGCCGCCTGGAAAAACACCTCCGCTTCCGGCTCCGCCGCCTTCGCTCCCGGCGACTCCGTCCGCTTCGACCTCGCCGGCTCCAACGCCTCCCCCGTCGCCCTCTCCGGCGCGCTCCAGCCCGGCGAGGTCACTGTGTATTCACCCACTGACTACACGTTCGACGGCGCATCCGGCTCCCTCGCCGGCTCCATGAAGCTCGTCAAGGCCGGCGCCGGCTCCCTCGTCATCACCGGCTCCCATCCCTTCACCGGCGCCACCACCGTCTGGGACGGCGCCCTCCGCGTCGACGGCGCTCTCACCGGCTCCGCCGTCACCGTCTGGGGCGGCACCTGGGGCGGCCCGCTCGCCAAAGGCCTCGCCGGCGGCCGTCTCACCGGCTCCGGCTCCGTCGCCCAGCCCGTCTCCCTCCAATACCGCGCCGCCCTCGCTCCCGGCGCCGGCATGAATTCCGCCGGCGCCCTCGCCCTCGGTTCGCACCTCGCCGCCGCCGACGGCTCCACGCTCGCCTTCGACCTCTCCACCGACCCGTCGGGAACCACCCTCGCCAACGACCGCCTCTCCATCGCCGGCAATCTTTCCCTCTCCGGCACCGTCACCCTTTTCATCAACCCGCTCTCCGGCCAGCTCGCGCCCGGCGCCTACACGCTCGCCACCTACGGCGGCACGCTCGCCGGTTCTTCCGCCAACCTCTCCGTCGTCGTTCCGGAAGGCACGCCTTACAACCTGTCCCTCGGCTCGGGCGCGCTCACGCTCACCATCCCCGTCACCCGCCCCGCCGCCGCCGTCACCTGGACCGGCTCCGTCAACGGCGCCTGGGACCTCGCCAACACCGCCAACTGGCGACTCTCCGGCTCGCCCGATGTCTTTGTCTCCGGCGACTCCGTCCTCTTCGACGACACCGGCGCGTCCCGCCCCGCCGTCACGTTGAACGTCGCCGCCCCGGTCGACGGCATCGCCTTCTCCGGCTCCGCCAACTACACCGTCTCCGGCTCCGGCGCCATCGCCGGCTCCGGCGGCCTGGCCAAGTCAGGCACAGGCACCGTCACCCTCTCCACCACCAACACCTTCACCGGCCCGGTCTCCGTGACCGGCGGCGTCCTCGCCGTCGCCAACCTCGCCGACGGCGGCGAGCCCAGCTCCATCGGCGCCTCCTCCGCGGCCGCGTCCAACTTCGTTCTGAACGGCGGCGCCCTCCGCCTCGCCGGCTCGCAGACCAACACCAACCGCGCCCTCACCCTCGGCGCCAACGGCGGCGTCATCGACACCCCCGTCACCTTCCAGATCAGCGGCGGCATCACCGGCTCCGGCGCGCTCACCAAGACCGGCACGGGCACCTTCATCCTCGCCAACGCCAACAGCTACACCGGCGGCACCGTCCTCCAGGCCGGCACCCTTGTCCTCGCGTCCGACGCCGCCAACACCAACGGCCTCGGCACCGGCGGCATCACCCTCCAGGGCGGCACGCTCCGGATGTATGACAACACCGGTTCCTACAACACGTCCTCCTGGCCGATCACCGTGCCCGCCGGCGCCAGCGCCCGCTTCGAGGCCGACGGCCGCAGCACGCTCGCCGGCGCCTTGAGCGGCTCGGGCACCCTCGAGTTCTACACCAGCTACATCCGCACCGAGATCACCGGCAACTGGTCCGCCTTCGCCGGCGTGCTCAACCTCACCGCCGACTCCGACGGCGGCGACCTGCGCCTCTTCAACACCAACGGCATGGCCAACGCCACGCTCAACCTCGGCGCCAACACCTCGACCTACTCGATCGTCAACAGCACGCACACCTTCGCCATCGGCGCGCTCTCCGGCGTCGGCAATCTCTCCGGCAACACCAACGCCAACCGCCCCGTCACCTGGCAGGTCGGCGGCAAGAACCTCGACACGACGTTCGCCGGCACGATCACCAACTCCACCAGTTCCTCCGCGCTCGCCAAGGTCGGCGCCGGCGCGCTCACCCTCTCCGGCGCCAGCACCTACACCGGCAACACCACCGTATCCGCCGGTAAACTACTCCTCTCCGGCGGCTCCCTTTCCGGCTCCGCCGTCTCCGTCGCCTCGGGCGCCGGCTTCGGCGGGCGGGGCTCCGTGACCGGCAACGTCGCCTTCGCCGCCGGCTCCACGTTCCTCGCCGATCCCGCCGGCCCGCTGGCCATCGCAGGCAACCTGACCTTCTCCGGCAACGTGGCCGTCTCCCCCGTCCCCGGCGCAGTCCTTTCCGCCGGCACGTATACACTTTACACCTACACGGGAACCCGCACCGGCTCGCCGACCTACTCGTGGAACGGCGCCGGCTACGCCGCCACCTTCGACACCTCCGTCGCCGGCCAGGTCACCTACACCCTGGCGCCCAGCATCCTCCCGCCCACCGACCTGACCGCGCTCCCCGCCGACGCGTCCGCCCGGCTCTCCTGGACGGCCTCCGCCTCGCCCTCGGCCGCCAGCTACACTGTAAAACGCGCCGCCGTGTCCGGCGGTCCCTACACGACCATCGCCACCGGCATCACCGGCACCGCCCACGTCGACACCGGCCTGACCAACGGCGCCACCTACTATTACGTGGTCGCCGTCGTCGGCGCCGATTCCTCCACCGCCGACAGCGCCCAGGCCTCGGTCAGCGTCGGCCCCGCCACGCCGTATCTCCACCTCCGCCTCGACGAAACCTCCGGCGCCGTCGCCTCCGATTCCTCCGGCGGAGGCCGCAACGCCTCGCTCGTCAACAACCCCGCCTGGAGCGCCGGCCGCATCAACAACGGCCTCGCCCTCGCCTCCGCCTCCAGCCAGCACGCGACGCTTCCCTCCGGCGTCGTCTCCACGCTCAACGACTTCACCGTCTCCACGTGGGTAAACCTGTCCGCCCAGGCCACCTGGGCTCGCGTTTTCGACTTCGGCACCGGCACCAACAACTACCTGTTCCTCGCGGCGCGCACGTCCGCGAACAACCTGCCGCGCTTCGCCATCCGCACCGCCGCCGTCAACGAACAGGTCATCAACAGCTCCGTCGCCCTCGCCGCCAACACCTGGACCCACGTCGCCGTCACCCTCTCCGGCTCCACCGGCACGCTCTACCTCGACGGCGTCGCCGTCGGCTCCAACACCGCCATGACGCTCAAGCCCTCCAGCCTCGGCGTCACCACCGCCAACTACCTCGGTCGCTCCCAGTTCTCCGCCGACCCCTACCTCGGCGCCACCTACGACGAGTTTCAAATCCACGCCCGCGCGCTGACCGCGGCCGAAGTCGCCGCGCTTGCCTCGCCGCCCGCCGCGCCGACCGGCCTCTCCGCCGCTCCCGGCGACACCGAGATCGCCCTCTCCTGGTCCGCCGTCTCCGGAGCGGAAACCTACTCCGTCAAACGCGCCGTCTCCTCCGCCGGCCCTTACGCCACCGTCGCCTCCGGCCTCACCGCGACCACCTACACCGACACCGGCCTGACCAACGGCACCGCCTACCACTACACCGTCACCGCCACCCGCTCCGTCGCCGAAAGCGCCCGCTCCGCCTCCGTCTCCGCCACCCCGGTCGTATCGTTCACCCCTGTCGAAAGCTGGCGCGTCACCCACTTCGGCTCCCCCTCCGCCACCGGCCCGGCCGCCGACGACGCCGACCCCGATTCCGACGGCTTCCCCAACCTCCTCGAATACGCCCTCGGCGCCGATCCCCAAGCCGCCTCGCCCGCCCTCGTCACGGTCTCGGTTCCTTCGTCGGCCTTGGTGTTGAACTTCCAACGCGTCGCCGATCCCGCGCTCACCTACACCGTCCAGGCCTCCGCCGACCTCGCCGCCTGGACCGACATCTGGTCCAGCACCGGCGCCCAAAACACCGCCGGCCCCGTCGCCGTCCCCGACTCCGAACCGATCTCCCCCGCCGCCCGCCGCTTCCTCCGCCTCCGCGTCAGCCACTGAGCGCATGGAGCGCGGCGGCACGACGCCGCTTCCGACGCCGAGCCTCGGCTCGCCGCCCGTCACGCCAACATTGTTACGGCAACACCCCGCCCATCTGGACGCCCCGCATCCCGGGTCCCCTACGCTGGTCTGTTTGCCCTCACCGCCCGCCGTGAGGCCCCGCATGCGTCTTCCATTCCCGCCTCTCTTCCGCCTCCTCGGCCTCCTCGTCGCGCTCGCGTTCGCCGCCGCTCCCGCCCACGCTCACCGTCCCTACGAGGTCACGACCGTCGGCCGACTCCAACACGGCCGCCTTGAGCTCACCCTCATCGTGTCCCCGGTGATGGCCAACTACCTCCTGCGCGAAACCGTGTCCCCCGAGCTCGGCGCCCTCGAGCCATCCACCTTCGAGCAACACCGCGAAGCCCTCCTCCGTCTCGCCCCCGACTTTCTCCAGATCCGGGACGGCGACGCGCACCTGCGTCCCGAAACAATCACCCTCGCTCTCAACTCCTCCGCCGAACCCCAGTTCGCCTTCGTCTACCCGCAGCCCGCCGGTCCCGCTCTCCGCGTGCGCCTGGGCCTCCTCCGCGCCCCCGGTCGCGAAGGCATCAACGTCGTCCGCTTCTTCGACGACAACGAAACCCTCCTCGGCGCCGGTCTCCTCGGCCCCGAAGCCAAAACCGAGGAGCTCACGATCCCCCTCGTAGCCACGCCCGCCGCCACCACCCCCGCACCCACCGCCACGCCTGCGCCGTAGGCGGCTCCCGTGTCCTAGGCCGCTCCCGGTCCGCCCCCCTTTCCTCTTTTTCCCGTCATGCGACCCCTTCTCCGGCGCCCGCTTTCGATCCTCGCCGCCCTCGCGCTTTTCTCCGGCCTCCTCGCGCTCGCCCCCCGCGCCTTCGCCCAGCGCCAGCCCGAGCTCCTCGGCCGCGCCGTCATCGCCCTCCGCGGCGTCGATTCCGGCGGCGACGGCTCCAACAACTGGAGCGGCTCCACCGCCGCCGGCCAGGTCTACGTCGGCTGGCGCCTGCTCGCCACCGACCCCGACGACATCGCCTTCAACGTCTACCGCAGCGCCGCCGGCGGCGCCGCCGTGAAGCTCAACGTTTCCCCCGTCACCGCCTCCACCAACTACGCCGACACCACCGCGACCCTCTCCGTCGCCAACACCTACCACGTCACGCCCGTGGTCAACGGCGTCGAGGGCGCGCCCAGCCAGTCCTGGACCCTCCCCGCCAACTCCGCCGCCCAGCCCTGTTTCACCATCCCGATGACCGTCTTCGGCGACGGCGCCTACTACGTCCATCTCGCCTGGACCGGCGACCTCGACGGCGACGGCCACCCCGATCTCGTCGTCAACCGCCTCCCCGAGACCGGCACCACCATCAAGCTCGAGGCCTACTCCACCCGCACCCGCTCCCTCCTCTGGCGCATCGACTATGGCGCCGCGGGCGCCGGCATCATCAGCGCCGGCCAGAACGACGGCGTCACCGTCGCCGACTTCGACGGCGACGGCCGCTGCGAGGTCGTCACCAAGAGCGTCGCCGGCACCGTCTTCGGCGACGGCTCCGCCCTCCCCGGCTCCGGCACCGCCGTCTACCTCTCCGTCGTCGACGGCGTCACCGGCGCCGAGCGCTCCCGCCTCCAGATCGCCTCCGCCATCGGCGCCTCCACCGACGCCAAAAACATCGGCGTCGCCTTCCTCGACGGCGTCCGCCCCTCGCTTGTTGTCATGAGCGAAGCCCACGACTACCGCGCCTTCGACATCGCCCCCGCCACCTTCGCCCTCAGCCAGCGCTGGATCTTCGACACCCCCGCCGGCAGCTACCCCCACGCCCACGGTTTCCGCATCGGCGATATCGACGGCGACGGCCGCGACGAGGTCAGCGATCTCGCCATGGCCATCGACGACGACGGCACCGTCCTCTTCATCAACGAGCTCAACCACGGCGACCGCTTCCACATCGGCGACATCGACCCCGCCCGCCCCGGCCTCGAGTGCTTCGCCGTCCAGCAGGACAACCCCACCCAGCTCAACTACGTCCTCTACGACGCCCTCACCGGCCAGATGATCTGGCGCAAATACGCCTCCGGCATGGTCGACAACGGCCGCGGCAACATCGGCCCCATGGACTCCCGCTTCACCGGCCAGCAAAGCTGGTCCGCCTCCGGCGGCGCCCTCGTCGACCAGTTCGGCAACCCCGTCAGCAACACCCAGCCCGGCACCTGCAACTTCAGCCTCTGGTGGGACGCCGATCTCCAGCGCGAGACCCTCAACCGCCAGCTCGTCGACAAGTGGAACAGCTCCGGCGCCTCCGGCGGCACCAGCCGCCAGCTCACCGGCTACAACTTCCACGGCGCCACCTACTCCTGGCGCGACGCCGTCCCCCTCTACGGCGACATCCTCGGCGACTGGCGCGAGGAGATCGTCACCGAAAACGGCGCCGGCGACACCCTCGTCATCTTCTCCACCACCCGCGTCGCCGCCACCCGCTCCTACACCCTTCTCCAGGACCCCCAATACCGCGCCGACCTCACCCTCAAGGGCTACATGCAGAGCCACCACCCCGGCTTCTACTTCGGCCCCAACATGCCCCGCCCTCCCCGCGCCCCCTTCTGGGACGGCGACCTCGCCTGGGTCGGCTCCGCCGCGGCCAACACCTGGGACAAATCCTCCGTCCGCTGGAAATCCTCCGCCACCGGCGCCGCCACCTCCGCCTTCGCCGACGGCAAATCCGTCCTCTTCGACCTCACCGGCGTCGCCTCCGTCCCCGTCACCCTCGCCGAAAACCTCGCACCCTCCCGCGTCGCCGTCCACGCCCCCGCCGGCCAGTCCTACACCTTCGCCGGCCCCGGCTCCCTCACCGGCTCCATGACCCTCGCCAAGGGCGGCCAGGGCTCGCTCACCCTCTCCGGCGACCACTCCTACGCCGGCGCCACCGTCGTCAGCGAAGGCGCCCTCCTCGTGAACGGCCGGCTCTCCGGCAGCGCCGTCCGCGTCGACAGCCGCGGCGTCCTCGGCGGCTCCGGCGTCGTCTCCCAGCCCGTATCCGTCTCAGAAATACGCGCCGCCCTCGCCCCCGGCGGCATCGGCCAGGCCGGCGCCCTGCAACTCGCCGGCGGCGTCTCCTTCGCCAACCAGTCCGTCGTCCACCTCGACCTCTCCGCCACCCCCGCCGGCCCCAACGATCTCCTCGCCATCACCGGCAACCTCTCCACCTCCGGCCTCAACGCCGTCTACCTCCAGATCAACCTCCTCGACGGCACCCTCGCCCCCGGCGCCACCTACACGCTCTTCACCTACACCGGCACCTTCTCCGGCAACCTCGGCGCTTTCGTCCCGCGCGGTGTCGAGGCCTACCCCTGCACCCTCGCCAACACCGGCTCCGCCATCACCCTCACCGTCGGCACGACCCGCGCCGCCGACACCGTCACCTGGGCCGGCGGCAACTCCGGCTCCTGGGCCCTCGCCTCCGCCTCCGGCACCGGCTGGCTCAAAAACTCCGTCGCCGACGTCTTCGTCACCGGCGACGCCGTCCGCTTCGACGACACCGGCGCCTCCAGCCCCGACGTCACCCTCTCCGCGTTCCGCTACCCCGCCTCCACCGTCGTCGACTCCTCCGCCAACTACACCTTCTCCGGCCTCGGCGGCATCGGCGGCTCCGGCGGCCTCACCAAGAGCGGCGCCGGCGTCCTGACTCTTTCGACGACCAACACCTACACCGGCCCCACCGTCATCAACGGCGGCGTCGTCGCCGTCTCCTCCCTCGCCGACGGCGGCCAGCCCAGCCCCCTCGGCGCCAGCTCCAACGCCTCCGCAAACCTCGTTCTCAACGGCGGCGCCCTCCGCCTCTCCTCCGGCTCCACCAGCACCTTCCGCGGCATGACCCTCGGCGCCTCGGGCGGCACGCTCGACCTGCCGGCCTCCTCCTCGCTCCTCAGCCTGAGCGGACCGATCGTCGGCACGGGCTCTTTCACCAAGACCGGCCCCGGCCGCCTCCTCATCAGCGCGGTCAACACCTACTCCGGCGGCACCGTCATCACCGGCGGCACCGTCGTGCTCACCGCCTCGCGCACCGACAACTCGCCCACCAGCCCCATCCAATACGGCCTCGGCTCCGGCTCCGTCACCCTCTCCGGCGGCACCCTCGTCCTCTCCGACACCTCGGTCGGCGACTTCGACGGGGTGGACAGCCGCGCCTTCTGGCCCGTCGTCGTCCCCTCCGGCTCCACCGGCCGCGTCGACGCCAACGGCCGCATGAACTTCGGCGGCGCCCTCTCCGGCGCGGGCGTCTTCACCTTCTTCACCCCCTACGTCCGCACCGACGTCACCGGCAACTGGTCCGCGTTCGCCGGCCGCATCAACGTCGTCACCGACGGCGACGGCGGCGACTTCCGCATCGCCAACCCCGCCGGCCTCGGCAACGCGTGGCTCGACCTCGCCGCCAACGTCTACGCCTACTCCCGCGTCAGCGGCACCAACACCATCGCCATCGGCGCCCTCTCCGGAGCCGCCGGCTCCGTCCTCAACGCCGGCACCGGTTCCGGCCTCGGCCAAAACCACCCCGCCATCTGGCAGATCGGCGCACGCAACCTCGACACCACCTTCTCCGGCGTCATCAGCGGCACCTCGCAGGTCGCGAAGATCGGCACCGGCGCCCTCTCCCTCGCCGGCGCCAACACCTACACCGGCAACACCACCGTCTCCGCCGGCCGCCTCGTCCTCGCCGGCGGCTCCCTCTCCGGCACCCGCGTCACCGTCTCCTCCGGCGCCGGCTTCGGCGGCCAAGGCGCGCTCACCGGCAACGCCACCTTCAACTCCGGCTCCACCTTCCTCGCCAACCCCGCCGGCCCGCTCGCCATCGCCGGCAACCTCACCTTCGGCGGCGCCGTCACCGTCGCCCCCGTCGCCGGCGCCACGCTCTCCGCCGGCACCTACACGCTCTACACCTGCACCGGCACGATCACCGGCACGCCCTCCTTCACCTGGAACGGCCCCGGCTACACCGCCATCTTCGACACCTCCGTCGCCGGCCAGGTCACTTACACCCTCGCCCCGAGCATCCTCCCGCCGACCGACCTGTCCGCCCTGGCCGGCAACACCTCGGCCAGCCTCTCCTGGACCGCCTCCCCTTCGGCGGTCGCCAGCTACACCGTCAAGCGCGCCAACGTATCCGGCGGTCCCTACACCACCATCGCCACCGGCCTGACCGGCGCCGCCTACACCGACACGGGCCTGACCAACGGTATCACCTACCACTACGTCGTCACCGCCGTCGCCGTCGACTCCGCCACCGCCGACAGCGCCCAAACCTCCGTCAGCGTCGGCCCCGCCACGCCTTATCTCCACCTCCGCCTCGACGAAACCTCCGGCGCCATCGCCGCCGACTCCTCCGGCAACGGCCGCAACGCCACCCTCCTCAACTCGCCGACCTGGTCCTCCGCACGCCTCAACAACGGCCTCGCCCTCGCCTCCGCCTCCAGCCAGCACGCCACCTTTCCCCCCGGCGTCGTCTCCTCCCTCAACGATTTCACCGTCTCCACTTGGGTCAACATCCCCGCGGTCTCCACTTGGACGCGCGTCTTCGACTTCGGCACCGGCACCACCAACTACCTCTTCTTCACCCCTCGCTCCAGCACCGGCTTCCCCCGCTTCGCCATCCGCACCGCC
>CBINJQ010000145.1:0-9905 GCA_966251015.1 uncultured Akkermansia sp. | reverse complement strand
CGCTCATCCAGTGCGAATACAATCACACCATGGGCAACTCCAGCGGCGGCCTCGCCGAGTATTGGAAACTCTTCCGCCAGGAGCGCCTGCTCCAGGGCGGCTGCATCTGGGACTGGCGCGACCAGGCCCTCCTGCGCACCAGGCCCGCCGCGCCCGGCGAGCGCTCCGCCGCGGCCGCCCTCGACCCCGCGCGCTACCGCGCCGCCGACGGCTCGCTCCGCTATTTCGCCTACGGCGGGGACTTCGGCGACAAACCCAACGACAACAACTTTTGCTGCAACGGCGTCGTCCACGGCGACCTCACCCCCAACCCCCACGCCGCCGAGGTGTTTCACCAATACCGCAACCTCCTCGTCACGCCGCTCGATCTGAAAGCGCCCCGGCCGCGCGTCCTCGTGTTCAACGAGCACTTCTTCCTCGCCCTCGACGCCCAGCCCTACCGCTGGTCGCTGCGCAAGGACGGCGTCTCCCTCCGCTCCGGCAAGGGCAAGCTCCCCCCGGTCTCGCCCCAGGGCTCCGTCGAGATCGAGCTGCCCCTCCCCTCCGAAAAACCCGAGCCGGGCGCCGAGTATCACCTCGATCTCGAGTTTCTCCAAGGCGTCGACCGCCCCTGGGCGAAGGCCGACCACGTCGTCTCCCGCGAGCAGTTCGCGCTCGAGTGGAGCGCCCCCGCCGCGCCGCCCGCGCATGCTTCCACCCGCGTCGCTCGCGCCTCGCAGGGCGCCACCTCCACCCGCGTGAAGGGCGACGCCTTCGAGGCCGTCTTCGACGACGCCACCGGTCGCCTCATCTCCTACGTCGTGCGCGGCTCCGAACTCCTCGCCGGCCCGCTCGAACTGAACCTCTGGCGCGCCCCGACCGACAACGACCGCGGCAACCGCGGCTTCCAAACGCTCGAGGTCTGGCGGCACGCCGGTCGCGACGCCAAGGTCACCGCCATGAAGGTCGAACACCCCGGCGCCGCCGCCGTCGTCGGCTACGACCTCGCCGTGCCCGTCGGCCAGACGACCGCGCGCCTCGTGTATACCATCCACGGCGACGGCGTCATCGGCGTCTCCCTCAACCTCGCCCCGCGCGGCGATCGCCTGCCCGCGCTGCCTCGCGTCGGCCTGTCCGCCGCGCTCGCGCCCGAGTATTCGCAATGGACCTGGTTCGGCCGCGGCCCGGAGGAAAACCAGCGTGATCGGAAAACCGGATACACCGTCGCCCGGTGGTCCCTCCCCGTCGAAAAAGCCTGGTATCCCTATGTCGAACCGCAGGAGACCGGCAACCGCACCGACATCCGCTGGAGCGCCTTCACCAATCCGAGCGGCAAGGGTCTGCGCGTCCGCGCCAGCGACGGCCAGCTTCTTGAGATGTCGGCCTACCCCTTCCTCCAGTCGGACCTGCAAGACCGCACCCATCCGACCGACATCCCGCTGCGCGACCTCGTGACCGTGCAGATCTCCCACGCGCAAATGGGCGTCGGCGGCGAAAACTCCTGGGGCGCCTGGCCGCTGCGCCAATACCAGCTGCCCGCTGATCGCGAATACCGCTACGCCTTCGATCTCGTTCCGGTCGGTTTCTGACCGCGTCCGTCCCGCCTCGCCGCGTTTGCCGGCAGGGCGGGACCGCCGGACCCGCCGCAGGCCGACGGTGTATTGCCACCCCATCGCCTGACAAAATGCCGCTCCCGTCTTCCCGCCCCTTCCCCATGAAACGACTGGCCCCCCTGTTTCTCCTCGTCTTCTGCGCCGCATCCGCCGCGCCCGACGCCCCGCCCTCCGGCCCGGAGGAAATCGCCTTGTCCGTCGACGGCGGCCGCCTGGTCGTTCGCCCCCTGCTCGAAAACGCCGTGCGCGTCCGCTTCACCCGCGACCCCGCCGCGGCCGAGGAACCCAGTCTCGTCCTCACCGAAACGACCAAGCCGCCCGCCGCGCGCGTGCTCGAGGCCGGGGACTCGCTCACCCTCGACCTCCCCGGGCTCCGCGCCGCCGTCGACCGCAAGACGGGCGCGATCACGTTCTCCGATGCAACCGGTCGCGCCTTCCTCCGCGAGCTGCCCGGCTCCCGGCTCGTGGCCGCCTCGACGGTGCAGGGTGAAAAAACCTGGGCGGTCGCGCAGTCCTTCGATTCCCCTGCGGAGGAGCGGCTTTTCGGCCTCGGCCAGTTCCAGGACGGCTTCCTCAACGTGCGCGACCTGCCCCGCCGCCTCACGCAGGTGAACACGCAGATCGCCATCCCCATGCTCGTCTCCAGCCGGGGCTACGGCCTGCTTTGGCACAACTACGGGCTCACCGAGGTCAACCCGGCCGACACCCGCGTCGAGCTCTCCGCGGGCGGCGGCGAGGCCGGGGGCGCCGCGAACGCGGTGGACGTCACCACGACGGAGGGCACGCGGCGCGAAGTGAGAAAGGACGGCGTCTTCACCGGCCGCTTCACGGTGGAGCGCGCGGGCCGCCACGCGTTTTTCCTCGATGTCGGCCAGGCGATGGCGCGTCGATGGCGCGTCGAGATCGACGGCGTCAAAATGGTCGACGTCGAGAATCTCTGGCTCCCGCCGACCACCAGCTGGTTCGGCGACCTCGCCGCCGGCGAACACACCGTGCGCGTGGTCGGCGTGAAGGAGGACAAGCCGTCCTTGAGTTTCCGTCCCGCGCGGGAGCGCACCGAGTTCCGCTCGCCCGCCGCCGACGGCGTCGACTACGTCGTCATCGCCGGGCGCGGCGACGACATCGTCTCCGCCTACCGCCGGCTCACCGGCCCCGCCCCGATGATGCCGCGCTGGGCCCTGGGCTACATCCATTGCCGCGAGCGCTACAAATCGCAGGACGAGCTGCTCGCCAACGCGGCCGAATTTCGCGCCCGCAGGCTGCCGATGGATGTCATCGTGCAGGACTGGCAGTATTGGGGCCGCCACGGCTGGAACGCCATGCGCTTCGACGAGGCCGACTACCCCGACCCCGCCGCCATGGTCCGGGCTCTCCACGCGCAAAACACCCGGCTGATGCTCTCCGTGTGGTCCAAGATCGACCCGAAGTCCGGGCTGGGCCGCGAATTCGCCGCGCGCGAGTTCTTCATCCCCGGCACCCAGTGGGTCGACTTCTTCAACCCCGCCGCGGCGTCCTTCTACTGGGAAAACTTCCGCGACAAGCTTCTCCCGCTCGGCATCGACGCCTGGTGGCTCGACGCGACCGAGCCCGAAAACGACGACCTTCTCGGCCGTCGCACGCACGCGGGTCCCGGCGAGACCGTGCGCAACATCTACCCGCTCGCCGTCAATCGCACCGTCTACGAGGGACTCCGCCGCGACGCCCCCGACCGCCGTCCCCTCATCCTCACCCGCAGCGCCTTCGCCGGCCAGCAACGCTACTCCTCGGTCACGTGGTCCGGCGACATCGGCAACAGCTGGGACACCCTTCGTCGCCAGGTGGCCGCCGGCCTCGGCTACGTCGTCACCGGCCTGCCTTGGTGGACCACCGACACCGGCGGGTTCTTCCGCCCCGGCGGCGGCCAATATCGCGACGCCGGCTTCCACGAGCGTTTCCTGCGCTGGCTGCAATACTCCACCTTCACGCCGCTCATGCGCGTGCACGGCTACCAGTCCGACACCGAGCCCTGGCGCTACGGCGAGCGGGTCGAGACCGAGAGCCGCCGCTGGCTCGGGCTCAGATACAGGCTGCTGCCCTACATCTATAGTGAGAGCGCGCGAGTGAGCGACAAGGGCTCCACGCTCATGCGTCCCTTGGTCATGGATTTCCCCGCCGACACGCGCGCGCTGGACCAGACCCACCAGTTCATGTTCGGCCCGTCGCTGCTGGTCGCGCCCGTCCTCTCTCCCGGCGTGGACCGCTGGCCGGTGTATTTGCCGGAACACGACGCCGGCTGGTTCGACTTCTGGACCGGCGAACACCGCGCGGGCGGACAAACCGCCGAGGTCCCCGCGCCGCTCGAACGCATCCCGCTGCACGTGCGCGCCGGCTCCATCCTGCCCCTCGGCGAACCGCTGCAGCACAGCGGCGAAGCGCCCGGCGCCCCGCTCGAGATCCGCGTCTATCCCGGGGCCGACGCCGCCTTCACCCTCCACGACGACGACGGCGAAACCTTCGCCTACGAACGCGGCGAACGCGCCTCCGTGCGCATGCGCTGGGACGACGCCGCCCGGACCCTGCACATCGACGCGAGACGGGGAGCCTTCCCCGCCATGGCCGTCCGGCGCGAGCTCACGCTCGTGCTCGTCGGCGCCGGTCCCGACAGCCGGCCCCGCACGCTGACCTACGACGGCGGCCCCGTGTCCGCGCGCTTTTGACCCCGTCGCCTCCCCAACCGCATGAAAACCTCCCGCCTCCGTTCGCTCGCCGCCCTCGCCCTCGTCAGCAGCCCGGCGCTCTTCGCCGTCAACCCCATCGTCCAAACGATCTACACCGCCGATCCCGCGCCGGTCGTGCACAAGGGCGTTCTCTACGTTTTCACCAGCCACGACGAGGACGTCCTGGTGAAAAACTTTTTCACGATGCGCGATTGGCGCTGCTACTCCACCACGGACCTAGCCAACTGGACCGATCACGGGGCCGTCGCTTCGCTGCGCAACTTCGCGTGGGCCGGCGCGGGCTGGGGAGGCGGCTTCGAGAACGGCGCCTGGGCGCCCCACGCCATCACGCGAGACGGCAAATGGTATCTCTACGTCCCGCTGCACGGGCGCGGCATCGGCGTGCTCGTCGCCGACAGCCCATTCGGCCCCTACGTCGATCCGATCGGAAAACCGCTCGTGTCCGGCGACCACATCGATCCCGCCGTCTTCGTCGACGACGACGGCCAGGCCTACCTCACGTGGGGCAACCCCAAGTGTTGGTATGCGAAGCTGAACCGCGACATGATCTCCCTCGACACGAGCATCGGAGAAAAAGGTCTCGTGGCCCACGACATGACGCCCGCCGCCTTCGGCGCTCGCAGCAAAGTAGACGAGAAACGACCGACGTCCTACGAGGAGGGTCCGTGGCTCTACAAACGCGAGGGGCTCTACTACCTTTTCTTCGCCGGCGGCCCGATCCCCGAGCATCTGGCGTATTCCACCTCAAAAAGCCCCGTCGGCCCGTGGCAATACGGCGGCGTCGTGATGCCCGCCCAAGGCGGCAGCTTCACGAATCATCCCGGAGTCGTGGATTTCAAGGGGGGCACCTATCTGTTCTATCACGACGCCGGACTTCCGGGCGGCGGCGGCTTCCACCGTTCGATATGCGTCGAGCAGTTGAAGTTCGACCCCGCGGGAGCCGTCGTGAAGACGGACATGACCCGGGACGGACCCGCCGCCGTCGCCACCCTCGATCCCTGCCGCCGGGTCGAGGCGGAGACCATCGCGTGGTCGCATGGCGTCGAGACCGAACCGGTCGAGGGCAAGGCCGGAAACATGGCCGTGCTCGCGACCGAGCCGGACGCCTACATCCAGCTGAGGAACGTGGACTTCGGTTCCAGCCCCGCTCGCACGTTCGGCGCCTCGGTGATGCGTGACAAAGGCGGCAAGGCCTTCATCGAGCTTCGTCTCGACCACGTCGACGGCCCCGTCGTCGCCACGCTGTCCGTCGAGAACGCGCCGGACCGATGGACGACAAAGACCGCAGTCGCGCAGGAGGCGACCGGCATCCACGACGTCTTCCTTGTCTTCAAAGGCGACCCGCAGGCCTTGAAGATGGATTGGTGGAAACTGGAGCGATAAACGGCCGCGCTCGCCGCCCCGGCAGGCAGGGCGGGACCGCCGGGCCCGCCGCCCTTGCCTCTCCGCCCTTGCCTTTCCGCCGCGGCGCGCCCGGCGGTCGCGCCCCGCCTTTCGGCCACTGTTCTACTGAAAACGCGTTGGTCGGGCGTGCTCCGAACCCACGCCCGGGGACGGGCGTGGCTACAATTTTCCAGATGTCGCGCTATCGCGTCCACCGGTAGCTGCGCCCCTTGCCGGGCTTCACCTCGCGCACCTCGTCGCCGAGGCGGACCCGGACGGCGCCGCCGTTGAGCGATTTGATCGTGGCGTCGACGAGCCGGCCGTCGCGCCAGCTCAGGTCCACCTCGAAGCCGCCTCGCGCGCGCAGGCCTTTCACGCTGCCGGCGGGCCAGTCCTTCGGCAGCGCGGGCAGCAGCTCGATCTCGCCGGTCCGGCTCTGCATCAGCATCTCCGCGATCCCGGCGGCGCCGCCGAAGTTGCCGTCGATCTGGAAAGGAGGATGCGCGTCGAAGAGATTCGGATACGTCAGCCCGGGGCTGATGAGCAGCTTCAGGATCGAGAGCGCGCGGTCGCCGTCGCCGAGGTGCGTCCACAGGCAGATGCGCCAGGCCGTGGCCCAGCCGGTCGCCTTGTCCCCGCGGATCTCCAGCGATTTCCGCGCGGCGGCGGCGAGTTCGGGCGTCGCGCGGCGCGAGATGTCGCGCCCGGGAAACAAACCGTAGAGGTGCGAGACGTGGCGGTGGTGCTTGTCGCCGACCCGCATGTCCCAGTCCTCGAGCCACTCCTGGAGCTGCCCCGCCGAGCCGACCTGATCGGGCGCGAGCCGCGCGCGGGTCTCGCCCAGACGGCGGCGAAACTCGTCGTCCACGCCGAGCGTCTCGGCGGCCTTGATCGTGTTGGCGAAAAGATCGCGCAGGATCTGCTGGTCCATCGCCGGGCCCGCGCAAACGGCCGAGCCGTGCGGGTGGTTGTTCTCCGGCGAGATCGAGGGATTCGTCACCAGCCAGCGCCCCGAAGGATCGGTCTGGAGCGTATCGAGGAAAAACTCGGACGCGCCCTTCAGCACCGGGTAGACGCGTTTCAACAGGTTCCTGTCGCCGCTGTATTCATAACGGTCCCACAGGTGCAGGCAGAGCCAGGCCCCGCCGGTCGGCCACATGCCCCAATCGGGCCCGTCGATGGGCGCCGTGGCGCGCCAGAGGTCGGTGTTGTGGTGCGCCACCCAGCCGCGCGCGCCATACATGTCGCGCGCGGTGCGGGCGCCGGTGACGGCCAGCTCTTCGACCATGGCGACGAGCGGATCGACGCACTCGGCCAGGTTGCCCGACTCCGCCGGCCAGTAGTTCATCTCGGTGTTGATGTTGATCGTGTATTTGCTCTGCCAAGGCGGGTTGAGGCTTTCGTTCCACAGGCCCTGCAAGGTCGCGGGCTGTCCGCCGGGGCGGGAGCAACTGATGAGCAGGTAACGGCCAAACTGGTAATAGAGCGCGGCCAGCTGCGGGTCGCCGCCCCCCGAGAAACGCCGGATGCGCTCGTCGGTCGTGAGCGCCATCGCGTCGCTGCGACCGAGGTCGAGCGTCACGCGGCGGAACAGCGGCTGGTAGTCGTCGAGATGCGCGGAGCGAAGTTTGGCGAAAGACTTCCGCTCGGCCTTGGACAGGCTCGCCTCGACCAGCGCGGCGGGATCGCCGCTCACGTCGGCATGGTTTTTGTGGCTGGTGGCGGCGCCGATGAGCAGCGTCACCGAGTCGGCGCCGACCACGCCGAGGCTCGTTTGGTCCGAGGACACGCGGCCGCCCTTGGCGATCACGCGCACGCCGGCCTGGTAGCGCAGCCGCCCCTCGATTCCATTCGCGTCGCCGCCGCGGCCGTTCAAGAGCAGGGTGTCGCCGCCCTCGGTGGAAACCGTCGCGCGCATCGGGGTCTTCATCCCGGCGGTGAAGCTGATCGCGCCCGGCCGGTCGGCGGTGAGGCGGACCACGATCACGTTGTCCGGCGCGCTGGCAAAAACCTCGCGCGTGTAGCGCACGCCCTCGCTGGTGTAGCTGGTCGTCGCCGTCGCCGTCTCGAGGTCCAGCTCGCGGCGGTAGTCGGAAAAATCCTTGGTCTGGAAACGCAGGTTCAGATCGCCCACCGTCTGGTAGGGCATCTGGCCGAGCGGACGGGCCATGACCTTCGCGCCGATGAGTTTCGCGGCGTCGCGGTATTTGCCCTCGTTGACCAGACGGCGGGCCTCGGGGAGCGCCGCCTTCGCCTCGGGGTTCACGGGGTCGTAGGGACCGCCGGCCCAGAGCGTGCCTTCGTTGAGCTGAAGCCGTTCGTTCATCGGGTGCCCGAAGACCATCGCGGCGACACGGCCGTTGCCGACGGGCAGGGCCTCGACCCACTTCTCGGCCGGTTTGTCATACCAAAGCCGGTTGGCCGAAGCATCCGTCGTCGGCGCGGCGAAGACGGGGTCGAGGGAAGCGCACAGGGCCAGCAAAGCGGCCCGCGAAAGCGGGTGAGCGAGGGATCGTGACATAAAATCGGTTCGCCGGGGCATTACGCTACGGAATGCCCGTCAGCGAAAAACGCAGGCGGCAAAACACACGTCCGCCGTCGCCCGGATCGGCGGCGAAACGCCACAACCGCGTCCCGGCCGTCCCGGCTTCGCTCCCCGAGGGCGCGGCGCCGCTCCACTCCGCCGCGCCTCGTTTGGTGGCGAGAGGCGTCCACCCGACGAGGTCGGAGGACCGCTCGACAACACACTCGACGTCCGCCGCGAATGGCTCCGGCAGCGTCAGTTCCAGCCGCGGGATCGCGCTCTCGTCGACGAGCAGCCGGGACGCCATCCCTCCGCCCGCGCCCGGTTCCCGACCGAGCGCGTAGGCCGCGAGGTTGGCCACGCCGTCGCCGTCGGGATCGAGCCCGGGCGCGCGCTGGTCGGCCGGCAACGAGGCGGCCCAGTCGGCGTATTCATTCTCGTCGTTCAGCACCGTGATGGTGAAAGCGCGCTCGAAACCCGCCCCGGCCATATCCGTCACGCGGATACGGATCGAGCGCGTGGCACCGGCCTCGAAATCGAGCGGCGCCACGCCGCGGAGCTGCGAGCCGAGCAAAGCGAACGAGGCGTTGTCCGCGTCGCCCTCTCCGGCGACGAGCGCGTAGGAAAAGTTCTCCAGCGGATCGGGGTCCGTCGCCGCCGCCACGCCCACCACCGTGCCGGCAGGCGCGTTCTCCGGCAACGCGGCGCCGCTCAGGCTCAAGGCGCTCGGCGGGCGGTTGAAGGCCTCCGTCACAAACGTGGTCACGCTGCGCGCCGGCAAGGCGAGGGTGAACGAACCGTCGGCGGCGGGCGTGATCGGCGCCAGCGGCGCGAGCGAACGCGTGGCCGAGGTCTCCCAGGGCGTGAGCGAGGGCGCGGTGCCGTTACCCAGCGCGAGCGGCGCGGACCGCTCGGCAAAGTCGGAGTTGACCACGATGATCGAGAGTCGGCGGCTGGCGGGGGAGACGTAGGCGCTGATCTTGAGCAGGTCGTCCGAGCCGTGGGTTTCTACCCGCACGTGCCCGGGCCGGACGAAGCGGGCCCAGTTGCCTAGCGCGTAGGCGCGTTTGGCCAGAACGCTGTTTTCATAAAGGCTGCCCGTGGTCGCGGCGTTGGCCGGATTCGGGGTGATCCACCAGTAGTGCCAGGCGTTGCCCTGGGAAACGGTGAGAAATTTGTGGATGGCCTCGCTCACTCGCAAAGCCGAGTCCATGCCCGGGTCGGAGTCGGCGCCATCGTCGGTGAACTCGGTCTGCCAGTAGCGGATGCCGTTGGCGGCGGCGGCGGGAAAGGCGGTGGGCTCGGCCCCGTAGCAATGGAGGGCGAGATGGGAAAGGTAGGAACGCGCGGCGGAGTCGTTGAGCAGGGCGTTGGCGAAGGAGGGAAATCCGTTCGCGTTGATCACCTCGGGCGCGAGCACGCGGGTGGAGAGTCCGCGCGAGACCAGGGCGGGGCCGAGGTGGTCGCGGACGAAGGTCGTCATGGTGGTCGGCGTCCAGATGCAGCTTTCCCACGTCGCGGTGTAGTTGGGTTCGTTCTGGGCGGACAAGGCGACCAGCGTGACGCCGGAGTTCTTCATGGACTGGGCGAAATCCGCCAGGCGCGCCGCCCAGTCGGCGTAGCGCTCCGGCAGGAGGGTGCCGCCGTTGCTCGCGTCGTTGTTGCTCTTCCACTCGGCGGGCGGGCTCC
>CBINJQ010000144.1:0-9912 GCA_966251015.1 uncultured Akkermansia sp. | reverse complement strand
TGAAGACGCCTGGCGGCGCCCTGGTCGCGGAACCGCAGGAGGACGGCCCCGCGGAGGCAAACATCGTCGCGGGAGAACGACTTGATGCCACCGTTCATTTTTCCCACGCCGGCGTTTACAGGCTATGTCTTTCCGCCAACGACGGCAGCCTTTCCGCGTCTGACGACGTGGTGGTCGAAGTCGTCGACAACGGCCGGCCGCGTATCACGAGCCAGCCTCCGACTCGCTTTAGCTTCCCGCTGCATCAAAACGCGTCTCCGGAGTTGGTGATGACTGTTCGCGACTTTAGCGACACGCACATCGATTTCCAGGACGCTCCGGGCTCTGCAGGAAAGCCCGCTGTCGCAGAGCACCTCGACGAAGATAGAAAACCCGTTTTCGCCGGCCCCGACGGCTTTGGCCGGATCGCGAGCGCCGAGAGCTTTCATCAATGGTTTCATGACGTTCCCGGCGTTAATCAAACCGCGGAGTTGCGGCTTCCGCTCGTGCCGCGTGCCGACAATCCGTCGGTGCTGCGCTACGAAAACACAGCATTTTTCCCCATCGACAACCGCCTCGGCGGCAACGAGGGGCGGGATCATAATTTTCATTTCACCGCCGAATGGCATTCTCACTTTGTCCATCGTGGCGGCGAGGTTCTGAGCTTCAGCGGCGACGATGATGTGTGGGTGTTCATCGACGGCCGACGCGTTATCGACCTGGGGGGCATACACGGGACGGAGTCGGCTTCGATCGCCTTGGACACCCTGGGATTGGTTCGAGGGAAAATATATCCGATCGATCTGTTTTTTGCGGAACGGCAAACCTCCAACTCCAATTTCATTCTCGAGACCACCCTCGTGCTCACGGGAAGCGGAACGTATGTCTACGACTTGCAAGCGGAGGATCCGGACGGAGACCGCCTTTCCTATCGGCTGGTCTCCGCTCCCGGCGGCATGACCATCGATCCCGTCAGCGGTCGTATCACCTGGGAGGTAGGTCTGCCACATGTCGGTGAAACGAACGTCGTCGTCGAGGTTTCCGATACGGCCGGCCTCACCGCCACCCAAGCCTATACCTTGATCGTGGCGGCCAACGAACCGCCGATCATCGCGGCACCACAATTTGTCGATGCCCGCCCGACGCAACCGGTGACGCTCTCCGGATACGTCCAAGACGATGGTCGACCGACCGGATCCAGCCTGGGCGTTCAGTGGACGCCGTTGATTCCAAGCCCGGCGATCAGCATCTCGGCGCCAAATGAGACCGAAACGCTCGCGACATTCTCCGACCCCGGCGTCTACCTGCTCGAGTTCTCCGCCACGGATTCGGAGCTCAACGCCACGGCCACGACCACGGTGCGGGTCGCCGACGCCTGCGACGCGCTTCCCGCAGGCGTGGTGGCGTGGTGGCCTCTCAACGGAGATCTTGTCGATTTGGTGAGTCGACGGGCGATGTCCGGCAACGGCAGCTACGGCGCGGGTCACGTTGGCTTGGCCCTGGACTGCGGCGACGTTGACCGAGGAATCGTCACGAAAGATCGCACGGATCTCGATCTTGCCGCCGGGACGGGCTTCACGGTGGAACACTGGTTCAATCCGCTACTGCAAGAGGAAGACGGCCAATACCAATGGAGGAACGGCGTGCTCTGGGGTTGGGGAGAATATTCCAATTCAGGCGTCTACGCTCGGATCACGCATCGAGATGCCCTCGATTATCAGATCACCTTGCATCTCCCTTTTATCGACGGAAGCGGTCGCTGGCTGGATCTCGATACTCCGGTGGTCCCGGGTTTCAACCATCTGGCCGTCACCTACGATCCTGCGGAACCGAGTGTCCGGGTATACCTCAACGGAATTTTCGTGGGCGAGCAGACGGACTTGCCGACGCGCCTGCGCACCGAGGCCGAATTCGCGCTGAGCTGGCCGCATACGGGAGATGGCTTTCGGGGACGTTTGGACGAAGTCGCCCTCTACAACCGCGCTCTTTCCCCATCCGAAGTGGCCGGCCTTCATGCCCTCGGCCGCGCCGGCAAATGCCCGCAAGGCATCAATCGCGCCCCGGTCGTTCTGACTGGCACCTATCGCACCGCCCTGCGCGGCGCCGTGGAGACCCTGCCGACCACCGTCAGCGACGACGGCCTCCCGCTCGGCATCACGCCGGTTCTGAACTGGACCGTCGTTTCCGAGCCCGCCCCCGGCTCCGTCCTCTTCGACGACATCGCCTCCGCCGCGCCCCGCGTCGTCTTCCGCGCAGTCGGCACCTATCACCTACGCCTCACCGCCGACGACGGCGAACTCAAGGCCTCCGACAATCTCATCGTGCTCGTGGTCGCCCCCGACAACCAGGCCCCGCAGGTGAACGTCGGCGACGACCGTTCCCTCTCGCTCGACCGGTCGCTCAATCTCGTTCCCGCGATCTCCGACGACGATCAACCCGCCGGCGGCGTGCCCACCTACGCCTGGTCCGTCGTCTCGGGCCCCGCGCCCGTCGTCTGGGGCGACACCGCCGCAGGCAACACCACCGTCGCCTTTCAGACCGCCGGCACCTACATCCTCCGCCTCGAGGTGAACGACGGCGAACTGACCGGCGCGGACCAACTCGCCGTCACCGTCACGGCCGCCGTCAACACCGCCCCCGCGGTCAACCTCGGCTCCGACCGGAGCTTCGCCATCACCGAGTCGATCACCCTTCCGGCTCCCGCCATCGGCGACGACGGCCTCCCGACCAACACCTTGTCCTATCAATGGGCGCGCATCTCCGGTCCGCCGACGGTCTCCTTCGGCGACGCCACCCGGTTGAACCCCGGCATCGGGTTCTCCGCTCCCGGCGTCTACGTCCTCCGCCTCACCGTCTCCGACGGCGCCCTGTCCGGTCACGACGATCTCCAGATCACGATCACCCCCGGTCCCAACCAACCGCCCGCGGTCAACATCGGCGCGGATACCGGCATCCCGCTCAACGGCATTCTCCAGGTCGAGGCCTCGGTGGTGGACGACGGCCAGCCGCTCGGCCGCACCCTGGCCTACGCTTGGAGCCAGCTCGGCTACTCCCCCGCCGTTTCAGGCGGCCCCGCCGGCACCGCCTCCTTCGCTCCCGATCCGCTCGATCCCGCCAATCCGCTCAAGCGCCGCATCACCTTCGACCGGCCCGGCGTCTACCGTATCGAGCTTTCGGCTACGGAGTGGCTGGATGGCGCGCCCGTCCGCGTCGGTTCCGCGGATTCCGTCGGCCGCGACGAGCTCACGGTCACCGTCGACGTCCCCGCCAACGCCGCCCCTTACGTCAACGTCGGCAACGACATCACCATCCCGCTCAACGCCACCCTTCGCGTCCCCGCCGTCGTGAGCAACGACGACGGCCTCCCGGCCGGAGCCGTGCTCACCGCCTCCTGGTCCAAACGCTCCGGCCCCGGCGCGGTCGAGTTCAATCCCGCGCCCGACGCCCGCGATCAATTCGACACCGCCATAACCTTCCTCGCCCAGGGCACCTACGTCCTGCGCCTCACGGCTTCCGACGGTGATCGCTCCGCCCACGACGAACTCACCGTCATCGTCGGCCCCCGGGGCAACGCCGCCCCGCAGGTGAGCCTCGGTTCCGACCTCTCGCTCTCACGCGACACCCTGCTCCACGCCCGCCCCGTCGTGCAAGACGACGGTCTCCCCGAAAACGGCGAACTCGTCTTCTCCTGGACCGAGCTCAGCGCCCCCGTCGGCGGCGCCGTCACCTTCGGCGACGCCACCAGCCGCGACACTACGCTCTCCTTCTCCGCCGTCGGCATCTACGTCGTCCGCCTCGCCGCCAGCGACGGTCTCCTCTCCGGCCAGGACGAGCTCACCCTCCATGTCACCAGCCCGCTCAACCACGCCCCCGTCGTCGCCGCGGGCTCCGACATCGCCCTCTCCGAAAACCAGACGCTCGTCCTCAACGGCGCCGCGTCCGACGACGACTTGCCGCTCAACCCCGGCCGCCTGACCTACCTCTGGCAGGTCGTGCCCTCGACGGACGCCGCCCACGTCGGCTTCGTCGACGAGTCCGGCCTCCCGACCGCTCCCGACGGCTTGGTGCAACGCGTCCGCTTCTCCCGCGCCGGCACCTACACGCTGCGTCTCACCGCCGACGACGGCGAACTCGTCTCCGAGCCCGACGACGTCGTCGTGACCGTCGGCCCGCGCGTGAACCAGGCCCCGCGCATCGGCGCGCCCGTCGCCATCACGGTCGGTCCCGGCGTCGCCCGCGTCTTCCCCTTCTCCGTCACCGACGACGGATTGCCCGCCGGCGACGCCCTCACCTACCGCTGGACGCAAACCGACGCCTCCGGTTCCGCCGTCGCCTTCGGCAACCCCGACGCCGCCGATTGCACGCTCCTCTTCCCCGCTCCCGGCGCCTACACCATCGAGCTCACCGTGACCGAGGGCGCCCACGGCGCCGGCGGACTCTTCGCCACGCATACCTACGCGGTCACCGTCGAAGCGGCGCCCAACCAGGCCCCGCTCGTCGCCGCCGCGCTCGGCTCCGACTCCGCCTTCGCCGGGCAACCCGCCTCGCTCGTGGCCGCCGCCCTCGACGACGGCCAGCCGGTTGGCGCTCCGCTCACCTACGCCTGGACACAGGTCTCCGGCCCGGCCGCCGCCGACTTCACCGACGCCGCCGCGCTCCAGACCAACGTCACGTTCCCGGTCGCCGGCGCTTACCTGCTGCGCCTCTCCGTCTCCGACTCCGAACTGACAAGCATCGCGGAGGTCGCCGTCACCGTCTCCCCGCCGACCAACCAAGCCCCCTCGGTCAGCATCCCCGCGCCGTTCGCCGCCGCCTTGGGGTCCGCCTCGACCCTCCGCACCGCCATCGCCGACGACGGTCTCCCCGGCTCCGCGTTGACCTACGCCTGGAGCTTCACCTCCGACCGCGCCGACAACACCCGCGGCGTCGTCCTCGGCACGCCGTCCGCCGCCGAGACGGTCGCCACCTTCGTTCAGCCCGGCGCCTATACGCTCACCCTGACGGTCTCCGACGGCGATCTCTCCACCGCCGCCTCGACCACCGTGACCGTCGTCGGCACACGCAACCAGGCCCCCGCCCTCGTCGCGACCTTCCCGCCCACCCGCGTGATCCAAGGCTCCGACGAGCTCTACGCCGACGCCGTCGCGTCCGATCCCGACGGCGACGCCGTCGCGGTCGACTTCGTCGCCACCGGCCCCGCCCCCGCCACGACCGAACGGCGCCTGACCGACACCACCGCGCCCTTCGCCGCCGACTTCGACGACCTCGCCCCCGGCGCCTACACCTTTTATGCGGTCGCCCGCGACGCCTTGGGCGCCTCGGCGGAAACTTCCCGTTTTAGCGTCACCGTCCTGCCGGCCGGCGCCACCATCGAGGGCTCCGTCTCCATCGTCGCGCCCGTTTACGACGACACGATCACCGCCCCCGTCACCGTCACCGGTTTCGCGCAGGACCCCGACTTCGCCTCCTATCGTCTCCAATACCGCGCCGCCGCGGAGACCGCCGCTCCGTGGATCGACTTCGCCTCGGCCGAGTCGTCGGTCGGCTCCGGATCCACCGCCGGCGCGCTGGGCACCTTCGATCCCGGCCTCCTACGCAACGGCCTCTACGATCTCCGCCTCGTCCTCGCCACCCGCACCGGCGCCGAACTCGTTTCCGACCCCGTGCGCGTCACCGTCGACGGCCGTCGCAAGGTCGGCGTCTTCTCCGTCGCCTTCCGCGACCTCTCCCTCCCCTTCGCCGGCCTTCCCGTCGAAATCATCCGAAGCTACGACACCCGCGACCGCGCCACGCCCGGCGACTTCGGCCATGGCTGGAAGCTCGGCGTCAACTCCGTGAAGGTCCGGAAAAATCGCGCCCTCGGTCGCGACTGGTTTCTCGATGTCCAGACCTTCGACGCCTTCAGCAGCACCTACTATCTTTACACGCTGGACCCCGACACGCCGCCCTCCGGCGCCCGCGCGGTCAAGCACCTCGTCACCCTCTCGTTCCCCGACGACACGCTCCAGACCTTCGAGGCCTACCTCGACGTCCAGACCGGCACCGGCGCCGACGGCACCGCCGTGCTCGCCTCCATGCTCTTCGGCCTCGATCTCGACGCCAACCAGAGCTTCACGCTCCCCATCACCGAGGCGCGCATCCGCTTCCGCCCCGCCAACGCCCGCACCCGCGGCACCCTGGAGCTCGTCGACACCGCCCCCGCCTGGCTCGTCGAGGGCGCCGCGTCCGGCTCCGTCCAGCTCCGCGCCGACTACGATCCCGACGCGCCCGTCTTCGACGCAACCCGCTTCCGCTACACCGCCGACGACGGCACCGTCTACCTCCTCAACGAGCGCGACGGCCTCGAATCCATCGCCGACCTCCAGGGCAACCGCCTCGAACTCGTGCGCGACTCCGCCACCGGCCGCGTTTCCCAGATCACCCAAAAGGCCGCTGACGCGGGCTCCGAAAACCCCGCCCCCGCCCGCAGCGTCGTCATCAACCGCGACTCCACCGGCCGCATCGAAAGCCTGCGCGATCCCTACGGCGCCTACATCGACTACGTCTACGACCGGCACGGCGATCTCCAAGGCGTGCTCGACCGCGCCGAGGCCTTCACCTCCTACGAGTATTACACCGGCTCGACCGCGCCGGCCGACGCGCACCTCGCCCACTACCTGAAAAACATCGTCGATCCCCGCGGCGCCCTCGCCTTGCGCAACGAATACGACGCCGACGGCCGCCTCGTCGCGCAGTTCGACGGCGCGGGCAATCCCGTCGAGTTCGTCCGCGACGAAACCAACGTCGAAAAGATCGTCGACCGCCTCGGCCACGTCACCCGCCACGAATACGACGCCGAGGGCAACGTCACCCGCACCGTCCAGGCCGACGGCTCGGTCTTGTCCTACACCTACAACGAAGCCGGCGATGTGCTCACCCAGACCGATCCGCTCGGCCACGTTACCCGCTACACCTACAATTCCGCCGGACACGTCCTCACCCAGACCGATCCGCTCGGCCGCACGACGACCACCACCTACGACTCACGCGGCAACCCGCTGACCGTCACCGACGCGCTCAACCGCACGACGACCAACGAATACCACCCCGCCGACGCCCCGCGCGGCGCCCGCGGCCAGCCGGAGAAGCTCGTCGATGCCGCACAAAACGAGACCCGTTTCCTCTCCTACGACCAACGCGGCAACCTCCGCGTCCTCCAAGACGCCTCCGGCGCCCAGACGCATTCCACCTACGACGACCAGGACCGCCTCCGCACCCAGACCGTCGGATACCGTTCCCCCGCCGAACCCGGTGTCACCACCACCTACGATTACGACGACTTTGGCCGCGTGGAGTCCGAGACTCGCACCGTCACCCGCGCCGACCTGAGCATCCAGACCCTCGTCACCCGTTACGAATACGACGGCGAAGGCCGCGTCACCTTCACCTACCTCCCCGGCCACACCGAGGACGCGCCGCGCTTCACCCGCACCGACTACGACGCGAACGGCAACCCCTCCACCCTCGTCGACGAGCTCGGCCGCGTCACCTCCCACGAGTATGACGAGCGTGGCAACCTCGTCCTCACCACCTACCCGCCCGTCACCATCGGCGCCGATGATTCGGGCGCTCCGCTCAAAGCCACCTACACCGAGGAATTCGCCTACGACGCCGAAAACCGCCGCATCCTCGCCAAAGACCGCGCCGGCCGCTGGACCCGCACCTGCTACGACGTGCTCGGCCGTGTCATCGCCAGCTATCAGCTCGACGCCACCGTCGCCACCCGCGCCGACGCCGTCGCCGCCGCACCCGGTTCCGGCACACTGCTCTCTGCAACGCGCTACGACCTCGCGGGACGGGTGACGGACAACTACGACGCCCTCGGCAACCGCACGGCCTACGCCTACGACGCCGCCGGACGGCGCACACGCGTCACCCCGCCCGGCGCGACGCCCGCGCAGTTCACGGTCAACGTCGACGGCGACGCGCTCGTGTTCACCCGCGACGGCGATATCGACTCCGCCCGCGCCACCGTCACCACCTACGACGAGGCCGGCAACGTCGCCACCGTCACCGACGCGCGCGGTCACACCACCCGCTACCTCTACGACCGTCTCAACCGCCGCACCGAGACGGTCTTCCCCGACCAGACGCGCCAGCGCGAGGTCTACGACTCCCTCGGTCGCCGCGTGGAGAGCATCGACGCCGAAGGCCGCGTCACCCGTTACGGCTACGATGATCTCGGCCGCCTGACCACCGTCACCGACGCGCGTCAGCAAACCACGAGCTACGGCTACGACGAGGCCGGACGCCAGACCACCCAGACCGACGCGCTGGGCCGCGTCACGCGCTACGCCTACGACGCGCAAGGCCGCCGCGTCTCGCGCACCCTGCCGGACGGAAGCGTCGAGCGCTTCGCCTACAACCCCGCCGGCAACCTGGAGACGCGAAAGGACTTCCTGGGCCGGACGACGACCTTCACCTACGACGAGCTTAACCGTCTCGTCGCCAAGACCGCCGACCCGCTGCACCCGAGCCGCGCGTATTCGCACGCCATCGTCCGGGTGGAGTATGACTACGACGCGAACGGCCGACGCGAAGCCGCGCGCACCTACAACGCGGCCGGCGATCTGCTCTACGTCGAGGACACGCCTCGCGACGAACGCGGACGTATCGATTACAAAGATACGGGCGCGGCCGTTCTCGACTACGACTACCACGCTAACGAACTGCTGAAGGAGGTCGTCTCCAACACCGACGGCGGGGTGAACATCGGCTATCGCTACGACGCCGACGGCCGCCTCGCCTACGTGGACGACGCCTCCGGCGACCGACCGGTTCGCACCACAAGCTACGCCTACAACCCCGTCGGCAGTCTGGACCGCGTGACGACGCCCAACGGGCTCGCCCACGCCTACGGCTACGACTCGCTCAACCGCCTCACCTCGACGACCGTCAGGAACGGCCTGCCGCAGACGGTGCGCTCCTACGCCTACACCCTCACGCCGACCGGACGCCGCGGCCACGTCACCGAGTCCACCGGCCGCACCCTGACCTACGTTTACGACGCCACCTACCGCCTCGTCTCCGAGACGATCGCCGGCGCCGGAGCCCAAAACGGCACCGTCGGCTACACCTTGGACGCCGTCGGCAACCGTCTCGCTCGGACGGTGACGGGCGACGGGCTCAAGGCGATGCTTCCCACTTCCGGGGCGACCTACAACGTCCGCGACCAGCTCGGCACCGACACCTACGACGCCAACGGCAACACCCTTGTAGGCCAGACCGATGGTCTGGCTTCCGCCCCCGCCGCTCCCGACGTCTACGACTTCGAGGACCGCCTGATCGCGCGAACCCGCCCCGACCTCACCAAGGTCTTCCTCGCCTACGACGCCGACGGCATCCGCATCGGCAAGACGATCCTCGACGCCTCCTCGCAGCTCGTCTCCACCACGAGCTACCTGGTCTGCACCAACAACCTCACCGGCTACGCCCAGGTGATGGAAGAGCGGACGACCGCCGCCACCGGCACCACCTTCAAGGCCTACGCCTACGGCCATGACCTTCTCTCGGTGGCGAGCGAAGAAAGTGGCACGGGCGTCCCGCCCGTGGGTTCGAGTTCATCGCTTCGCTACTACCTCTACGACGGCGGCGGCAGCGTCCGCGCCCTGACCGACGAGAGCGGCGCGATCACCGACACCTGGGACTACGACGCCTTCGGCAACCTCGTCGGCCGCACGGGAGACAGCGACAACGCCTACCTGTATCGAGGCGAGCAATACGACGCCGACCTCGGCCAATACTACCTCCGCGCCCGGTTCTACAACCAGTCCACCGGCCGCTTCTGGAACCAGGACTCCTACGAGGGCTCAAACTCCGATCCGGCTTCGCTTCACAAATACCTCTATGCTCACGCCGACCCGGTGAACGGGACCGATCCCAGCGGGTATATGA
>CBINJQ010000143.1:0-9957 GCA_966251015.1 uncultured Akkermansia sp. | reverse complement strand
GGAGATGGCGTTGATGTCGTCGATGGTGGAGATGCCGACTTGGCGGGAGGCGCTTTGCATGCCGCCGGACTCGAGCTGGAAGACGCCGATGGTCTTGCCGGCGTTGAGGAGTTCGTAGGTTTTCGGGTCGTTGAGGTCGCGGGAATCGAGCTCGAAGTCGGGCTTGGCGGTGCGGCGGACGTTTTCGACGGCGTCGGAGATGACCGTGAGCGTCTTGAGGCCGAGGAAGTCCATCTTGAGCAGGCCGAGCTTGCCGACGGCGCCCATGTCGAACTGCACGGTGACGTCGCCTTCCTGCGAGGTGAGGGGGACGAACTCGTCGAGCGGCTGCTCGGTGATGATGATGCCGGCGGCGTGCTTGCCGGTGTTGCGCACCATGCCCTCGAGAACGAGGCCCTGGTCGATGATCTTTTTGGCGACGGGGTTGCGGTCGTATTCGGATTTCAACTCCGCGGACTTGGCGAGGGAGTCGGCGAGCGAGATGTTGAGCTCGTCGGGGATCATCTTGGCGAGGCGGTCGGCCTCGGCGAAGGGGAGGTCGTGGACGCGCGAGACGTCGCGGACGACCATCTTGGCGCCGAGGGTGCCGTAGGTGATGATGTTGGCCACGCAGTCGCGGCCGTATTTCTCGCGGACGTAGTCGATGACCTCGACGCGGCGGCGCATGCAGAAATCGATGTCGAAGTCGGGCGGCGAGACGCGCTCGGGGTTGAGGAAGCGCTCGAAGAGGAGGCCGAAGCGGATGGGGTCGATGTCGGTGATGCCGAGGAGAAACGCGACGAGGCAGCCGGCGCCGGAGCCGCGGCCGGGGCCGACGGGGATCTGGTGTTCGCGGGCCCAGTTGATGAAATCCCAGACGACGAGGAAGTAGTCGTCGAAGCCGGTGACGTGGATGATGGAGAGCTCGTAGCCGGTGCGGAGGACCAGGAGTTCGTCGGGCGCGAGGCCGTTGTAATCGGGCGGGGCGGGCTTTTGGCCGGCGGGCAGGTTGACGAGTTTCGCGAGGCGCTCGGCGACAATGGGGTGGGCGGCGACGGCGTGGTAATCGTGGCCGTAGCGGTGGTTGAGGCCCTTGACGCAGAGATCGAGCAGGTAGGAGTGCGCGGCGATGCGGTGCTCGGGGCTGCGGGCCTTGATCTCGGGGGGAAGCGGGTAGCGCGGGTAGCGTTCGGAGCCCTTGGGGAACGGGATCTTCACCTCGCACATTTCGGCGACGAGGCGGGTGTTGGTGAGCGATTCGGGTATCTCGCCGAAAAGTTTCAGCATCTCGTCGGCGGACTTCAGGTAGAAGGACGTCGAATCGAACTTCATGCGGTTCGTCTCGGCGACCTTCGACCCGGTCTGGATGCAGAGCATCGTGTCGTGCGAGGAGGCGTCCGACTCTTTGACGTAGTGGACGTCGTTCGAGCAGATTGTCTTGAGCTGGTATTTCTCGGCGAGGCGAAGGAGGCCGGGAATGATATGGCGCTGTTCGGGGATGCCGTGGTCCTGGAGTTCGACGAAATAGTTTTCGCGGCCGAAAATCTCGACGTAGCGGGCGCAGGCGGCGTCGGCCTCCTGCTCGCGGTCGCGCATGAGATGCTGGCAGACCTCGGAGGCGAGGCAGCCGGTGAAGCCGATCAGTCCCTTGGCGTATTTCGCGAGGGTGGGTAGGTCGGTGCGAGGCTTGTAATAGAAGCCCTGCAGGTGGGAGTCGGAGACCAGCTTGAGGAGGTTTTGGTAGCCCTCGAGATTCTTGGCCAGGACGCCGAGGTGGTAGTAGCTTTTGCCGTCCTCGGATTTTCCGGATTTTTCGAGGCGGGAGCCGGGGGCGAGGTAGAGTTCGCAGCCGACGATGGGCTTGAGGTTGCTGGACTTGGCGGCGTTGAAAAACTCGATGGCGCCGAACATGTTGCCATGGTCGGTGAGCGCGACGGCGGGCTGGCCGAGCTCGACGGTGCGCTTCATCAGGCGGTCGATTTTGCAGGCGCCGTCGAGGAGGCTGTAGTCGGTGTGGACGTGGAGGTGGACGAAGTCTGAGGCGGCGATCGACACGATGCGGGGAAGGAGAGGCGGGAGGGGGCGGCCCGCAAGCGCGGAGGCGGGCGCGGGGGACTCGTCGCCAAACTCACGGGCGCCAAGCCCGTGCCACATGGGGCAAAATTGCCGTTGACGGAGGCGGAGGCGGCCGGTTGCTTCTCAACTTTTTCCAACTCCGAGCCCTCCCTTTCATCATGTCCATCGAGATCAAAATCCGCAAAAACGAGCCCGTCGACCGCGCCCTGCGCCGTTTGAAGAAGAAGCTCGAGCGCGAGAACATCATCAAAGACGTTCGCGCGAAGCGCTACTACGAGAAGCCCACCGAGCGCCGCCGTCGCAAGGAGAAGGTCCAGGCCTTCACCCAAATGCTGCGCCGCCGCTACGCCGAGTAAGCTTTCAGCGCTCCGGACTCGATCCGGCAAGTTGGTTTTCCCGACCGCGCGGCGTTGTTTCGCCGACGCGGTTTTTTATTTTACGTGTTGCGAGCGCGACGCGTCACGTTTGCGTTGCCGCCTTTTCTCGCTCGCTTGTCGTTCCCCTTGAAGCCGATCCTCGCTCTCTCCACCTGCTGGAACTCGTTCCGTCATCACGACGGTTACACGATGTTGCATGAAATCGCCGCCTTGGGCTTCACCCACGCGGAGTTGAGCCACGGCATCCGGATCGTATTGGTGCCCGGAATACTACGGGCGGTGGAGGAGGGCGTGATAAAGATCAGTTCCACGCATAATTTCTGCCCGTTGCCGGCGGGAGTGACGCAGGCGGCGCCGAACCTGTTCGAACCCTCGCAGGAGGATCGTCGCGAGCATGAGCAGTGGCTGCGGCACACGAAGCGATCGATCGACTTCGCCGCTCAGACCAAGGCGAAGGTGATCGTGCTGCATCTTGGCAGCGTGAAATTCTGGCTTTTTCCTCCGGGGGCGAAAGTCCACCGCTATCTGAGCAAAGCGCCGAACACGGAGGTCGCGACCGATTCGCGTTACCAGACGGTTCTCCGGAAGGCCTGCGAGAAGCTGCGCGGAGGGATGGGGCCTTTCTGGAAGCAGGTTCAGAAGAGCCTGGGAGAGATTTCGGCCTATGCGCGCGAGCGAGGTGTTTCGCTTGGGTGCGAGAACCGCGAGAAGTTTGAAGAGCTTCCGTTGGACGATGATTTCCCGTCTTTCTTCGAGGGATTGCCGGCGGATACTCCCTGCGGTTACTGGCACGATACGGGACACGCCGATATCAAAGAGGGCTTGGGGCTGCTCAACCACCGCACGCATTTGGAGCGCAACGCGAGCCGGTTGCTCGGCTTTCACCTTCACGATGTTTCCGCGGCCGGAAAAGACCATCAACCGGTCGGCGGGGGGCGGATCGACTTCGAGATGATCAGCCAATTCTGGCGTCCCGAACATCTTTTGACGCTCGAGCTTAGCCCGCGCGTTTCCACCGAGGATGTCGCGGCCTCGAAAAAGCGGATCGAAGCGCTGATGGCCAAACGCTTCGGATGAGCGTTCGCGTCGGGCGCCGCTGCTGGTGCGGGGCGCGCTGATCGGCGAGACGTTCCCGTTGCCCTGGGGGGGATGCCTGTGCCACGTGGCGCGGCCATCCCTACCGTGTCGGGGAATATGTCGTCGTGTCCGACGCACTGCACCGGGATGGATTATCGATTGGACCGCACGGTGTCGTGGCTTTGCCGGGTCGACAACTCCCGCACCCACCGACGGTGCGGGCCGGACATCAGCACCTCCTCGAGCTGGTTTGGCGCGATCCAAACAAGGCCGGCGGGCAGAGGCGTCGGGAGCAAACCGGGATCGATCCTGTGGATCGGCTCGGTGAATGCGAAGCGGGTGATGCCGCGCTTTTTCACCGCGATGAGCGTTTCCTTTTTGGACACCAAGCCGGGCTCGAGGCCGACCTGTTCGAGCGAGGGCAGCTCGTGCTGTCCGGCGAGACGGCGCGCGGACGTGTCGGTTTGATGCAACAGCAGCGCGCCGTCCGAAGGGCGCAGGCACCAGACCCGGACGACGGTCCGCGCCTCGACGATTTTCGCCGCGAGGCGCGGGTAGGCCTCGGGCTCCCCCGCGCGGCAGGCCGCGCAAAAAGCGCGGACGGGGCACACGGTGCAGAGCGGGTTGTGACGCGTGCAAACGGTCGCCCCGAGCTCCATCATCGCCTGGTTGTGATCGCCCGGCTCGGCGTGGTTGAGCAGCGCGTCGGAGAGCGGCGCGAGAGCCTTGCCGGCGGTGGTGGTGTCGCGCCAGGCGGTGCCGTCGGCGGCGAGACGAGACAGGATGCGGACGACGTTTCCGTCGACTACGGCGGCGGGGGCGCCGAACGCGATGCTGGTTATGGCGGCCGAGGTGTAGGGGCCGATGCCGGGCAGTTCCAGCCAGGCGTCGCGCGTGCGCGGCGGTTCGGGCATGGCGACGAGGGCCCGGGCGAGTCTGTGGAGGTTGCGCGCGCGAGTGTAGTAGCCGAGGCCCTCCCAAAGCTTCACGACTTCGGCTTCGGACGCGGCCGCCAAGGCGCGGAAATCGGGCAGCGCGACCAGCCAGCGCGCGAAGTAGGGGAGCATGGTTTTCACCTGCGTCTGCTGGAGCATGAATTCGCTCACCACCGTCTTGTAGAGCGACGGCTCCTCGCGCCAGGGCAGGCGTCGTCGGTGGACCCGATACCAGCCGAGAAGGGCCGATTGGAATTCCGGAGCGGAGGCGATGAGCTGTTTGGCGGCCACGGGCGGCGGGACAAGAGGCACAGAAAATCGCGGACGACAAAGCGAGATTCGTTTTGTGCTCCCGAAGGCATCCGTGGCAAATCGGTCCATTCCGAATGCCCAAGAAATCCGCCGCCGATCCCGACGCTCCCAAGAAGCTCGCGAGCTACACGCTCAAGGTCACCGAGGAGCAGCTCGACAAGCTGGGCAAGCTCTTGTCCGGCCGGGGATGGGAACGCTTCGACGTCGCCTACGCGCGTTACGCTTTCCGCAACGACGCGGCGAAGGTCAACGTGACCGGCTACGAGAGCAAAAAGGTGGTCGTCGCCGGCAAGGGCACCGAGGAGTTCGTGACGATGGTGATCGAGCCCGAGATCACCGGCGCGGCCAAGCTTGGCTACGACGAGGTGTTGCATCCGGACTGGTTCGAGGACCACGCGGGTTGCGACGAATCGGGCAAGGGCGATTTCTTCGGGCCGCTGATCGCGGCGACCGTGATCGGTTCGCGCGGGATGATCGAGGCATGGCGCGCGGCCGGGGCGCAGGACTCGAAAAAAATGACCGAGTCGCGCATACTTGAGCTGGATCGCGTGATCCGAAACACGCCCGGTGTCGTGGTGAAATTGATACACGCGCGCGACATGCGCCAATACAACGGCCTGATGGGGACCCGGTTTCGCAGCCAGAACCAGATTCTCGCGTTCCAGCATGCGCGCGCCTTGCAGGAGGCCCTGGCCGAGAAACGCGTGCCGTGGGGCCTTCTCGACCAGTTCACGGAGGATCCGCTGGTCCAGCGCGAGTTGACGAAGCTTGGCGTGACCGGCTTTGAGCTGCGCATGCGCACCAAGGCGGAGGAGGATCCCGTGGTCGCCGCCGCCTCGATCGTGGCCCGTGCCGAGTATGTGCGGCAGATGAACACGCTTTCCCAGCGCTTTGGCGGAAAACTGCAGAAGGGGGCGAGCGCGGCGGTCAAGATCCAGGCGCACGAGATAATCCGGCGTTTCGGGGCCGACGCGTTGCGCGACTACGCGAAGCTCCATTTCCGCACGGCCTACGAGGTGGTGAGCGAGGCGGGAAAACTCGACGAGCTGCCGCTCAAGCCGCCGCCCCCGAAGATGGAGTGGGGGGGCTGAACGCGCGAATCCCGGGCGGGGATCCGTCGGCGGAGGCCGCTTGATCCGGCACCGGGCTTCGCCTGAGGATTTCCGTCATGTCCGCCAAACGTCGCCAACTTCGCGGCTTCGATCTGAAGCAGCTTCAGGAGCACCCCGAGCTGATCGGGGTGGACGAGGCCGGTCGCGGAGCCTTGGCGGGCCCGGTGGTGGCCGCGGCGGTGCTGGTGACCCGGGCGTTTCTGGAAAGTCGCTGGGCCGACGAAAACGCGCGGCGGATCAACGATTCGAAACAGCTCACCGCCGCGGAACGGGACGCGCTCTATTTTGATTTCGAGGCGCTTGCGGCGGAGGGGCATATCCATGCCCAGTTCGGCACGGCCTCGGTCGCGGAGATCGAGGTCGAGAACATCCTCGGCGCGACGAAGATCGCGATGCGCCGCGCGCTCGAAGGGATTTATCCGCCGACCGCGTTCGCTCCGCCTCCGCGAGAGCCGGATTTGTTCTCGTCGCCGGACGAGATCGCCGCCTTTCGCCCTCCCGCGCGGGCGCGTATCTTGGTCGACGGTCTTCCGCTCAAAAATTTCCCTTATCCGCACCAGGGCGTCGTTCAGGGAGACGGACGGTCGCTTTGCATCGCTATGGCCTCGATCATCGCGAAAGTGCGGCGTGACCGGATGATGACCGAGCTCGACGCGCTCCATCCCGGTTACGGCTTCGGCCAGCACAAGGGTTACGGGACCGAGGAGCATCGCGACGCGGTGCTTCGTTTGGGGCGCTGTCCGGAGCATCGGGAAACGTTCTTGCGCAAGCTTCTCTCCGCGCGGGTGGATCCGGCGCAGCTCGGGCTGCTCGAGGACTGATTCCGCGAAGGTTGCGGCGCGGCGAAAGTTGTCCGCCGGTCGCGTGTCGCGCGAATGTCCGGGCCGGACGACTTTCCACAAGCGCGGGCGCCGATCACGTGGCCGGTCGGCCGGTCGCATCATGTGGTATTGAGCGGTTTCTTCGTTTACGGATCGCGGACGGGCGTTCCAAGGTCTCGGCATGTCTTCGTTTGCGTCGGCGCAGCCTTCGTCTTCTTCGAACAAGCCCACGCCCACCCGGCGTGTTCTGGGCGTGGATTTTTTTGTCGGCACCATCGAGCAGGCGACGGAACGCGCGGTGTCGGGCGGGTTGGTCGTGGCGCCATCGGCGCCGGGCCTGGCCGTGGATCTGATCAAATCCGAGTCTTATCGCGAGGCGCTCACCACCGCGGATCTCGCGATCACCGATTCGGGCTACATGGTGATGCTGTGGCGTTTTTTCACCGGCGAACGCCTGCCCCGGCATTCCGGGCTCAAGCTCATCCGGGCCGTGCTCGCGCGGGAAGACCTGAGGGCGCCGGGCGCTGTTTTCTGGGTCATGCCCTCGGCGGCGGAGTCCGCGCGAAATCTCGCCTGGCTGCGCGAACAGGGTTTTGCCACGACGGAGGCCGACACGTATTTGGCGCCTCACTACAAGCCGGGGGCGATCGAGGATCGTGAACTGGTGAAACGCATCGAAGAGCGGCGGCCGCGGGTGGTGATGCTCGCGATCGGGGGCGGGGTTCAGGAGCGCCTCGGCCTGGGGTTGCGGGCGGGCCTCTCCTACCGGCCCGGCATCCTGTGCCTTGGCGCGGCCATCGCCTTCCTCACCGGCGGGCAAACCAGCATCCCGCCTTGGGCCGACCGGCTCGTGCTGGGGTGGTTGCTGCGCCTGCTATCGAGTCCGCGCAAATTTTGGCGGCGCTATTGGGACGCGATCGTTCTCGCTCCCATCGTCAACCGCTATCGTGATCGGTTGCCCGACATGCGGGCTTGATCGACGCTCGCGGCTTGCCAGCGGGCGAGGTGGCGCGGCATGAATGCATTCCATGCGCTTCATCCGATTCTTGGTTGTTCCTTTCCTTTGCCTCGGCCTGCTCGCCGCCGGAGGCTGTGCCTCGAAGTCGAAGAAGAAAAATTATCCGGTGAGCGTGGTGCGGGTGTTTCTTGAAGCCTCCAACAATCAGGACGCGGGCGGCGTGGCGCGTCTGCCCAACAGCGGCGTCGTGATCCAAGTCGAGCCGAAAGCCTATTTCACCGAATACGATATCGACGGCTGCGAGGTGACCAACAACGAGCTGGGAAAATCCCTGGCGTTCAAGCTCACCCGCGAGGCGGCGATGGATCTGCTCAAGATGAGCATCCCGAACCAGGGCAAGCGCCTCGTCTTGGTCATGAACGGGCAGCCCATCGGGGCGCGTCGCATCGATGGCGCTCTTTCCCAGGGCTACATCGTGAGTTACGTGGAGTTGCCCGAGGCCGATCTTGAAGACCTCGCGAAGAACATCGCCCGCACCTCCAAGGACCTCCGCGAGGAGCTCGAGAAATCGCAATGACGGGACTGCGAGGAGCGGGGCCCGCGTTGATCGCGCTCGCGATCAACGCCTGCCTTTTGGCGGGATGCGACGACGCGGAGCCGGTGCGGGACAAGGACGCCAGCACGTCTTCGGCGATGCTCAAGCCGGCGGAGCCCAAGGCTCCAACGCGGGTTGATCTCGTCTGGCCGACGCCCAATCCCGCCTATTTGCGCGGCGACGGGATGGAAAGCTTTGTGCAACCCACGGAGTCGGGCGAGGTCCTGTCGGGCTTGTTCGGCAGCGTGCGCAGCGGCGGACGCCAGTTTCATGAGGGGCTCGATCTTTTCCCCTTGGAACGTGATCGCAAAGGGGAGCCGACGGATCCGATTTTCTCGGCCATGGCGGGCGTGGTGCGCCACATCAGTTCTAGGGAGGGGGCGAGCAGCTACGGCCGCTACGTGGTGATCGAGCATCCCGAGCAGTCGCCTCCGGTCTACTCGCTCTACGCGCACCTTTCCCGCATCTCGCCGGATCTGCGCGTCGGCCAGGCCGTCGCGGCCGGGCAAACCATCGCCACCATGGGGCGCAGCGCGGGCGGCTACACGATTCCGAGGCAACGGGCGCATCTCCACTTCGAGATCGGTCTGCGGGTCACCGACCGGTTTCAGGAATGGTATAAGGCGAGAGGCTTCGGGAGCCCCAATGAGCATGGTTTGTGGAACGGGATGAATTTGATGGGCCTCGATCCCCTGGCTTTTTTCGCGCGCAGCCGCGCCGGCGGATTGCGTTCGCTGGACGAGGTCGTGGCCGCGACGCCGCACGCGGTAACGTTGCGGATCGCGGAGCCGGGCGAGCCGGATTTCGTGCGTCGTTATCCCAGCCTGGTCGCGCCCTGGTCGGGTGTCGGCGCGGGGTGGGAGGTCGCGTTCAGCGCGACGGGGGTTCCGTTGCGTTGGCGGCGGCTCGGGGCGGACGAGGTCTCGGGATGGAGACGGGGCGAGGTTCGTATCGATAAGATAGATACGGAATTGCTTCGCGCGAACCGGGGCCGGAAGCTGGTGGACACGCGCCGCGGCGAAGCCCGGCCGGGCGAGGATCTTCGCTCTGTCCTGGAACAGCTATGGGGCGCGCGTAGATGATGTCCGCGGACATCATCTAGGCGTATCCACCTAGGGTGTTGGCGGTTGTGCGCGGGCCGGGGGTTAAGCTAAAATTTAACCCGTCTTTCACCGGTTCTTCGCGTGAAGGGCATCTACCCCCGTTAGCTTTACCCCGATGACAGAGAAGACCTTTGCCGAACTATTTTGCGAGAAGCACGGCTTGGACGCGGAGCAATACGAGCGCGTCGTCATGCGTCGGGCGCTTTATCCGCATGCGCGGATTGTGGCGCCGCTGGTCGCGTTACTGTGGCCGCAGCATTTCGCGGCGGATGTCGATTTTGTGAGGAGCGTCGCTCGTTTGCGCCGCTATCGGGAGTTTTTTTTCGAATCCGAGGAGTTCGCTCATCACCCGGCCAATCGTGGCTTCTGGCGTTTGGCGGCTCATATCAGAATTTCGTCGAGGAAGCTGAGGCGGATGGTCCGGTCCACCCTGCATCAGGAAGTGGACACGGAGCCTGATGGCAGCAGCGCGGTTCCGTTCGAAGTCGGGATCAAGGTCGACCAGCCCGCTCTTCGAAAGAACTCCGAGCGGACTTCGTCCTGAACGCGGACGATGGCCGCGTCCCGGGACGGGGATTCGTGGCTGACGGATGCATCTTTGGGTCCGCCATT
>CBINJQ010000142.1:0-10040 GCA_966251015.1 uncultured Akkermansia sp. | reverse complement strand
GCTGCTTGACCACGGTGTGCATCACGCGGGCGATCTCCATGCCCTCTTCCTGGCCTTGCAGGCCCTCCTCGTTGAAGAGGCTCCACATGATCACGCTGGGGCGGTTGCGGTCGCGGCGCACGAGCCAGCGGAGTTGCTCCAAGTAGTCCTTCGAGGCGTTAAAGTGGCGGGTTTCGTCCATGACGAGCATGCCCTGGCGGTCGCAGGCATCGAGCAGCTCCTTGGCGGGGGGATTATGCGCGGTGCGCAGGGCATTGGAGCCCATCTCCTTCAGCTTGCGGACGCGGAAGTCCCAGATCGAATCGGGCACGGCGACGCCGACGCCGGCGTGGTCCTGGTGGTTGCTGGTGCCCTTGAGCTTGAGCGGCTGGTCGTTGAGGAAAAATCCTTTCTCAACGTCGAAGCGGATGGTGCGGAAGCCGCAGGTGGTCTCGACCGTGTCCACGGGCTTGTCGTCGCGGAGCACGGTGGTGCGCACGGTGTAGAGCGTTGGCGTATCCACGGACCAAATACGCGGCGACGCGACCGGGATGGTGATCTTCGCCACGGCGTCGCTTAGCGGGGCGAGACTCAGCGGCGCGGAGCGGGCGCCGGCCACGCGTTTGCCGGCCCCGTCGAGGACGGCGATGTCCACCGAGGCGCCGACGGTGTCGGGGCCGGTGTTGGCGAGCGCGACTTCGGCGGGGATCACCCACTCGCCGTTCGCGGCCCTCACCGGATTGGCATGGACACCGTCGGTGGCGACGTGGACGGGGCCGCGTTTGACGAGCCAGGTGTGGCGGTAGATGCCGCCGCCCTCATACCACCAGCCCTCGGTGTGGTTGGCGTCCACGCGGACGGCGAGGGTGTTGATGTCGTCGCCGTAGCGCGCCATCGGGCTGATGTTGATGTGGAACGAAGAGTAGCCGTTGAAGTTGTGGTGAACCTCGTTGCCGTTGAAATACACCGTGCAACGCGAGGCCACGCCATCGAACTGGATTTCGAGGTTTTTGCCGCGGTCGGCGGCGGCGAGCTTGAAAGTGCGCCGATACCAGCCGATGCCACGCGGGCGGTAGCCTTGTTGCTTGAGCGCCTTTTCGTCGAAGGGCTGCTCGACCACCCAGTCGTGCGGGAGGGTGACGCGTTTCCAGCCCGAGTCGTCGTAGCCGCGAGCGGCCGCGCCCCATGCGGTGCCGGACTTGGCACCGTGGTAGGTGATGTCGGGACCGTAGAGATTCACGCCCTGGCCGCCGGGAAAGGATTCGGGCGCGATGTCGCCGAGATGGAAGCGCCAGCCCTCGTCGAGCGAGAGCGTCTCGCGCAAGGGAACGGCAACCGCCGGAGCCGTCGACGCCGGGACCGCGGATTGGGCGCAAGCAACGGGCTGGGTCGCCGCCAGCGAACAGAACGAAAGCAATCCAAAGAGAAACAAACGAAGCGTCATGGCCGGGGGCGGTGATCGAAAAGGGGAACTGACGAAATGACTCCTAAACGGAGAGCCCGGTTGATTGCGTTGGTCGTTCTTGCCGGCATCGGGTGAGCGCCCGGCGGCGCGGCCCGTTTGCCGAAGCGCGGCCGGTCTCCTGCCGCCAAGGCGGCATCCCCAAGCCTGGCCGAGAGAGACTCTCGCTTGGCAACCATCCAAGCGCCCCGGCGACGGAGGCGTCGCCTCCGGAAATGCCGAGCAATCGGAGAATCGAGACAGGGGTTCCATCGGATTGATTTAACGAGAGACTTGGGAGGTCGGAGAATTTCCCGGGGCTAGGGAGGGAGTGGAAGCGGGGGCCCGCTCGCCGCATAGGAGGGTCGGGACATCGCGGCACCTTTGGATTTATCATTAAATCTGCGGCGGCAAGGCCTTTTTCCGAAACCGTCGGTTTTCCACCCCGATGCCGGAGAAAGCCGGGACCGGATCGGCCGTTCCCACGCTCACCCCCGCTCCTGACGTTCACCCGTTCGGGGTGAGCACAACAAGAAGGACATCGTTCTCGCGGAGATCGAAACGACGCTCGAAAGTTTGACGGGGATCGATCCGGACGGCGAACCGTTCCCGTGCGTCGCCGCAGCTCTCCGCCTTGATCTTGGCCACCTGCTCGCGGGTCAGCTGCGCCGGAGCGCCCAAGTCCCGGTAGGCGGCGTAGGCGTCGTTGACCCGGTATCCCACTTGGAAGACCTCCACCTGATAGTCGCCCGCGCGCAAATTCGTGAGACGAAGCGACACCGCCCCCTTGGGTCGCGCGGGCAGGTCGCGCCGGTAATAGACCTGGTTGATCATGTCCTCGGCGGGAAACGTGTTCGTGAAGTCCCAGATCAGTGCCTGCACGCCTCCGTCCTCGTCGGTGCAAACCCACGAAGCCGGGTCGGCGTTGCGAAGCTCCGTCCCGCCGAGACGATTCAGGAAGCGATAGGCGTGGTAGGCGGGCTTTTTGATGTCGTGGTAGTTGATCAGCCCGAAACCTCCGTGAAAGGCCTCCCAGCGCGGGCCGTTTTCCTCGAAGATATCGGTGAAGGTCCAGTAGGACATGGACTGAGCCGCATCGCCGCATTTCCGCAGCTTTTCGATGATGTAGGCGGCGCTGTGGTAGCTGTCGTGAAAGGGATCCGTCGGCGTATAGGAACTGCTCCACTCGGTGAAATGCAGTTCCAGCCCGGCGGCGCCGCACTCGGCCATCTGGCGCCGCACCATCGCGACCTCGCCGTAGATCGAGTCCTCGTTCAGGCAAAGCGCGGTTCCGGCCGTTCCGGTCGCGTCGATATGCCCGGCCTGCACGCCGTAGGTGTGCGTCGTGACGAAGTCCACCGGCACGGTGTTTTGCCGGCAAAACCCGAGAAACTCCGGCACCCACCCGCAACCGGCGGTGCCCGGGCCGCCGACCTTGTAGACGGGCGAAACCTCTTTGATGGCGCGCGCGGTCGAGGCGTAGAGCTCGAGATACTGCTCCTTCGTCCCGCTCCAGAACGCCTCCAGGTTGGGCTCGTTCCAGACCTCGAAATACCAGGTGCGCAGCGCCGCGTCGCCGTGGCGCTCGCGCATGTGGAGGACAAAGGCGCGAACGAGGTCCGCCCATTTCGCCAAGTCTTTCGGCGGCGTGATGTTTCCCTTCCACCAAAAGATCGTCCGCGGTCCGCTCGCCAGGGCGTTCGGCATGAACCCGAGCTCCACGAAGGGAGTCATGCCGATCTCGTGCAGAAAATCGAACAGCTCGTCGACGTAGCGCCAGTTGTATTCGGGCCGGCCGTCGACCTCGCGGTAGACGCCCATGTCGTCGCAAAAGAGCCCGTGCATGCGGATGTATTCAAAACCGCATTCGCGTCGGGCGAGGGCGAGCTGGCGCCGCCAGTCGGCGCGCAGGCCTTCGTTCGCGCGCCCCGCGCCCACGCAGCGCCTGAACATCGTGTTGAGCGGGCCCTCGACCTGTTGCAGGTCGGCGGAAACGAGACGAACCGGGTCGGGGGCGGAGGCGGGGGCGGTCACGGAAGACATGGGCCAAGACGGGCGCCGCGCATCGCCGGGGGCGACGCGAGCGGCGACATCACACAGGGGGCATGTGAACGGGCATCGGGAAAAAACCGCGCCGAGGTCGCCCGTGGAGGCGGCCTCGGCGCGCGGCGGCGTTCGCCGGGCGTTTTATTGGTAGCGAGGGTCGAACAGGCTGAACTTCATCTCCTGGCGCTTGAGGATCGCCACGTGCCCGTCGAAGAAGCCCAGCTTCGCCTGCCCCGGATCGCGCTCGAGATCGATGTGACCTTGAGTGGTTCCGTAGCCGACCGGCGGCGTCTTGTTTCCGTCGACGGAGCTCACGCCCGGCGGGTATCCCCAGATCTGATACGGCCCCAGATCGCTGATATAGGGCATTTCCCAATCGGCCGGATCGGCCTTGTTGGACCAGTTGTCGGCGAAGAACACGGTCCGCCCGGGGGCCTTGATTTGATTGAAGTTGTTGTAGCGAACGAGGGAGCCCTGCCAGGAAATGCGGTCCTTGAAATAAATCCCGATCGCGGCAAAATGAAGATTGCCGGCTTCATACGGAAGCAACGGATCATGAAACAATTCGTTTCGGTTCGTTCCGGGGACCTTGAACGCGTATCGCGCAAGAGCCTCCGTGTAGAACCCTTCGTCGCCGGACTCGGAAGCAAACCAGCGCCCCCGGTTTTCCTGGGCGTAGGTCAGGCCCGCCACGACGACCTGACGCAGGTTGCTGATGCCCTGCGACCGCTTCGCGGAGGTTCGAACCTTGCCCACCACGGGAATGATAACCGCCGCGAGGACGCCGATGATGGCGATAACGGTGAGCAATTCGATTAGGGTAAAACCGGCGCGACGCGGCCGGGGGCCGACGGGAAGAACGATTGAAGGGGTCATGGTTGTGGGATGGGTAAACGGCCACTCTCCGATGGGTGGCCACGCCCCGCCGGGACGCGGGGACAAGGGGGCGGTTGAGCGTCAACTTGACGATGGGCCATGGTTGTTTCGCGAAATCCGACCGGTCAATCCAAGCACCGGTGAGAAGCTCGGTTTCACGGTCGTTCATTGCATCAAATTACTTCCATTCCACTCCCCTTCCCTCTACGGATGCGTTTGCCTGCGGACTCACAACTTAGATTTAACGAACAATCTCCTCTCGCACATTTTGCCCTATGACCTCCCCCTCCGCCCTCGGCAGCCCCGTGGAACTCGCGCTTCGACACTACGAGAAACTTCTCGGAGCGGCGCTGGCCTCCCCGCGCGACCGCCTCCCCTCCGAGCGCGAGCTGGCGGCGCTTTGGAAGCTAAGCCAGGCGTCGGTGAACCGCGCGGCCCAGCGCCTCATCGCCGCCGGGCGCATGCGACGCGAGGGCTATCGCCTTTTTCCCGTGCCGGAGGAGAACGCCCTCCCGCTGGGCGCCAAGATCGTCGTCCTCACCCCGCGCGATCAACGTTTCCCCGGCCTGCCCGCCGAGGGGGCCAGGCTCGGCTTCCAGCTCGAGGAACGCTTTTTTCTCGGACGCGACGAGTTCAGGCAAAATCTGCAAACCGCCGTCGAGGAGAGCGCGAAGGGCGTGATCATGAACCTCGGCGACAGCGGATGGGAATGGGACGCGGAGCACGCCGAGCTGGAGCGCCGCCATATCGCGTGCGTGGTCTGCGACGAAGCCCCGCCCGGACTCGCCCTCGTCACCACGGACTGGAGACAGGCGGGGCGGCTGCTCGTCTCGCATCTGGCCGCCCAGGGGCACGTGGAACTGGTGATGCTCGGGTCGATGAAGCGGGCGCATCGCACGGCGGTGCTCCGGGAGGGCTACGAGGAGGCGTGCCTGCGCCTGCGCCTCGGCGGCTCCGCGGAACGATGCGTCGAGGTCGCCGCCCACGCCCCGGACGCGGTCGAGATGGCGTTGGTCCGGATTCGCCGCCAATGGCCGCAAGCCACGGCCATCGTGCTGCACGCGCCCGACATCCTTCCCCACTTGCTCGCCGCCGCCCGGCGGCAGTCGTTGCACGTGCCCGACGACATCTCCATCGTTTGCATGGACGACTCCGCCGGCGCGCGAGCCGCCCATCCGCCCATCACGTGCGCGGCCTTTGATCGCAAGGCCCAGGGCCAGCTGGCGCTCGACATGCTGACACGCGACATGCGTCTGCTGCGTCGGCTGGCGCTCCTGCCTTCCCGGCAACGCATACGCCTGGAACCCACGCTGGTGGAGCGCCAGTCCGTGCGCGCCCTGGGCGGACTGCCGGTCGCGACGCGCCCGTTCAGCGCCGGACGCGCCTGGTCGCGCGACCATTCCACACGCCTCCACGAGGCCGAGGACCTGCGTTTGCGCCCGCATCGCGTGGCAGGCGAGACGCGGGAGCGCAGCTTCCAGCCGGTCGACCTGCGGGCCTGGGCAAACCGCTCGCTCACCCGCCAAAACGGATGGCTGGGCAACCAACCGCTGCTTCATTTGCCGCCCGGCCGCCTGCTCGCCCACGGGGTGCCGTTCGAGATCGTCGACGAACGAACGAACCGGGGGGCGGCGGCGCTCGTGCTGCGTTCCCAGCGTCCGCTCACACGGGAGGAAAAACCCCTGCCCGTGACGTTGACCATCCCGGTCGGAAAGGCCGTGCGGGCGGTATACTTTCTCCACGGCTGCGCCTACGCCGCCGAATGCCAGGCTTTCGCATGGTATGATTTCATTTTGGAAGGGCGCCGCGCGGTCTCGGTGCCGGTGGTGGCGCGCGGCCTGTCGACGCCGTCGCGCGACGCGCTGCCGCCCAACATCCAGGACTGGTTAAGCGAACTCCCGCAGCTGGAGGCGCCCGGCGCGAAACACTTCGCGGTCACGGCCGGAGGCGACCCCTTCGAGTATGAACGCTACCTCTACACCCTCGAATGGGAAAATCCGCGCCCCCGCGACGTGTTGCGCGAGATCCGCCTCTCCTCGAACCCCGCCCTGGCGACAACCCTCGGCGTGCTCGGCATCACGCTGGTGCTCGCCTGACCGGCGCCGCCACCGACGCGCGGATAACCGGCTCCGTGGGGAACACCTCGCCGCCACGCGGGACGGCCGCGCCCCGGGTAAGATCAAGGAGGAGCTCCACCGCGCGTTCGCCCATGCGCCTGAGCGGCTGCCGCACGGAACTCAACTGCGGCACGCAGGCGCGCGTCAGCAACGTGTCGTCGAAGCCGGCCACCGACACGTCGTCCGGAACGCGAAGACCCGCGGCGGCCAGGATCTCCATGCAGCCGTAGGCCACGCCGTCGTTGGCGCAAAAAATCGCGGTCGCGCGCTCCTCCTCGGGCGTCGACCGCAGCCAGAGGCGGGTCGCCTCGCGGCCTTCCGGAATGCTATACCCGGCGACACGCACAAGGGAGGGGTCGAAAGCCAGTCCCGCTTTCTCCAGGGCGCGACGGTAGCCGGTCACGCGCCGCTCGGAACCCCGCTGACCGGGGGGACCCGCCAGGTGCAGGATCCGCCGATGCCCCAGCTCGATGAGATGGGACACCAGGGCGCAGCTGCCGGCCTCCTCGTCCGACTCCAACGAAATCAATCCGTCGATGGCATGGTTCGCGTGGATGGCGACCATCGGCGTATGGGCCGGCAGCGTCGCGACCGCATCCGCGTCGAGCAGCGGCGCGATCATCACGAGGCCGTCGATGCGACCGTCGCAGAACCCGCCGACGCGACGGCCGTCTCGTTCCCAGTCGTGCAGCGTGAAGACGGTGGTGTTTTGGCCGTGCCGCGCCGCCGCCGCGAGCACCCCGTTGAACACCTCCAAAAAATAGTGGTTCAGCTCGCCGCCTTCGACGACGGCGACCACGCCGATCGTGCTCATGCGCCGCCGGACCAGGGCGCGGGCGGCGGCGTTGGGACGGTAGTCCAGGCGCGCCGCCGCGTCCAAGATCCGGGCCCGCGTGTCGGGCGAGATCCGGGAAGAGGTGCGCGCGCCGTTCAAAACCGCCGAAACCGCCATGGCCGACACCCCGGCTTCACGGCCCACATCGCTAAGCGTGGCGGCGCGGGAGGGCTTTTTCTTCTTCGGGATACCGGACATGAGTCGCACGTTGTAGGGAGGAAACGGACTTTGCCAAGTCCCCGGCCCGCTGATTCACGCCCGCGGCGCGCCCCGCCCGCACCGCTTCTCCAGCGGCGGAGGAAGGGGCGAGCGCCCTTGTCGTTGCATCAAAATGCCGTGTTTCACGCTCCCGCCGGACCAATCCACTTTCCTTCCCGAAACGGCAAAGCCAGCCTGCGATCCGCCCCTGCCCCCTCCACCTCCCGTTCCTCGAAAAATCTGAACTATATGATTTATCGAGAAATCAACCTTTGCCCCATGAAACTACCGTCCTCAGGATTGCTCGCGCTCGGTCTTCTGACCGCTCCCTTCGTCGCGTTTGGCGATGTTCAAATAACTTCGTTCGAGGGGGCCGTTGATCCCTCCATCATCGACCCGTGGGTCCCGGGCCCGGGAACCAACACCGAATTTGGACCGGAAAACGTCTATCAGATCACCAGCGACGCCGCCACCCACGGCACGTCCAGCCTCGAACTCGTCATCCCGATGGAAGGCACCACCGGGATCTGGAGCCAACGCGTCTCCGTCCCCACCGAAACCTATGCCAGCACCCTGGCCCAAGGCACCGGCATCCAGGCGGACGTCTATTTCGAATGGCCGGACCGCCCCGCCTCCACCGGCGGAGGCGCGTGGTATGGTTTGGCCTTGGTCTTGAATTCCACGAACACGGGCTGGGTCGAGATCGATCCGGCCAACGGTGGCGGCCTTACCGAGGGCCAGTGGCGCACCCTCTTTTTCCCGATGACCGCGGAACAGGCGACCCAGCTCACCGCCACCGGCCAGACTTCCTCCATCGGATTCCGATTGGGTGCCGGCACGTGGGGTGGCGCGTTGATCGGTGGCAACATCAAGCTCCGCTTCGACAACATCGTTGTCGTCGGCGCTTCCGCCAGCGGCCCCGCCGCCCCCACCGACCTCGCCGGCACGGCCGTGCTCGGCGGCGCCAACCTGACTTGGACCGCCAGCCCGGACGCGCTCACCTACACCGTGAAGCGCCGCGCCTCGCTCGCCGACGCCTACGCGACGATCGCCACCGACCTCACCTCCACCAGCTACAGCGACAGCGGCCTCGAGGGCAACACGACCTACTACTACGTCGTCACCGCCAGCAATGCCGACGGCGAAAGCAGCTTCTCGGTCGCCGCCAGCGTGACCACGCCAAACGACGAGGTGCCGCTCACCTCCTTCGAGTCCGGCCTCGCTCCTTGGACCCAGGGCCCCGCCAACGCATGGGACGACCCCGCCACCACCGAGGTGAACGAGGGGCTTCCCATCACCTACGCTCTCAATGCCACCAGCGCCGCGGAAGGAACCACCAGCATCGAGGCCTCGGTTCCGTTGCTGGCCGGCCAGAGCATAACCGTCTACTCCGTCGACGTCTCCAACTACCGCGCCACCATCGCCCAATCCACCGGCATCGTGGCGGATGTTTACGTCGACTGGATTGATCGGCCAGCGGGCTCCGGCACCGGTGGCACGTGGTTCAGCATCGACTTGAACCGAAATCACACGGGCACGTTCGCCAATAACGGCCCGACCAAGGGCAGCACCGCCACGGGCGAATGGCGCACCCTCACGTGGAATCTCACCCCCGAGCAGATCGCCGCCCTCACCAACCACACGAACAGCTACGGCAGCATCGGCTTCACGCTCAATGCCGGCACCTGGGGCGAGGGCGTGACGATGGCCGGCACCTTCGTGCTCCGCATCGACAACGTCCGCGTCAAAGGCTTCCGAGAGGTCGCCGTCCCCGCGGCCGTCACCGGCCTCGTCGCCACCGGCGGCGACGGTCAGATCGGCCTTGCGTGGAACGCCAGCGCCACCGCCCTCGGCTACACCATCCAGCGCTCCCTTGTCGCGGGCGGTCCCTACGCCACCGTCGCCAACGTCGGCGCCGTCACCAGCCACACCGACACCGGCCTTGATGGCTCCACGACCTACTACTACGTCGTCCTCCCGGTGAACGCCGGAGGCAACGGCCCCGCCTCCGCCGAGGCGTCCGCCACCACCGACACCGTCGCCCTCACCGGCATCGCCTCGTGGCGCCAGACCCACTTCGGCAGCCCCGACGCCACCGGCAACGCCGCCAACGACGCCGACCCCGACGCCGACGGCGTGGCCAACCTCCTCGAATACGCCCTCGCCGGCGATCCGATGGCGCCCGAGCACGACCTCCTGCCGGTGCAAGCCGTGGACGCGGGCCGGCTCACCCTCGCCTTCGATCGCATCTCCGACGGCACGCTCACTTATGAGGTGCTCGCCTCCGACGATCTCGCCACCTGGACCAGCGTCTGGAGCAGCACCGGCGCCGAGAATGTCGCCGGTCTCGTCACCGTGACCGATCCGGAACTCCTCTCCGCCCACGTCCGTCGCTTCCTCCGCCTCCGGGTCACCGCGCCCTGAGCCTGTCGGGCCGCGACAAAGCACACCGACCCGGCCCGCTCGCGGGGCTTGGTCGGTGTTTCCGTCTTGGCCCCCTTCTTGCGTCGGCCTCCGACTCGCAAGGCGAGACACCGCCCGACGGCCG
>CBINJQ010000141.1:0-10081 GCA_966251015.1 uncultured Akkermansia sp. | reverse complement strand
GGACAAGGGGCGCGGCGCGCTCCGATCCGGAGAGGGATGGGCGGCGGCGCGGAGAGGCGATCCCCGGAAAAGTCCAACTTTAGAGCGTTTCAAATGGAACCGTTGCCCAAAGGTAGCAACGGTCTTCCTGCCGTTAAAGCGAGAGAGAGGAAGAGCGTTATGGGAGGGCAAAAGCAGTCGCTACCGGTGCGAGGGAGGGGCGCATCGGAGCGAGGGAGGGCGAGGCGTGGAGCCGCTATAGAGGGCCGGGGTTGTGTGCGGCGGGACGCAGAAGGCTGTTGAGGTAGATGAGGAGGCGTCGGGCGATGGCGACGTAGGCGAGCTTGGCGGGCTTGCCGGAGTCGCGGAGGCGACGGTAGCAGGGTTTGAGGGTTTCGTTGTAGCGGGCGGCGACCACGGCGCATTGATAGAGGACGCGGCGGGCCGGGGCGCGGCCGTGGCGGATGGAACGGTGGCCGCGCAACAGGCCCGAGTCCCAAGGCAGCGGGGCGAGCCCGGCGAGCTTGGCGATCTGGCGGCGGTTGCAGCTGCCCAGCTCCGGCAGATAGGCGAGCACTTGCAGGGCGGTGATCGTGCCCACGCCGGTGGCCAGGCAGAGGGTCTGCACCTTCTGCGCGACTTCGTCGGGGGCTCGATCAAGCCAGTCCGACAAGCGGCGCTCGACCGACTCCAGCCGCAAGCGCAGCGAACGGATCAAGGCGCGCAACTCCTCGCGGGCCTCGCTCGCGAGCAAGTGGCCACGGCGGGCGTTGGCGCCGATCTCCTCGACCAAGGCGGAGCGCACCAGGAGCAAGTCCAGCAGGACGGGCCAATGCGGGTCGGGCGGCGGAGTGGGCGCCGGGCGACGCTCCACCCCGAAGCGCCGCAACAGCTCGGCGTCCAGCTTGTCCGTCTTTTCCAGCTTGCCGTGGCTGCGGGCGAAGGCCCGGGCGTGAGCGGGATTGACCACCGTGAGCGGCCGGCCCGCTTGGGCGCAGGCCTCGCGCAGGGCGTGGTGAAGACGCCCGGTCGCCTCGCAGACCAGATGCGCGCCCTCCGGCAGGGCTCGCAGGTGGTCGGCCAGGGCCGCGGGCGTGTTGACGATGATGGCGGCGGTGGGGCCGCGGAAGGCGATCGAGTCTTGGGCGACATCGGCGCCGACGTAGGAGATTGTCTCGGGGATCATGCTCAGCCTTGTTTATGACGGACTCGGACCCTCGGGCGGCCCGGTCCAAGCAACGGTTCGAGTTAGCCCGACAAAAGGCCGCCCCTGCCTCGGCTACCTGCAGGCTCCGGCTCTTCGCCGGGTCCTCGGGCGCGACTCTAACTCGGGGCGGCCGTGCCAGACGGGCCGTCCGGCCCGTCTGGCTCATCCGCCCAAGGCCTCCCCCGACAGAACCGACTTTGCCGGGCTACTCCTCAAGCGAACGCCCATACTCTACCAAATCTCGAAGCAACAAGGGCGCGACCGCTGGGCGCGCCGCGTCGGAGCGGCAAGGACCGAGCGGCAAAGCGGCGGGCCCGGCGGGCCCGCCCTACCTCAAGCCGTGTATGCAGCGCCCAGGCTCAGCGGGGGGCCAGCAATCCGTTGCGTCGGAGCCGGTGAAGCCGCTCGGGGCCGATCATCGCGCGTAGCTCGTCCTCGGCTTTCTGTCGCTCCCGCTCCAGCGCGGCGTCGATCTCGCGCCACGCCACGGGTTGGCCGGCCTCCTCGCGCAGGGCGGCGGCGCCGAGGGTGCGCTCGCGAAGGCGGTTGAAGGCGTCGATCGCCGAATAGACGGGCCCGACGCTCGTATCCTCGAGTCCCCAGGCGTCGGCGAACTGGCGAATGGTCTGATAGGTCGGGTCGCTTCGCCGCGCCGCGTCCGCGCGGGCCTCGGCGCCGAAGACTCCGGCCAGCTCCTCGTCGCGGCGCGCGTCGATCTCCTCCAACGCGGACACGATCTCCGCCACGTCGACGGGGTCTTTTCGCAACCGCTCGGCCAGGGCGGCCTCGGCGGCGCGGTGCCGCTCGTCGGACGCCACCACCGCGCGGGCCTGCTCGGGCGTGGGCGAGAGCCCGTCGAAAGTCCGATACACGTTCGCGACCGGGTCGGTGTGCCCGCGCATGGCGTCGAGCCGGGCCTTTCCGAAAAGCGCCTCGAGGTCGCGGTCCAGTTTCTCGCGCGCCTTCGTCTGCAACTCCGTCGCGTCGGCCAGGTCGGCCACGCCGTCCTCCATCGCCCACTGGAGCTCGCGGTGGGTTTCCTCGAACGCGAGGTGCAGGCGGTAGGCGGCCTCGGCGTCGCCTTCGTCGAGCGGAAGATCGGCGCCGTTGACCTGCCGGAGCGTTTCGTCCCGGTGCCAAGCGCGGTAGCCCTCCTCGCCGAGAGCGGCCTTCAATTCGCGGGCGAAGGCGGCGTCGCGCGCGCGGCCCAGTTCGACGTATTCCCGGCGCGGGACGGCGCGGGGCGCGTAGCGTTTTTCCACGGCGAGAACATGGCGGTCCCAGCGGTGGTTGAAATCGGCGAGCAAGGCCTGGGCGACCAGGGCGCGGGAGAACCCGGCCTGCTCAAGCAGCGCGACGAGGTCGGGCCCGGGCGTGGCGGGCGCGGAGACGGAGGCGGGAGCGCGCGAAGACGAGGCCGTTCCCTCCCCCGCGGCCGACGCCGTCGGGCCGACGAAAGAGGCCCGGGAGACGGGCTCCGGAGACGGGCGAGCGACCAGCCATCCGATGACGAGGAGCTGGACGAGATTGACCAGGACGGAGACGCGGAGGACGGACGGCATGGGCGGGATGTGTTCAGTCGGCGTCGCGACAAAGCCGGAAACCCTGGTCGGGGCCGGTGCCGGCGGGTTCGAGGCCGCCCCGGAAGGAGGGCTCGCAGCAGAACTCCCCGCCCATCCAGCCGCCGCCCTTCCAGACGCGAAGGAAACCGGCGGGGGCGGGACCGGGGGCGGCGCCGACGACGGCGTTTTCGACCAGCCGGTCCCAGCACCATTCGCGGACGTTTCCGGACATGTCGTGGAGGCCGAGTTCGTTGGGCGCCTTGAGTCCGACCGGCCGCGTGCGGTTTCGATTTTGCTCGATGGAGGACCAATGCCAGAAGCCGAGCAGGTAGCGGTCGCCCGAGTTGCGCCAATACCAGCCGACGGCGTCGAGGCCGTCGCCGCCGCTGTAAGTGCGGCCCGGGGCGGAGGCGCCGCCGCGCGCGGCGAGCTCCCACTCGGCCTCGGTGGGGAGGCGGTATCCGTCGGCTCCGGGGACGAGCGTCACCGACCAGCGCGCGTCGTCGGCCTCGTTGCGGTTGTCGGGGTCCTTGCGCTCGCGTTCGACCAGGTAGCAGGGGCGGAGCCCCTCGCGCAGGCTTCGCGTATTGCAGTATAGGATACAATCATACCACGTGACGGAATCCACGGGGAGATCCTCGCCGGTGAACTTCGATGGATTCCCGCCCATGACGGCGGTCCACTCGCGCTGGGTGACCTCGAAACGGGCGATGAAAAAATCGGAGGCGACGGCCGCCCCGGCGCGCGCGACGCGGACGAAGCCGGCGGGCGCGGGCTGCGGTTCGGCCAGGAGCGGCGCGGCGCAGGCCCATGCGAGAAGAAGGAGGAGGCGCGGCGGAAGAGGGTGCATGAAGTCGAGGGGTGCGGGTTGGGAGCACGGGCCCGGGCGCCCGTGCTCCGACAGGAGGAAAACACGGGCGGACACGCCCGTGCGCCGGGGCTACCAGACGGTCAGGTTGGAGTTGCCGCTGCTTTTGAAGCCCTCGGTGGCCATGACCTGGTAGTTGTGGGAGCCGAGGTTCCAGCCCTTGCCCGACCAGGCGTTGCGGTGGTTGGCGAAGGAGATCTGCACGTTGCTGCCGGTGCCGCGCTTGGAGGTCCGGACGCTCCAGTATTGGTAGAAGGTCTGGGTGCCCTGGATCGAGGGCGCGTTGACCCGTTGGGTGCGGTAGAGGTCGTAGGTGCCGCCGTTGCTGCTGACGGTGCCGGAGGAGCCGACGCCGGGCGGGCGCCAGTTGCCCCAGTTGTCCACGATGTAGTATTCGACGAGGGGGCCGGTCGTCCATCCGTAGGCGGTGAGGTAGGAATTGCCGGAGGTGGACCAGACGCCGCAGTTGTAGTTGATCGTGCGGGTGGAGGAACCGGTGCTCCATCCCTTGCCTCCGACGAAGTTGTAGGAGCTGCCCAGGTTCCAACTGACGGCGTAGTTGCCGCCGGAGCCGAGGGTCATGGTCGCGGTGCCGCCGTCCTTCCAGTAGGTGTAATAGTAGCCGTTGTGGGTGCCGGTCTTGTTGCTGGTGACGGTGGTCTGGGCGTGGAGGCCGGCCGTTCCGGCGAAGGCGACTCCGGCCAGAAGCGCGGTGCGGATGAAAACGCGCCGAAGCGCGGACACGATGCGGGGGACTGTATTCATTTTTTGGGGTTGGGTTGGAATCCGGCCGGAGCGGTCCGGCCGAGAGCGGGGAAGCGGGGAAAGGAAGCGCGACGGCGGCGGGCGCCGGAACAAGGCGCGCGGGAGCGGAGGCCGGCCGGACTCATAGACGCGGACGCTCGCCGAGGGCGGAGCGGGCGAGGTCGGGCTCGCGCAAGGAAATGATCTCGGCGTGGCTGAGACGGGCGAACCCCTCGTCGCCGAGACGGGCGCGCAAGGCGGCCTCGGCCTCCCTGGAATAGGCGGCGATGTCGGTCTGAACCCGAGCCCAGTCCACCGCTCCGCCCGCCTGCGCGGCGAGCTCGGCCTGATGTTCGCGGTTCGCGACGGCGAGGTCGTAGGCGCGAAGCGTGGAATAGACCGACGCGATGGCGGCGGGGTCGAGTTTCCAGGCGGCGGCGTTCTCCCGCATGGCGCGCACGCGGTCGTCGGCCGCGCGGTGCCAGGCGTCAAAACGTTCGTCGCCGAGGATGCGGCGGTAGTCCTCGTCGCGGGCTCGGTCGAGCGCGAGGAGGTCGCCGACGTAGGCGCCGTCCATCGTGGCGGTCTCGGCGAGGGAACGCGCCATGTCGGCGCGGGCGGCCGACCACGTCGCGTGGGCCGCGGCGAGTTCGCGCATCTGGACGTCGTCGAGCGCGAGCCGGGCGAAGTCGGCGCGGAGCCGTTCGGCCGGAGCGGCGGCGCCGGCGGGCTCGAGGCCGTCGACCCGGTCCGCGCCGATGATGGCGGCCAGCGCGGTCTTGAAGTCCGACTCGGCGCGGGCGCGCGCGGTCTCGAAGGCCGCGTCGTCGAGAGCGCGCTCGCGTTGGGCGGCCTCGAGGTCGCGCAGGCGCGCGAGGTGCGTCTTGTGCAGGTCGTAGATCGGGCGTTTCTGGCCCTCGGACGGGACGTGGCCCCCGAGGTAGAGGTTGCCCACGGTGTGCTCGACATCCCACGCCAGGAACCCGTCGCCCAGGGCGGCGCGGAGTTCGGCGTCCTGCTCGCGGGCGCGCCGCTCATGCTGTTCGGCGAGACGACGGGCGTCGATCTCGCCGTGGAGATAGCGCCGCTCCAGGTCCGCCTCGATGGGCGTCCACTTTTGCGCGACCTTTTCGACCACGAGCCTGGCGATGATGGCCGACGGCACGCCGACGCGGCGCAGCTCGGCCATGGAGTTTTCCCAACCGGCGGCGCCCGCGGCGGGGACGTCGACGCCGGGGGCCGGCGCGGCGGAAGCGGGCGGGAGCGAACCGGAGGCCGGCCCGGACCAGGCGGGGGCGGCGCGCTCGCGCAGGAGCAGCCCGAGCACGAGGGCGCCGAGGAGCAGATTGGCGCCCAGCGAGAGCCGGAGCGATAAGGACAGGGACGAAGGCATGCGGCACGAAGGGGCCGGGGCGGACGGGAGCGGACGGACACGCGTCCGACGGGCGCGCGAAAAGCCCCCGCCCGCCGGACGGCGGGACGGCGTGTTCAAACAAACATCACGGCGAGACGAAGCTCGTGATGCTCTGCCCGGGCAGCGTGTGGGTGAAGGACCCGCCGGAGACCGCCACCGCGGACAAGGTGGCCAGGTCCTGGCTCGCCGAGGTGCGGTAGGGGGTGAACGTGCCCGGCGCGGCGCCGCCGCCGATGGCGAAGGTCTGGCTGACGCTCGACGTGCCGGTGTTGACCGCGATCACCACGAGCTTCGACCCGGACTTGAACGCGGTCGCGTAGACGTTGGAGCTCGGGTTGTAGGAGGTGGCGACGCGGCTGTAGCCGGGCCGCACCCAGCGGGCGAACTGGGCCATGACGCAACCGCGTTTCGTGCGGTTGCCGTTGTCGTCGATCGGGCCGTAGTAGCGTTTCACATACCACCAGGTGTAGGTGTTGAAGTTGGCCACGGCGAAGGAATCGAGGATCTCCTTGGCCGTCTGCATCTGGCCGGTGATGGAGGTGTCGGTGTTGAGGTGCTCCGTCATCCACACCTCCTTGCCGTGCGTCCTCGCGAGGGGGTAGTCGCCGAGGCCGCCGCCGTAGAGGTGGGTGCCGACGATCTCGATGTTGTTGCGGGCGGACGAGTCGTTGAGGATGCCGTCGGTGTAGGCCTTGTTGAACTGGATGGTCTCCGCCGCGATGAGCGGGGTCGTGATGACGCCGGCGTTGTTCTTCACGAAGTTGAACATCTGCGTCGGGGTGTAGGTGCAGCTCTCGTAGTCCGGGTCGTAGTCGGGCTCGTTCTGGACCGAGATGGCGTAGAGGCTCGCGCCGTTGTTCGCCATGTAGCTCGAGAAGCTGTTCAGATAGGACGCGTAGGCGCCGTATTGGCCGGTGGCGAGCGAGCCGTGGACCGTGTTGTTGTTGGTCTTCATCGACGCGGGGGGAGTCCACGGCGTGGCGAAGACGATGGCGCCGCGCGCCTTGGCCTTCTTCGCGTTGTTGAGCTCGGCGGTCCAGGCGTTGTTGGGGTCGATGCGGACGCGGTTGATGTTGAGGCCGACGCAACCGCCGTTGGTCGTGTAGGCCTTGTCCATGACGGCGTCGCCGAGCTCGCCCATCCATACGCTGGCGGCGCCCATGCCGCGGTAGTTCATGCGGACGTTGGCGAGGTCGATGTGGCAGGTGGCGGCGCCGAGCGGGGCGGCGAGAGCGCCCAGAACGAGCGCGAGGCGCGCGACGGGCGCGCGGAAACCGACGGGGTAACCATTCATGTGCGGGGTATTTCGGGGTTTGATCCAAACCGACCCGGGGGGACCGAGCGGCAGGGGTTCCGCGCGGCGAGTCGGGTTCGCGAAAACGTCGCGAACCGGCGCTTTCGCAATACGATGCGACCGGCTCGCGCAAAAGGGTTTTCAGTCCAATTTTAGCGCGAGACCCCGTCGCTTTCGCCGGAGCAAATGTTAGACTCGCATGTTTTTTGACCTATGCAGCCCGCGTGGTAACCCGGGAAAATCAATCATGAGTTTAGCAGACGTCCCTCTGATCACCCACATCTACACGGCGGATCCGTCCGCCCATGTGTTCGAGGGAAAGCTCTACCTCTACCCCTCGCACGACCGCGAATCGAACATCCCGGACAACGATTTGGGCGACCAATACGACATGGCTGACTACCATGTCTTCTCCATGGACGACCCGGCGGGCAAAGTCACCGACCACGGCGTGGTGCTCTCGTTGCAGGATGTGCCGTGGGCGGCGAAGCAGCTCTGGGCCCCGGACGCGGCTTTCAAAAACGGCCGCTATTATCTGTATTTCCCCGCCCGCGACAAAGACGACGTCTTCCGCATCGGCGTCGCGGTCGGCGACCGCCCGCACGGGCCGTTCCGCGCCGAGCCCCAGCCGATCCCCGGCAGCTACAGCATCGACCCCTGCTGCTTCGTCGACACGGACGGCAAGGCCTACCTTTCGTTCGGCGGCCTGTGGGGCGGACAACTTCAGCATTGGCGCGGCAACGCCCACGTTCCCTCCGGCACCGAGCCCGTCGGCGATCAACCCGCGCTTTTCCCGCGCATCGCGCAACTCGCGCCCGACATGAAATCGTTCCAAGGGCCGGTCCGCGAGCTCGTCATCCTCGACGAGACCGGAGTCCCGCTGCGCGCGGGCGACCATGAACGCCGCTTCTTCGAGGGCGCCTGGATGCACAAGCGCAACGGCGTCTACTATTTCTCCTACTCGACCGGGAACACGCACTACCTCGCCTACGCCACCTCCGACAACCCCTTCGGCCCCTTCACCTACGCCGGCCGATTGCTCGAACCCGTCGTCGGCTGGACCACCCACCACTCCATCGTCGAGTTCAAGGGAAAGTGGTATCTCTTCCACCACGACTCGAGCCTGTCCGGCGGGCTCAACCACCTCCGCTGCGTGAAGGTGAAGGAACTCGTCTACGACGCGAAGGGCCGCATGCGGGTCGTGCTTCCCGCCCCGGTCTCCTGCGTCGCCTGAGCCGCGCCGACCTTTTTTCAGCTTCGCCTCCGCCCGGCCTCCGGCGCCGGCTCGCGGAATGACTTGAGGCGCCGGCCAGTTTTCCGCTGCTTTCTTCGCCCATGGACAACCCACGTCGGACCACCCTATCCGACATCGCCAGCGCCGCGGGCGTGCATGTCACCACCGTTTCGCTCGCGATGCGCAACCACCCGCGCATCCCCGAAGGCACCAAGGCGCGCATCCGCCAGCTCGCGGAAAAACTGGGCTACGTGCCCGATCCCATGATGCGGGCGCTGATCTCCTACCGCGCCCAGAACCGGACGCGCCGGAATCCCCCCACCCTCGCCTACGTCACCAACTGGAAGACCCGCTGGGGCTGGAAGAAAATCACCGCCCACCCGGACTTCTACGCCGGCGCCGAATCGAAGGCCCGCCAGCTGGGCTTCAAGCTCGACCATTTCTGGCTCGGCGAACCGGGGCTCACCCACGAGCGGCTCAACTCCATTTTCCGCGCCCGCGGCATCACCGGCCTGATCATCGCCTCGCACGGCTTCGCCCTCGGCGACGCCCTGAAACTCGACTGGACCCGCTACAGCGCGATCAAGATCGACTACTACCCGCACCAGCCGCTGCTCCACAACGTCACCAACAACCAGTGCGACATCGCGCGCCTCGCGATGCAGCGGGTGATGGAGGCCGGCTACCGCCGCATCGGCTTCGTCATGCACCGCGGGTGGGACCACGCCGTCGACAACTACTGGACCGCCGGCTTCCTCTGCGAGCAGCAGAACCTCGCGGAAGAAGACCGCATCCCCGCCTACATCTTCCCGGACGCCAGGCCCGTCGACGGCTGGTTCAACGAATACGGCATGCCCGGCGTGGTCGATTCGCAGCACTTCGGGCGCTGGCTCGACAAACACCGCCCGGAGATCCTGCTCAGCAAGGCCGAGTTCGTGCTCCCCGCGCTGAAGGCCCTGAAGCTGCGCATCCCCCACGACATCGCCTTCGCCGATCTCTTCCTCGACGACTCCACCGGCCTCGTCGCCGGCGTCCGCCAGAACCACACCACCGTCGGCGAACTCGCCGTCGAGCTCCTGGCCGGACAACTCCAGCACAACAAATACGGCGTGCCCGCCATTCCGACGACCACCTTTGTCGAGGGCACCTGGTTCGACGGCGCGAGTTGCCCGCGCGTCGCCAGCCCGGTCTCGCCGCTGCTGATCGAACCCCTGCCGGCGGATTCGCGCTGATCGGCGAACACCGGAGCCCTGGCCATGGCAAACCGAGCCCTCGCAGCCCGGCGACGAACGCGGCGTGCCCGGCGCGCCGCAGCCGCGGACCATCCGGTCTAAAGTTAGATTCAAATACGGATAGAGGCGCCGCCGCCTCTGCTCCTTAAGGGAAGCGCCGGAAAGGCCTCCGCGGATCCATCCGTGTTCGCGCGACCGTCCGCCCAACCCCAGACGACCCCATGTCACCCCGTATCCGCTCCCGGCGTGCGTTCACGCTGATCGAGCTGCTCACCGTCATCGCGATCATCGGCATCCTCGCCGCGATTTTGATTCCCACCGTCGGCGCCGTGCGGAAAAAGGCCCGCGCCGCCGACTGCGTCAGCCGTCTTCGCCAGATCGGCGTCGCCGTCCGCCTGTTCGCCGACGAGAACAAGGGCATGGCCCCGCCTTGGCGAGGCAAGGTCACCGACGCCTCGATCACGGGCGCGCAAGGCGTGCTCTGGTATCAGGCCCTCATCAGCTACATGTCCATGAAGTCGGGCAACATGATGGGCAGCCCGGTGCT
>CBINJQ010000140.1:0-10126 GCA_966251015.1 uncultured Akkermansia sp. | reverse complement strand
AGGACGTCGAGGACGCAGGACCAGGCGTCGAGGAGGGCGATGGCGGGATCGGAGGACTCGCGAGTGGAGAGCGCGCGGAGGGCCGGGTGCGCGGCGAGGCGAAGTTTTTGCGCGGCGAGGAAACGACCGTGCGTGCCGACGCGCCAGGCGAGGGCGGGGAGGCCGGGCGGGTTGTCGATGGCGGCGGGCGTGGGCGAATCGGTGGCGGCGGCGCAGCCGCAAGGATCGAGATCGGCGGGAGAGGGATCGGTCATGCTCATGGCTGGACGGACGGGACGGGAGGAACGGACTTGTCGGAGGGTTGGCCGCAAAGAGGCGCAAAAAATCGGAGCGCGTAGGAGGCGTTGCAGGCGCCTATGGGCGCGCGGGCGGGCGGCGCCGGCAGAGGTGCGGTTTTGCGACTTTTTTCGGCCATGACGGGTTGGGCCTAGAGGCCTCCGTGGAGGTCGAGGGCGAGGCGGCCGCGTTCGGGGAAGTTGGCGTCGTCGTCGAGGCGCAGGATCTCGAGGGGGGCGGCGAGGATGACTCCGTTTTCCAGCTCGTGGTTGGGGAGTCGTCCTTGGCGTTTGAATACGAGGGGCTGGACCGAGGAGACGCCGGGGACGGCGAGGGCGGCGGCGACGAGGGGGGCGAGGTAGAGCGGCTGGCCGAAGGTGAAGTTGTCGGGGTGGAAAAAGCCGTTTCGGCCGCTGCGGGCGTCGCGGCGTCCGAGCGCGGCGCGGAGGGCGGCGTGGACGTTGGAGCGGAAGTAGCCGGGGCGGACGCAGACGAGGAGTTTGACGTCGAGCGGGACGAAGACGGGGTCGGTAATCTCAAGGTCGTAGCCGGCGAGACGGTGGCGCTCGAGGTGGGCGCGGAGGGCGGCCTGGAAGCGCGGGTCGCGGGTGGCGGCGAGTCCGCCGGTCCGGTCGACGGCGACGAAGACGGTGTGCCAGGAGCCGGTCCAACGGAAGCGGGCGGCGGCGCGTTGCACGCCGGGGAAGCGTTGGGCGACCTCGGCCCAGTCGGCCTCGGTGACGGCGCGTTCCTGGCGGCGGAAGGCCTGGGGGGCGAACTGGCGGGCTTGTTCGAGAGACTCGGGCTCGGCGCCGCCGCGGGCGGGGAGGGGATTGCGGACCTCGATGATGGAGTTGGCGGGGAGGACGGAGGGGGGCGCGACGAGGTGGCGGAGCGAGTCGGCGCCGAGGTTGCCGGCGACGCCGCCGCCGAGTCGGGCGACGGCGGAGAAGGTGACGCCGGGGGAGGGGCGGCGGCCGTTGATGTCGTCGCCGAAGCGGAGGCGCGCGGTGGCGTCGCGCTCCATTTCGACGACGAACTCGGGGGCGAAACGGTCGCTGGAGAGGAGATCCCGGCGCGGGAGCCAGGGCTCGTCGCCGACGAAGAGTTTCAGGCAAGGGAGGGCGTCGGCGGAGGTGTATTCGAAAGCCCGCGACGCCGGGACGACGGTGGTGGCGCCGGGGTCGAAGGGATCGGGGACGACGACGGAGGCGGGGAAGGGGGCGGCGAAGGCGAGGCCGGCGCGGCCGAGGGCGGGGCGGTAGGCGCCGCTGAGCGGGACGGCGGGCGGATCGAGGGGCGCGGGCGGGAGGGTGCGGCCGTGGTCGGCGAGGAGGATGTTGCCGCGGGCGACGGCGGTGGCGACGGGGATGGCGGAGTCGGCGACGCGGGCGGAGAGGCGCAGGGCGAAAGGGAGGGCGTCCTCGGCGCGCCACGTTATCTCGGCGATGTGGAGGGGGGCCTGGGCGGTGCCGGCGACGGGATCGACGACGGTGGGGCCGAGGCGGACGGTTTCGAGTCGGACGACGTGGCGACGGGAGCGGTCGGCGTCGGCGGCGAGGCCGGTGACGGGGGAACGCGTTTCTTCGAGGAGGAGCAAGTCGCCGGGGCGGAGATCGAGGCCTTTGTCGGGGTTGGCGGGGGAGTGGGGATTGACGAGGGTGGCGCGGGTGGCGCCGCGCGGGAGGCAGCAGAGGGTATCGCTCCAGGTGTGGAATTGGATCTCGTTGTGCGAGGCGCGGAGGGTGAGGGCGTGGAGCGGCTCGAAGACGGTGGCGCGCGCGGCGACGGGGCCGGCGGGAAGGGCCTCGGCTTGAACGGGGAGGTCGGGGAGGCGGGTGCAGAGCTGGACGGCCGCGCCGGCGGGCAGCGTTTTTCCCGTGGCGGAGTCGGCGACCTGAAGGTGGACGAAAGCGCGGGCGTTGCAGCCTTCGCCGAGGGCGTAGTCGAGGAGGCGGGCGTGGCGGCGGACGGAGCTGCGGAGGCGGGCGGTGCCGAGGTAGGCCTCGGTGGCGGCGGCGTCCTGGTAGTAGCTGAGGTGGTCGCCGGCGTGGGCGAGAAGTTCGACGAGGGCGACCTGGAGGTCGGCGGGGTGGCGGTCGCGCCAATCGGGCATGAGCACCGAGAGGCGATCCAGCATGAGGCGGCGGAAGCTCGCGTAGTCCTTTGCAAGGTAGTCGAGCTCGGGTTCGGGCGGGATCTCGGGCGGGCAGGCGTCGTCGTCGCGACAATCGAAGTCGGAAGGGCAGGCGACCTTGAAGGAGAACGGGAGCGCGGAGAGGCGGGCGTCGAAGGTGGCGGGCGGGGTGAAGTCGGTGGGCGAGTTGACGACGCGGAGAACGTAGGTGGAGAAATCGCCGCGGGCGGAGACGCGGACGCGGACGCGGCGGCCGGCGGTGGCGACGATGGCGGTGACTCGGATGCCGGTGACTCGTTCGCCGCCCTCGATGGCGAAGTTTTCCGGCGAGGCGGGGAGGTTGAGCGGAAGGAGAAAGAAGACGTCGAGCTCGCGTTGGTCGACGGTGGCGACCTCGAGGTAATCGAGACCGTTGAGGCGCTTGTCGGGATCGCCGACGGCGGGCGGCGGCTGGGCGAGGACGGCGCGGCGGCGGCCGAGGTCGTCGCAGTGGTATTGGGGGGCGGCGGGGGCGGAGGACGAACTCATGACGCGCGGTGGTCGAAGCGCGCGATCTGGCGGCGCTGGTTGCGGCGAACGAGGTAGCGAAGGGTGACGGTGAGGGTGGCGTCGGAGCGCTCGACCTCGACGGCCTCGACCTCGATGAGGTCGCCGAGCCACTGCTGGAGGGAGGCTTGGACGGTGAGCTGGGTGGCGGCGGCGAGGGCGTCGGAGTTGCCGGCGAAGACGAGTTGAAGGAGGCCGGAGCCGAAGTCGGGGCGGTTGACGCGTTCGCCGGGGGTGGTGAAGAGCACCTGCTCGATGAGGTCGCGGATGTAGGCGTCGTCGTCGGGCGCCTCGGCGGTCAGGCCGCGGGAGTCGAAGCGGAAGGGGAAGGAGAGGTGCATGGCCGCTGGGCGGAATGACCAATGTCCAATGACCAATGACCGATGAAGGCCGTCGGCGGACGTGGTGGTTCGAGGTTGGTTTAGGTTGCTACTACGCGGGGTTGGACGACGGAGGGGATGAGGGGCGTGCCGGTGGGGGCGCAGACGGAGGGGCTGGCGTTGATCAGGACGGGGAAACCCATGGCGAGGACGCGGGCGGCGGGGGTGGTGAAACTGCCGGTGACGCAGGGGCCGTTGCCGGCGTTGGGCGGGGGGAAGGGGCAGCCGGCGACGGTGTAGGGCGGGCCGGCGACGGCGACGGGTTGGCCGGAGACAAGCACGCGCGGGGCGGTCATGGTGGGCGTGGCCTGGCCGCCGTGGGAGCAGGTGACGGTGGCGCCGAGATGGAGGACGAGGCCGGGCATTTTGGTGATCTGAGATTTGAAATTTGAGATTTGAAATTTCACGGAGCGCGCGTCGGCGCGCTACGTGACTACGAGGGCGCCGGCGTTGATGGTCACGGCGGGGCCGGCCATCACGAGGGTGGCGCCTTTGCCGTTGGAGAGGGTGATGCCGACGTCGTTGATCGAGATGAGGGCGCCGGTGAGCGTTTTTAGGAGAATACCTCCGGCGGGGCCGGGGGCGTCGGAAATCATCAGGGTGTTTTGGCCGGTGGTCTGGAGCACGATGCTGGGCGACACGGGGAGGCCGGCGAGGGCGAGGGCGGGCGTCTCGGCGGCGGAGCCCCAGGAGCAGCCGCTCCAAATCGGGTAGTCGGGATCGCCTTTCTCGAACTCGACCCAGACGCCGGCGCCGATGACGGGAACGAACCAGGCGCCCATTTGCTTGCCGGAGAGCGGCACGCAGGCCTGGGCCCAGCTGGAGACGCCGACGCCGAGGACGTCGGGCACCTGCACGAGGAGGCGACCGCACTGCATGGGGTCGATGTTCATCATCACCGTGCCGCGGTATTTGCCGTAGTATTTGGTGGGGGCGTTGGTGCTCATGCGGGGGAGACGGAACGGCGGGCCCGGCGGTCCCGCCCTACCTGGAAAACGAAGTTCATACAGGGACCTTGGGGACGAGGGAGACGAGGCCGTCGCGGACGAGGGAGAAGGACTGCTTGTATTCGCCAGGCTTCAGGTTGTGGGTGACGCTCTTGACGTAGTAGAGGCCGTCGCAGGCGGGACCGGCGCCGCGCACGCCGACGAGCTGGCGGGCCTTGAGCGGGCGGCCGTAGCGGAGGACGTCGAGCGAGCCGGAGCCGGTGACGGCGTCGGTGGAGCTGGCGGCCTGTGACACGCCGAGGAGGGCGGCCCGAAGCGGGTTGAGGTGCGCGGTCTCGAGTTTTTTGAACTTGAGGGGAATGGCGGGGCGCGCGGCGAGGGGAGGCTTGAGAAGGCTGACGCTCGGGAGAGGGATGGGGATGTTCACGCGCGACGTTGGCTCGTGGACCATCATGTAGAGCAGCTCGCGGGAGAGTCCGTCCTGGCTGAAACTGAGCGACTCGACGTTGGTGTGGGCGTCGAAGTTGATGTTTAGCGCGGGCTGCGGGACGCCGACGCGGATCTCCGGGCCCCAGTAGGCGATGTTGGCGCCGGGGGCGGGGCCGGGCTCGATGTAGAAAATGTAGCCGGCGTCCTCGGCGAGTTTCTTGATGTAGGCGAGATCGGTGCCCTGGTGGGTGGGGATCTCGCTCGTGGGGATTGAGACGTCGGGGAAGATGCTCGGGATGATGGCCGGTATGAGGCCGAACATCGCGTATTTGGCGATGCAGGCGAGGATGCGCGCCTCGGGCGGCATCGCCGGGTAGGGGAAGCCGGAGAAATCGATCATGTCCATGGCGACGCTGACGTCCTCGCCGGTGACGGTGAGGCGGGACTGGCCGGGCTGGCTGGAGGGCGAGATTTCCTGGCGCGTGATGAGGCCGTCCATGAGGACGGTGGGCAGACTGTTGATGGTCGCGACGAGGATGACGCGCAGGCCGGGGTCGAAGTAGCCGGCGGGGAGGAGCGTGTTGTTGATCGTGCTTTCCTTGCCGTAGGTGAACACGAGCTGGAAACCGCTGCGCTGTCCGGCCGCGACGGTGACCTGGGCGGAGACGAGGGCGTCGGCGACCTCCCGAGAGACGGGCACGGCGACGACGGGGCCGATGAGGACGGAAAGGTGGACGCCTTTAAGCATGCGGCGGGGGCGGCGTGAGACCCTCGGGAAGGGTGAGACGGAGGACGCGGCCGGGCTCGGCGACGAGGTCGTCGGGGCGGAAGGCGAGGTTGGCGTCGCAGATTTTCCAATACATCGTCGGGTCGCCGAGGTAGCGGGCGGCGAGGTGGTCGAGGCGTTCGCCCTCGACGAGGGAGTGCTCCTGGAGCGTGGTGAAATTCTCCGGCTGCGGGACGAAGCGGCGGCGGAGGCGGGAGACGACCCGGCCGTCGGGCAGGGTTTCGCGCACGATCTCGACTCCGTGGTAGCGGCTGGAGGGCGGGAAGGGCGCGGGCGGGGCGGCGCCGAGGAAGGCGAGGGGATCGAGGCTCATGCGGAGAATGACCGATGTCCAATGACCAAGGACCAATGTGCGGGGCTGGAGGCGCGGGGCATGGAGGAGGAACGCGAGGAAGGGAGGTGGGTGAAACGTTGGCGGCGCGCCCGGCGGTCGCGCCCTATCCGGGGATGCCGTTGAGGCCGAGGGTGGAGAGGGCGGAGGCGGGGGCTTTGGCGGCGAGGCGCTCGCGGCTCTGGTGGTGGAGCATGTAGAGGCTCGCGCCCTTGGAGGTGAAATCGAGGTCGTTGACGCTGAGGACCCGGAAGCCGAGGGAGACCTTGGCGGAGACGGGGTTTAGCGACGGGTCGAAGGAGTCCTCGACGACGGAGAAATCGGTGAGTCGGACGGGCACCACGCGCTGGCGTCCCCAGACGAGCAGCGTGAGGGGGGCGACGGCGGGCGTGATCTCGAGCGTGCCGAGGGAGGCGAGGTTGTGGTTCTGCTGGAGAACGCCGCTTTCCGGGTAGAGCAGGATTTCGAGGGCGGCGAGGGCGGGCTGGACGCCGAGCTCGCGGGCGTCGCGCGCGGCGGGATCGTCGGCGGAGAGGCCGAGGGAATCGGTGGCGTCGAGGATGGCGTCGAGCTTGATGGTCTCGACGGGCGGACCTTTGAGGCGCAGGGCCTCGGAGCGGTCGCCGTCGCCGGAAGCGGTTTGCGGGGCGAGGCTGCGGGAGACGGTCTCGGGGTTGTATTGGAAAGATATTACGCGCTGCACGGCTCCGGAGACGGGGTCGAGGAGAACGAGGCCGCCTTTGAGGACGGGAGGGGAGCCGGGGAAGGTGGACATCGGGAAGAGAGCGGCAGAGCGACAGAGGACAGAACGGAAGAGGCGGAGCGGAAGAGGGCGGGGTGACGGAGGCGGGGGCGGAAGAAGGAGGCGGGTCAGGAGTTGATGGGCTCCTTGGCGGTGGGGGCGCTGCCGGCCCAGCTGTTTTTGAGCGTGGCGCCGGCGTCGACCTTGGGCTCGGCGAAAGAGACGTCCTTGGCGGAGGGGAGGACGAGGCCGCCGTCGCTGCTGTAGAGGAAGGGGACGGAGACGTAGAGTTTGACGCCGGGATCGAACTCCTTCGCGGCGAGGTTCCAGGTCCATTTCTCGCTCTTGCCCCAGCCGAAGAAGGTCTCGGCGTAGGCGCGGAAGTAGGCGTCGAGCGCGAGGCGGAGTTTCACGGAGGCGTCGGCCGAGAGATCCATGCGCGAGCGGAAGGCGTATTCATTGTTCTCGCGCTTCTTGTAGTCGGCCTGGACCTTGGCGTTGGCGTTGACGTTGAGGGCGGCGGTGCCGGTGAGTTCGAGGCCGATGGCGGCGCCCGCCTTGGCGACGAAGGCGTCGATCTGGACGGCGCCCTCCGCGTAGATGTTGGCGATGGCGGAGAGGCTGGCGCCGATGCCGGCGGTGCCGATGAAATCGAGCGCGATCTCGGGATCGTCGGCCAGCGGGTTGAAGGTGGCGCTGCCGGTGAGGTTGAGTTTTCCGGGGCCGAACTTCCAGGCGAGTTTCACGCCGCCGCCGATGTTGATGACGACGCCGGATCGACCGACGGAGAGCGCGGGAACGGGTATCGTGGCGTCGACCTTGAAGAGCTGTTTCTCGCCGGACTTCTCCTTGAAGAACTCGTAGTCGGAGACGGTGATGGTGCCCTTGATGACGAGGCGCTCCTCCTTCTTCTTGGCCTCGTCGTAGATCGCCTCGCCGGTGACGGAAAGTTTGTCGGTGAGGGCGAGACTGAGCTTGCCGGTCGCGGCCCAGAGGCCGTTGGACTTGAGCGTGACGGTGAAGCCGCCGGTGATCTTGCCCTTGGTGAAGGTGCCGGAGCCGGTGCCCCAGGCGCGGATCTTGCCCTCGGGATTAACCTGGATGGTGAGCTCGTTGAGCGTGCCGGTGATGCCGCCGGGGATGTTGAAGGCCTGCGGGGTTTTGACGGTCGCCTCGAGGATGCCGGAGGCGAGGACGTAGGTGGCCGAGATGGTGATGGGTTTGCCGAGGCGGGGCGGCTTGAAGGTGCAGGTGCCGGAGAGATACCACGCTCCGGTCTGGGAGTTGCGCTTGAGCGCGAGGTTGCCGGTGGTGCCGTTGGGATGGGTGATGCCGAAGCCGCCGGAGAACGACAGGGCGTTGTCGGCGCCGGTGGCGATGTTGATGACACCGGTGAGGGCGTAGCCGCCGGGGAGGGTGACGTCCTTGCTTTCGATATCGAGTTTGGTGTCCCACTTTTCGACGCCGTCGGCGTGCTTGTAGGTGAGCTTGGCGGTGGCGGTCTTGAGCTTCGGGATGTCGAACAACAGCGTGCTCTCGCCCTCGATGGCGCCGCCCGGCGAGGCCTTGATGGAGATGTCGCCCTTGAGGAAGGGTTTTTCGGCGGGGCCGACGGAGAGCCCGAGATCGGCCTGGAGGCGGAAGTTCTCGACGGGGGAGAGGACGAGGGAGACGTCGGCCTTGTTGAGGGAGATGCCGAGGATCTTTTTGCTTTTGAGCGTGGCGGGATCGAGCCCCTTGGTGACGCGCAACTCGCCGCCGGCGTAGCTGACGCCGAGCTCGCCGAGGAAGCCGACGGTGGACTTGAGGGTGCCGGTCCAGTCGAGGTCGCCCTGTGGATTGAGCGCGTAGGTCTTGATCGAAAGCGGGCTGAGGAAGGGGTAGTCGAGAACGAGACCCTGGGGCTTGCTGGTGAGGCTGAGATTGTAGGCGCCGTTTTTCAGCACGCCGCCGAGCTTGAATTTGGCCTTCGCGGCGTCGGGCGCCTTGTTGGCGGCCATCGGGACGCGGGTGCGATTCCGGAGGTCGAAGGTGGCGTCGACGGAGATGCCCTGCGCGTTGACCCAATTGATGTGGGTGAACGACATGCTCGAGACCATCTCGGCCGGGCTCTTGTTGAAGGAGTTGGTCGAGAGTTCGGCGATCTTGTTGGCGGAGCCCCAATTCGCGGGGACGGCGAAGTCCTCCACGTTGGCCCCGGCGGCGAGCTTGATGAACTTGGTGTTGGCGTCGGCGGCGAGGGCGGTGCGGTCGGCCATCGCCTTGGTGTGGACCTTGAGGGCGTTCCACGGCGCGGCGGCGGGCGTCGCGGGCCAGACGGCGCCGTCGACGGTGACGGAGTCGAAGCCGATCTCGATCTGGTCGGCGGTATCGATGGCGAACTTCGGCTCGTCGCGGATCGCTTTGGCGAGGGAGCTGACCTCCTGCCAGATGTTGCGTCCGCTGCGTCCGTTGGGATCGGAGTCGAGCGGGCGAAGGTTGGAGGGGTTGTTGGCGCCGCCGAGCTGGAGCTCGACGATGTGATCGATCTGGGCGGTCTGGACGGTGCCGGAGACGTCGAGCTTGGGGAAGGGGTGGGACTGCTTGGTGATGTCCTGCCAGCGCTTGTCCTTCTCGGCGACGGGCCAGTTGACGCGTTGCAGCCAGCTGTCGCCCAGGACCTCGGTGGTGTTGCGCGCCTCCCAGAGTTCGGTGCGGGCGGTGGTGCCGTTGAACCCGACCACGGCGCGGAGTTGTTTGGCGGAGGCGTATTGCTTGTAGACCGCCTCGGCGCCCTCGCCCTTGTCGCCGGGCATGTAGAAGACGTCGGCGCGGAATTTGCGGAGGGAGGGTTTTGAGCCGGGGGCGGGGGCTTTGCCGTCGATGCGGACCTTGTGCTTCAGTTTTCCGGTGAAGCCGGAGGGTTCGGTCTCGAGATCGACGTCGGTCGTGGCGGGGGCGGGTAGCGGAGCGGTGGCGGCGCCGCCACCGGCGCGCGAAACCACGGGGCCGGGGGCGCGGGCGGCGATGGCGGGAGCGGCGGGACCGGCGGCGACGGCGCGCGCGGCGGACTCGGCCTCGTGTTCGAGACGGGAATCGGGGGCGGTGTCGACGGCGAGGTCGGAGGCGCGGCGCTGGAGGCCGGATTGCTGGATGGTGTGGGCGAGCTCGTGGGCGAGGAGCTGGCGGCCGGCGGAGGTTTCGGGCTGGTAGCGGCCGGCGGCGAAGGCGATGTCCGAGCCGACGGTGTAGGCGTGGGCGTTGATCTCGCGGGCGGAGTCGGCGGCGCGGGAATCGGTGTGGACGCGGACCTGGCTGAAGTCGTGGCCGAAGCGATCCTCCATGTAGCCGCGGGTGTCGGGGTCGAGCGGACGGCCGGGGCTGGAAATGGTGCGGTGGACGGAGTCGGGCGCGGCGGAGGGGACCGAGGCGGCGGAGGCGGCGTCGCGTTGCACGAACTGTGAGCGCGCGGGCGTGTGCGCGGGTGCCGGTGCGGGTTCGTGGACGCGGGTGCTCATGCGCGGAGGCGGGCGTGAAGCGCCCGGGCGGCGCCCTCGCCGAGGGCGCGGGAA
>CBINJQ010000139.1:0-10206 GCA_966251015.1 uncultured Akkermansia sp. | reverse complement strand
TGATCGAAAACTCCTTCCTCAACGGAGCCGGCGCCGGCATCGACGACGCCCTGCTGCTCGCCGGAGCCCTCCCCGCCGGCCCCACCCGCGACAAGCTCATCGCCGGCTCCATCGTCCGCTGGGCGGAGCGCGAGCCCGACTCCGCCCTCGCGTGGATCCAAACCCGGGATGATCCCGCCTTCGCCCCCGTCGCCGTCCAGGTCCAGACCGCCATGATCGCGCGCCTCGCCACCTCCGATCCCGACGCCGCACTCGCCCGCTGGAACGCGCTTCCCGCCGGTCCCGAAAAACAAAACACCGCCCTCGTCCTCGCCGACAAGTGGTCGTCCAAGGACCCCGGCGCCGCCACCCGATGGCTCGCCGCGCAAGCCGTCCCCGAAGCTGTCGCCACAGACACCAGCTCTCCGGTCGACACCACCGCCCTCGTTCTCCCTCGCTGGATATCCCGCGACCCCGTCGCCGCCGCCGCCTGGGTCAGCGCGCTCCCCGCGTCTCCCCTGCGCGACAAAGCCGTGGCCGCGTTCTCCCGCCCCTATTCGAACTGGTTCGAACCGCAGCCCAATCCCGTCCGCGCCGATCTCCTCGCCGGCATCCAGAACCCCGCGCTGCGCGATCAGATGCTCACCACCCATCTGCGCGGCTGGATGCGTTTGGACGTCCGCGCCGCGACCACCTGGATCGAATCCAACGACGCCCTCTCCCCTGAAGCCGCCGCGCGTCTCCTCGCCCGATAAAAGCGAGCCCCGTCCCATGCGTTCCGAGTCCCGCTTCTTTCTCCTGCTCGCTCCCGGCCTCGTCCTTGGCGCCATCGCCACCTGGCTCGCCCTCGGCCCGCGCCCTCCGGCCGCCGCTCCGACGCCCGCCAGTCCGGCAATCATAGATCATCCATCATCAATCATAAATAGCCGCCTTCAAGCGGCAGACGCCGCCGCAGCTATCGCCGCCTGGCGCGGCCTCCGTGCTCCGGACGGCTCCCCCGCCGATTTCGCCACGCGCGCCGAATCCCTTCGCGCCCTGCTTCTCCGCCTTCCCGCCGAGTCGCTGCCCCGCCTGCACACCGTTCTCGCCGCGGACGCCTCGTCCGCCAGACGCCGCCTCCTCCACATCGGCTTCGACGCCTGGGTAGAACAAGATCCCGCCTCCGCCGCCCGCTGGGCCGTCTCCGCCCGGCTTGATTCCACCGCGCTCGTCGCCCGCGCCGTCCAGGCGTGGGCCGAGCTCGACGCCAAAGCCGCTTCCGACTGGGCCTGCTCGCTCCCCGACCCCGCGCTCTCCGCCGAGCTCGCCGGCCGGGCGCTCGCCTCTCTGGCCGAGAAAGACCCCGCCCGGGCCGTAGCCCTCGCGAACTCGCGCGACGACGCCTTTCGCCAGGCCGTTTTCCGTTCCATCGTCGAGCCCCTCGGCAAAGCCGACCCCGCCGCCGCCGTCCAAGCCTACGGCCCGCTCGTCTGGAAAAACGGCAACGGCTACGGCGCGCTCAAAGAAGTGATCGGCGCCTGGGCGGCCCGCGATCCCCGCGCCGCGATCGACTGGCTGATCGCCCAACCCACCCCGCAAACCACCAACCATGCGCATTGGCTCGTCGACCTCGCGAACACGTCAGGTAACCGCGAGGCCGTCGCCACCGCCATCGCCAACACCTCCGGTCTGCGCGGGCGCGCGCGGCACGACGCGCTGGAGAAAATCCTGTTCGTCTGGGGAACCACCCGGCCGGCCGACGCTCTCGCCTGGCTCGACTCGCTGCAAGATCCCGACCTCTCCGCCCGCCTCCTCGCCGACGCCTCCACGAGCTACCCGACCCAACATCCCGAACAATCGCTTCCCCTCGCGCTCGCTCTTCCGGAGGGCGCCATCCGCGCCGAGAATCTAGCGCGCATTCTCGCCGCCTGGACCAAACTCGACTCCGCCGCCGCGCTCGCCTGGATCGAAAAACAAACCGACCCCGGCGTCGTGTCCGCCGCCGCCAACGCCCACGCCACCCTCCTCGGCGCCATCGCCGAGGACGAACCCGCCACCGCACTCGCCGAATGGCGCGCTCTCGCCAACCCGCAAACCCGCGCCGCCGCGCTGCTGCCCATCGCCTACGCCTGGGGTAAAAGCGATCCCGCCGCCGCCCTCGCTTGGTATTCCGGACAAAAACCCGTCGCCGGCCCGGACTCTCCCCAATTCCACCATCTGACCGAAACCATCTCCCTTTGGGCGAAGAAGGACGTTGATGCCGCCCTGCGCTGGACCGAGGCCTTCGTCCTCACGAAACCGGCGGACGACACGGTCTTCCCGCCAAGACTCGCCTACTTCGGCGCCCTCGTCGAAGGCGGGGAGGACCCGCCGCGGGAGGTCGTCGCCGACCTGTATTCAAAAATCCAAGACTCCGCGCTCCGCTCCGAGGCCCTCGGCTGGCACGTCCGCCAATGGCTCGCCAGGGACCCCGCCGCGGCGAACGCGTGGTTGAAATCCCAGACCCGCCTATCCCCGGCCGAAACCGCCGCCCTCGCCGCACCTTGAGCCGCTCAACAAATCGATGATCATCGGCAACCCAAATGCCTTCGCGATCGAATCCTCGATCACCCAGGCCTACGCCCGTCCCGGTTGGTTGGGCTTGGGCTTTTTCGTCCTGCACATCGGGGGACGCCAATACGGAGTGCGCGAGCCGGATGCGACCATGCTTGGCGTGCCATTCGATACCGTCGAAGAACGCCTTGTAAACCACGGCACGCATCGCGCGACTTTCGCCTCTTTCCCCGACGGAGCCGCGCTCTTCGACACTCTCTCCGCCTCGCTCTACGCCGATCTTGAAGACGAAACGGCGACGGCCGCCCGCTCCTGCTGCGGCATGTCGCCCGCTCGGCTCTCCGAATTGATCTGCGAGACCAGACTCAGATGGCCCGACCCCGACGAGGCGTTCGACGACGGAACGAGCCTATTTCATTTCGATGTGGGCTCGCGCGTGCGTCTTTTGGTGACAAACGGAGGAGATCCAACCAGTTGGCGTCACAATCCGGAGACCTTCCGCGACCTTTGGCTGGACGCGGGCTATTTCTACCAGGTCCTGCAACAGTGGCGAATCGCCTTTCTGAACGAGTGGAACCGCGCCCACAAAATCGCGGAAGCCGACGACGGCGCGGAAAGAGCGCTCTGACCGGACTTGTGCGGTAGGTCGAGGCGACGGGCTGGCGACCGATGCAACAAGCGCAGTCTCACGGCGGGCGCGCGGACATCCGCACGCCGTCGGCCGCATCGGAGAATCACCACGACGACGCGCGCCTGCCCCGGCCTCGGATTGGAAAAACAAGTCCCCGCTTCCACGTCCGGGAGCTTGCGCCGGTCCGCCCGCGCACATCGTCTCAACCCTTTCCCACTCGACCCCATGTTGTTTACCATCCTCCGAACACGAGTCCTGCTCGCGGTTGTCGCCTTCGCCCCGGCGGTCTTCGCCGCCGAAACCTTGCCACGCGAGACCATCCCTCTCGACGCCGGTTGGCGCTTCCATCGCAACGACCCCGAAACGGTCGGCCCGGACCTTGATCGCAAGGCCCTCCAGCCGTGGCTCCTGCCGCAGACGAACGAGTTCTCCCTCTTCTCGCCCCAACCCCACGCGCGCCCCGCCGGCGAGGAGCCCGGCGCGAAGCTCGCCGCCATCCAGCCCGGCTACGACGACTCCGCCTGGCGCGCGCTCGACCTCCCCCACGACTGGGGCGTCGAAGGTCCCTTCGACCAGGCCCTTCCCGGCGAAACCGCCAAGCTCCCGTGGCACGGCGTGGGTTGGTATCGAAAGACCTTCGCCCTCCCCGCCTCCGACGCCGGTCGCCGCCTCGTTCTTGAGATCGACGGCGCCATGTCCCACTCCGCCGTCTGGCTCAACGGTCGCTTCGTCGGCGGCTGGCCCTACGGCTACACCTCGTTCCGCCTCGATCTGACGCCCTACGCCAAGCCCGGCGAGGACAACACCCTAGCCATCCGTCTCGACAACCCGAAGGAGTCTTCCCGCTGGTATCCCGGCGGAGGCATCTACCGCCACGTCCGTTTGGTGAAGACCGCTCCCGTGCATCTCGATCCGTGGAGCGTTTTCGTCACCACGCCATCCGTCTCCGCCGAGGCCGCCATCGTCGACGTCCGTCTCGAAGTCGCGAATCGCGAAGAAAAAAACGCCAAGCTCTCCGTTCGCGTCGACCTCCACGCCCTCGATGAATCCGGCAAACCGTCCGCCACCGCCGTCGCGACCGCCAAACCGGAAAGCTTCGACGTTCGCCCCGGTTTCCCGCGCCAGACTTCGTTCTCCTTCAAGGTCGCCTCGCCCCGCCTCTGGGATCTCGCCACGCCGCATCGTTACGTCGCCATCGCCACCATCGAGCGCGACGGCAAGACGCTCGACCGCCTCGAAACCCCCTTCGGCATCCGCTCCCTCTCCGTCGACGCCGAGCACGGGCTCCTCCTGAACGGCCGCGTCGTCCGCATCAACGGCGTCTGCCAGCACCACGACCTCGGCGCCCTCGGCTCCGCCGTCCACGTGCCCGCCCTCGAGCGCCAGCTCCGCATCCTCCGCGACATGGGCGTGAACTCCGTCCGCACCTCGCACAATCCGCCCGCGCCCGAGCTACTCGATCTCTGCGACCGCATGGGCATCCTCGTCCAGGTCGAGGCCTTCGACGCCTGGGCCATCCGCAAAAAGCGCAACGACTACTCCGTCGACTTCCCCCTGTGGCACGAGGCCGATCTCCGCGCCATGATCCGTCGTGATCGCAACCATCCCTCCGTCGTGATGTGGAGCATCGGCAACGAGATCGTCGAGCAGCGCGACTCCATCGGCTGGCGCCTCGGCGCCCGCCTCGCCGGCATCACCCGCGAGGAGGACCGCACCCGCCCCGTCACCGCCGGCTTCAACCATGTCTGGTCCGGCTACAACGGCTTCGAGTCCTCCCTCGACGTGTTCGGCTACAACTACAAGCCGCACGAATATCCGGCCTTCCACGCCAAGCACCCGCGCATCCCGCTCATCGGCAGCGAGACCGCCTCCACCATCAGCTCCCGCGGGGAATACTTCTTCCCCGTCTCCGACAAGCGCGACCAGGGCCGCGCCGACTTCCAGATGAGCAGCTACGATCTCTACACCCCCGGCTGGGCCACCACGCCCGACACCGAGTTCGCCGCTCAGGACGACAATCCGTATGTCATCGGCGAATACGTCTGGACCGGCTTCGACTACCTCGGCGAGCCCACCCCCTACAACGACGACGCCACCAACATCCTCAACTACACCGACCCCGCCGAACGCGAGCGCGCCGCCAAGGAGCTCGCCGAGCTCGGCAAGATCAAGGTGCCCTCGCGCTCCAGCTACTTCGGCATCGTCGACCTCGCCGGCTTCCCCAAGGACCGCTACTACATCTATCAGGCCCGCTGGCGCCCCGACCACCCGATGGTCCACATCCTCCCGCACTGGAGCTGGCCCGACCGCGAGGGCCAAGTCACGCCCGTCCACCTCTACACCTCCGGCGACGAGGCCGAGTTGTTCCTCAACGGCAAGTCCCTCGGCCGCAAGAAGCGAGGTCCCCGCGAATACCGCCTCCGCTGGAACGACGTCGTCTACGCGCCCGGCGAGCTCCGCGCCGTCGCCTACAAGAACGGCAAGCAATGGGCCGAAGCCGTCCAACGCACCGCCGGCCCCGCCGCCGCCCTCAAGCTCGTCCCCGAGGCCGCCACGCTCCGCGCCGACGGCCAGGACCTCGCCTTCGTCGTGCTCCGCGTCGAGGACGCCGCCGGCAACCTCGTCCCGCGCTCCAAGATCCCGGTGAAGTTCTCGGTCACCGGTCCGGCCAGGATACTCGCGACCGACAACGGCGACGCCACCGACCACGTCGTCTTCGCCTCCGCCGAGCGCAAGGCCTTCAACGGCCTCGCCCTCGCCATCGTCCGCGCCGACGCCGGCGCCTCGGGCGAGATCGTCGTCACCGCCGAGTCCGAAGGCCTCCCGGTCGGCCGCGTCGCGATCCCGCTCAAGTAAACGTCCCGGCAGGGGCGCGCCTCGGGCGCGCCCCTTTTTCTTTTTCGCGTCTTCGCGCCCCCGCCTCCCCTCTCATGTCCCCCCGTCCCGCCGTCCTCGCCGCCCTCGCCCTCTCCGCATCCATGGCCGCGTCCGCCTTCGCCGAATCCCCCGCAGTCCCGCCCCCGGCCGCCGCGCCCGCCGCCGCCAGGCCGCCCGTCCCCATCCTCGACGGTTTCACCGCCGATCCCGCCATCCGCGTCTTCGGCGACACGTATTACGTTTACCCTACGTCCGACAAAGACCAGTGGCTCACCACCGACTTCTCCGTCTGGTCCTCCAAGGACCTCGTGACGTGGAAAAAGGAAGGCATGATCCTCGACGTCACCAAGGATCTCGCCTGGGCCAACATCAAGGCCTGGGCGCCCGACTGCATCGAGCGCAACGGCACCTACTACTTCTACTTCTGCGCCGACGGAAAAATCGGCGTCGGCACCGCCAAGACCCCCGTCGGCCCCTTCGTCGACGCCCTCGGCAAACCGCTCCTTGATCGCAAGGCAGACAAGCGGATCACGACCAACACCATCGATCCCCACGTCTTCATCGACGACGACGGCCATGCCTACATCTACTGGGCCAACGGCCCGCTCAACGTCTTCAAGCTCAAGGAAGACATGACGACCCTCGACGGCGACCCGAAGGCCTTCCGCATCAAGGGCCATAGCTCCGGCGAACTCATCGACATCCGCGAAGCCCCCGTCGTTTTCAAACGCAAGGGCCTCTACTACTTCATGTGGTCGGTGGACGACGCCCGCAGCGACAACTACCGCGTCGCCTACGGCACCTCCACCTCGCCCTTCGGCCCGGTCGACATCCCGGACCACGCCACCGTCCTCAAAAAGAACGGTCTCGCCAAAGGCACCGGCCACCACGGCGTCGTCAACGTCCCCGGCACCGACCGCTGGTATGTCGCCTACCACCGCCACGCCATCCCCGGCGGCGGCGGCTACAAGCGAGAAGTCTGCCTCGCCCGCATGGAGTTCGACGCCGAGGGCCGCATCCTTCCCATGGACCCTATGGTGCAAACCTTCCGCCCCGGCGACCGCGGCGAGCCCATCGTGAACGGCAAGGGCCTGCCCGAGGCGCCCTGAACCGGCGACAACACGCCGCCGGGCACCGGCTCGACGCCGTTTCGCGACCGCCCGACGCGGTCGGAGCCGCGAAACGGCGCAACGGGTATCACCGTCAAAACGGACAGCGTTTCGGTTTCTCCAACTCCTGCTTGGGACCGAAAAATTCGAGGTGAACCTGCGATGCAGGAACACCCCACTCGATGAGCTGCTGATAGATGTTCACCATGAAAGGCTTTGGCCCGCAGAAATAGAAATCGGCGTCGCGCCCCGGAACCAGGCTTTCGATCAACGCGGCGTCGATCATGCCTTCGCTGTCGTGTCGTTTCTCCGCGCGATCCGCGTCCTCCGGCGCGCTGTAGCGATAGTGGACCGTGAGCGAAGGATGGCTCGTCTCCAGTCGCCGAACCTGTTCGCGAAACGCGTGCGCGCGCCCGTTCAGCGCGCCATGCACGAAAAACACACGGCGCCCCGGCATGTGTTCCAACGCGGCGTGCAGCATGCTCAACACCGGGGTGACGCCCACGCCCGCGGACAAGAACACCAGCGGACGTTCGTGACGCTCCGTCACGTCGAGGAAGAACTCGCCGCAGGGCGGCCCCACCTCGAGCGTGCCGCCCGCCTTCACGCCGTCGTGCAGGAAGTTGGAGACGAAGCCGTCCGGCGTGTGCGCCGCCCGCGCCGGCTCGCGTTTGACACTGATGCGAAACCATGGCCGCCCCGGACGATCCGAAAGGCTGTAATTGCGCATGGTCGGATGGCCGCACGGACTCGGCACCCTCACCGTGATGTATTGCCCCGGCTTGAACACCGGCACGTCGCCGCCCTCCGCGGGCGTCAGATAGAAGGACGTGATCACCTCGCTCTCGGCTTCCTTACGCTCGACGCGGAAACGCTTAAAACCCTCCCAGCCGTGGGGCGTCGCGCCCTGCTGCTGGTAAATCTGCTTCTCGCGCCCCATCAGGATGCCCGCGAGAAACCCGTAGGCCTCGGCCCACGCGCCGACCACCTCCTCGGTCGCGCCCTCGCCGAGCACCTCGCGGATCGAGGCGAGCAGGTTTTCGCCGACGATCGGGTAATGCTCGGGCTTGATCTGAAGCGACGCGTGCTTCTGCGCGATCAACTCAACGGCGTCGCCCAGCACCTCCAGCCGGTCGATGTTCGCGGCGTAGGCGCAGATCGCGGCGGCCAACGCCTTCTGCTGCGAGCCTCCCGCCTGGTTGGCGGGATTGAAGAAGGGCAGCACCTCCGGATTGTGTTTGAACATCCGGTCGTAGAAATGCCGGGTCAGCGACTCGCCGTGCTCTTCGAGAACAGGGGCGGTCGCCTTGACGATGGAAATGGTTTTTTCGGTCAACATGCGGGTGGCGGAGGAATATTATATCGCTTTACGATACAACAGTGATCGCCGGCCGGTCCGCGTCATGCCGCGCCCTTCCGCGCCCCATAAACGGGCCTTATCGCCGGCCCCGTCGCGGACGCCGACCCGCGACCCACCGAAAGAACTTCGGGTTTCTCTTACTGTCTGATTCATCCGCGCTCCATCGCGAAACCTTCGCGCCTAGGCTCCGTCCCACCCCCTATGATCCCCTCGCTTCGTCTGCGTCTGCCGTCTTTTTTGCTGCTCGGTCTTTGCGCCATCGGCTCCGCGTTCGCCGCCGTCGACGCATCGTCCTCCGACGACCGTCCGGTGGAGGACGCCAAGAAAGCCGGCCTTCAGCAGAAGGCCGACGCAGCGCTTCCCACCCTGTGGATCATAGGCGATTCGACCGTCAAGGTGGGCACCCCCGGACAGCGCGGTTGGGGCGAAGAACTCGCGCCGTTCTTTGACGCCTCCAAAATCAACCTCGTCAACCGCGCCATCGGAGGCCGCAGTTCGCGCACCTTTCTCACCGACGGCCGCTGGGACGACATCCTGAAAGAGTTCCGCGAGGGCGATCTCGTGATCATGCAGTTCGGCCACAACGACGCCACCGCGATCAACGAGGACCCGCCCGTGACCAAATCCACCCGCGCGCGCGGCACGATCAAGGGCAACGGCGACGAGACCGTGTTCGTCGAGAAAAACATCCTCACCGGCAAATCCGAGACCGTCCACAGCTACGGCTGGTATCTTCGCAACTACGTCACGACCGCGAAGGAGAAGGGGGCCTCGGCCGCCATCATCTGCTCGCTCATCCCGCGCAAAAACTGGAACGCCCAGGGCAAGATAAACCGCGCTTCCGAGGGTTACGGCCTCTGGGCGAAACAAGCCGCCGAGCAAAGCGGCGCCCTCTTCGTCGATCTCAACGAGATCATCGCCCGCGCCTACGAGAAGATCGGCCCCGAGGCCGTTGACCCGCTTTTCGGCGACAAAGGCACCCACACCTCCCCCGAGGGAGCCAAGTTCAACGCCCGCGCCGTCGTCTCCGGCCTCAACGGCCTCGGCGACAAAAACCCGCTCGCCCCCTATCTCTCCGCCGAGGGCAAGGCCGTCCCCGCCTTCGTCCCCTGAGCCTCGCCATGCGCGCCGCCCCCTTCGTCCGTCGCGCCACGGCGGAGCCGCCTGGTTCAGCCCGCCTCCTTCGTGGCGGAACGGCGGAACCGTTTCGCTCCGTCGCCTTCCTTCTCCTCGGGCTCGTCGCCCCGTGTCCCCACGCGCTGCCTGCGGCTCCCGATTCCGGGCCGCCGCGCGAGTGGGTGGACGCCGCCACCGGCCACCGCGTCGTTCGCCTGTCCGACGAAGCCGGCACCGCCAGCGTCTACTTTCACCAACACGCCTTCTCCCCCGACGGGCGTCGCGTGCTTGTCACCACGCCGCACGGACTCGGCCTCGTCGATCTCGATACCCGCGCGTTCCACCCGCTCGTCGAAGGCCAGGTGAACGTAATCCAGACCGGACGCGTCACCGGCGACGTCTATTTTACCCGCGCCGAGGGCGAGCGCACCGCCGTATTCGCCATCTCGCCGGACACCCGGGTCGAGCGTCGCATCGGCGTTCTTCCGCCCCGCGCCGGGATAGCAGCGGTCAACGCCGACGAGACGCTCCTCGCCGGCACGCTCACCGAAGGCTCCCCGCCCGCCGACGCGCCGCCGGACTCCAGCACCTCGGTCAAAAAG
>CBINJQ010000138.1:0-10228 GCA_966251015.1 uncultured Akkermansia sp. | reverse complement strand
GCGTTCGCGGGTGACCTTGAACTGCTTGCCGACCTCTTCGAGCGTGCGGCTGTAACCGTCGACGAGGCCGAAGCGAAGCGAGAGCACGCGGCGCTCGCGCTCGGTGAGCGAGTCGAGCACGTCGACGATCTTTTCGCGGAGGAGCGAGTAGGCCGTCATGTCGTAGGGATTTTCGGCGCTCTTGTCCTCGATGAAGTCGCCGAAGCTGGTGTCGTCGCCGTCGCCGACGGGGCTTTGCAGGGAGATGGGCTGCTGGGCCATCTTCATGATCTGCTGCACGCGCTCGACGGGGAGATTCATCTCGTCGGCGACCTCCTCGGGGGACGGCTCGTGGCCGAATTCCTGGAGGAGCTGCTTCTGGACCTGCATCACCTTGTTCAGCGTCTCGATCATGTGGACCGGGATGCGGATGGTGCGGGCCTGGTCGGCGATGGAGCGGGTGATGGCCTGGCGAATCCACCAAGTGGCGTAGGTGGAGAACTTGTAGCCGCGGCGATACTCGAACTTCTCGACCGCCTTCATGAGGCCCATGTTGCCCTCCTGGATGAGGTCGAGGAAGGAGAGGCCGCGGTTCGTGTATTTCTTCGCGATCGAGATCACGAGGCGGAGGTTGGCCTCGACCATCTCGGTCTTGGCCTTGTGGGCCTCGCGGACGTGGACGTTGGTCTGGCGGACGACGTCGAGGAAACGGACCGGCTCGATGCGCCACTCGGCCTCGATCTGCTTGAGGCGGGCGTTGATCGCCTTGGTGTCGATGGCGGCGTCCTTCTTGGTCTTGGGGTGCTTCGCGCGTTCGATCTGGCCTTGGAGCGCCTCGATCTCGCTGAGCACGGGCTGGAGGGTTTCGAGCCACTCCTCGAACACCTTCAGCTTGAAGAAATATTTGGAGAAATTCTGGCGGAGCACGCTTTCGCGCTTCGAGTGCTTGGAGAGGACTTTCTTCCGGTCGGCGTCGTTCTTCGCCTTCTGGTATTCGTCCCACGATTCGGCGACCGACTCCTCGTTTTTGACGGTGGTCTCGACCAGCTTGGGAAGATTTTTGAAGTAGGCGTCGCGGCTCTCGATCTTTTTGTCGATGACGATGCGGTCGAAGCGTTCGGTGCGGTCGATGAGCTTCTGGCCGAGGCCGGCGATGTATTTGCCGACGATGGCGACCTCGAAGAGCACCTCCTGTGCGGTGAGCTCGGCGGTTTCGATGCGCTTGGAGATCTCGACCTCCTGCTCGCGGGTCAGCAGCGGGACCTGGCCCATCTGCTTGAGATACATGCGGACCGGGTCGTCGAGGATGTCGTTCTGCGAAGAACGGGTCTCGTCCTCCTCCTCCTTGGTCTGGCGCTGCTTGAACTCCTCGACCTGCTCGGGCTCGAGGATCTCGATCTCGAGGTTTTGGAGGATGGAGAGGACGTTATCGATCTCCTCCTGGTTTTCGACGGAGTCGGGGAGCGCCTCGTTGATGTCGTCGAAGGTGAGATAGCCCTGTTCTTTCGACTGGCGGATCAGCGCCCGGATCTTGTCGTTGATCCCGCCGGGAGGAAGGTTGTCGACCGGGTTGTCGGACGAGCCTGCTTCGGCTCCTTGGGTGTGCTCGATGGCGGCCTCGACGGCGTCGGAATGAGTATCGGCGGAGGCTGACTTGGCTTTGCGCGGCATGAGTGTGTGACAGGGACTAGGGCAAAAAGAGAAGCGGACGGGAAGAGGCGAAAAGGTAAAACGCTATCAGGCGACCGCCGCGAGCGCAAGGGGCGAGCGCAGGAGGCGTTGAAGGTCGGAGCGTTCTTTCAGCAAGGCGATGGCGTCAATCGTGTTGTCGGTGGAGGCTTGGACTAGAAGCAGGTCGATTTGACGCATGCGCGGCATGAGGCTGCGGTCGCGCAGGCGTTTGAGGCCCTCGAGGGCGACCTTGGACGGATCGTCGATCTGCGGCGTTTCAAAAAGCAAGGAGGCCACCAAGGCCCGCTCGGCGTCGGTTTCAAGCAGGGGATCGAGATGATCGCGGCCGGGCCACTCGCCGTGGAGGAGCTCGGCGAGGAAACGGTTGAGCAGGGCTCCGGAAGGCAGGCGGTCGTCGATCCACTCGTGCGGACACGCGGCGGCGAGGGATCGTCCCAGAGACGGGTCGAAATGCAGGACGAGCAGCAGCAAGTCGCGTTCCGGGGCGCTGGGGTCGTCTTGAGGCGGAGAGCCGGGCGAGGAGCGCGCGGCGCCCGACGACGCGGTGGCGGAGGGGGCGGAAGACGACGCGGCGGCGTTCGGGGGCGGGGCGGGGGCGGACGGGTTGGACGCCTGCGCTTCGGCTCTTCCGCCCTTGGCGAGAAACTGGGCGAAATCGCGTTCGAAAACGTCCGGCGTGACTTGCAGCGCGCCGAGCGCGGGGGCGATCTCGGCGAGCAGGCGGCGCTGCATGAGCTCGGAATCGGCGGAGGCGATGACGGAATAAATCTCGCGCACGGCGGCCTGGGTGCGCTCGGCGGTGGCGGTGCGCGAATCGGGCAACACATAGCGCCGCATGAACTGCATGCCGCCGAAGGCGCCGCGTTTGACCTCCTCGTAGCCGGCGAGGCCCTTTTCCAGGAACAGGAGATCGGGGTCTACCTTGCCCGCGCCGGCGAGGGTGAGGAACCGAACCTCGATGCCGGTCTTGAGCGCGAGCGGCAGCAGGCGTCGCGCGGCTTTCTGGCCGGCGCCGTCGCTGTCGAAGAAGCACTCCAGCTCCGAGTGGTAGCGGCGCATCAGGATGAGTTGCCCGTCGGTTATCGAGGTGCCTTGCGGCGCGATGGCGGTCTTGAGGCCCACGGACCAGCAGCGGAGCGCGTCGAGCTGGCCTTCGACCATGACGAAGGGTTTGCCTTCGCCGACGTGGGCGCGGGCGCGGTCGAGGTTGAAGAGGAGATTGCTCTTCGAGAAAATCGGGGTCTCGGGCGAGTTAACGTATTTCGCCTCGCGCGAGTTGTCGTCCTGCGGGGTCAGGTCGGTCTGGCGCGCGGTGAAGGCGACCACGCGGCCCTGGTGGTCGCGGATCGGGATCATGAGGCGGCCGCGGAAGCGCGGTTTGAGGGCGCCGACGGTAAGGAGCTGATCTTCGTAGATGTAGAAGAGGCCGCATTGCCGGATGGCGGCCTCGGAGAATTTCTTCCGCATCACCGCGCCGCCGAGGCCCGAGCCGGCGGGATCGGCGAGGCCGATTTTGAACTCGTCGGCGAGCTCGGGCGTGAAGCGGCGTTTTTGCGTCCAGTAATCGCGCATCCACGCGCCGTGCTCGCTGTTGGCCTTGAAGGCTTGGTGAAGGTGATCCGTCGCGAACTCGTGCAGATCGAAGAGCTCCTGGCGCAGCGAACGCTCCTCGCGGGAAGGACCGCCGCCGCCTTCCTCGTATTCGAGCGAGACGTTGAAACGCTGGGCGAGCGCCTCGACGGCTTCGGTGAAATTCAACCCCTCGGTTTCCTGGACGAAGGTGAAGATGTCGCCGGATTTCCCGCAGCCGAAGCACTTGTAGAAACCCTTGGCGGAATCGAAGTGGAAGGACGGTGTTTTCTCCTGGTGGAAGGGGCAGAGCGCCTTGAAACGGTTGCCGCCGGCGCGGCGCGGCGTGGCCACGCGCGAAATGACGTCCACGATGTTGATGCGCAGCTTGAGGTCTTGTTTGCAGCTTTCCTTGAGGCGCGGCATCGAGCGGGACGGGGTTGCACTTTCGGGTCGAGGGATGCTCTGTCAAGGGTTCCGCCCGATGTCCCTCCGAGCTCTCTTCTCCTGCGTGGTTTCCCTCGCGTGCGCCATTCCCGGCGCGCGCTCCGCCGACGGCGTAGCCGAGCCTGCGCCGACGACCGGGCCGGCCGCGACCCTCTGGGAAGTGCGTTTGCCGGCGCAGGGCGGCGGGCGCGAGGGTTCGGCGAACGGCGCGAGCTCCGAGCGCTACGCGGGCGGCGTGGAGAGCTTGTTTCAAGCCTTTGAACAAAAAGCCGGCCGCCGTCTGACCCCCGGCGAGAAGGGCAAGGTCGGTCTCAAGATCTACGCCGAGTCGGGCCCCGGACTCGCGACGCCGCAGCCGCTCGTGCGGGCCGTGATCGAGGCGCTCGTGCGCCGCGGCTATGCGCGGGAGGATATTTTCCTCGTCGGGCTCAACCAGCTTCGCCTGCGCCTGACGGGCTACCTGCCGACCGATCCGGGCGTTCCCGCGCCGTTCGAGGGCCACCCGTTCTTCGTGCTCGAATCGGGGCGCTACTACGACCCGATCTGGTTCTACGACAGCCCGCTGCCCTCGCGTTTCGATCCGATCTTGTCGGGGCGGCAGGACAAGGCGCCGGACTTCGATCTCGACCGGCTCGGTGTGTCGGCGATCGATCCGATGGCGAAAGTCGACGCCGAGGCGGACCGCAAAAGCTTTCTCGCCACGCCGCTCTTCCTCGACGCGGATTTCTGGATCAACCTGCCGGTCTACACCGACCACGAATCGCTGGGGGTGAACGGCGCGCTGGCCAACGCCACCCTTTGGAACGCGTCCAACACCTCGCGCTTTTTCCGCAGCACGCGCAGCGCGCCGGCGGCCGTGGCCGAGATGGCGGCGATCCCCGAACTGCGCCAGACGTGGGCCTTTACCCTCGCGACGCTGGAGCAATGGCAATTTGTCGGCGGCCCGGCCTACAACGCGTCCTACACCCGCGGCGAGCCCCGGCTCTGGCTCGGCACCGATCCGGTGCGGATGGATGCGATCATGTTGCAACGCATCAACTCGGCGCGGAAGGCGGCGGGCTTTCAGCCGATTCCGGACGAGATCCGCACCTTGGAGTTCGCCGAAACGCTCGGCATCGGACGGCGCTCGGGCGCGGAGCCGGTGGTGCTCCCGACGGCCGAGGTGAAATGAAAGCATTCGCCCGGGTAAAAACACCTTGCCCGCCGCTTCCGGGCCTTGTCCTTTTGTCGTTTTCGTTTCCGACCGCATGAACTCCGTTTCCGACTACGCGCCGCTTTTGATTCAGCTCCTCCTGGCCACCGGCCTCGCGGGAGGCATCGTCGGCGCGAGCCATCTGCTCGGCCAGCGCGCGCGCAAGAAAAACGCCATCACGGACACCGCCTACGAGTGCGGCGTGAAGGCCGAGGGCGGCCCGCACACGCGCTTTTCGGTGAAGTTCTACGTCACCGCGATGTTGTTCATCCTCTTCGACATCGAGGTCGTTTTCCTCATCCCCTGGTCCTTCATCTATCGCGATTTCCTCGCGAACAACATTTCCATCCTCGCGCCCATCGGCTTCTTCTTCGGCGTTCTCGTCCTCGGTCTCGTCTACGAGATCAAGAAGGGCGCGCTCGAGTGGGAGAAGTGAGCCGGTCCTTTTGCCCGCGGATCGCACGGGCGGACGCGGATAAAAAATCCGTCTGATCCGTGGCGATTCCGGGAAATCCGTGGCTAAGTAGCTCATCTCGGAGTCCTTGTCCCCATGCGTCTTGAACGCCACATCGCCCGCAACCGCATCATCGAGCTGCAATCGACCGATCTGAAGGGCGCTCTGGGCGAGCTCCTGGACAACGCATCCGCCTGCTTCTCCGACCTGAAGCGCGATTCGCTCCTGCGCAGTCTGCTTCAGCGCGAAAGCACGATGACCACCTACCTCGGCAACGGGGTGGCGCTTCCCCACGTGCGGGTGAAGATGCCCCGGCGCTACGTGCTGGTGATCGGGCGGAGCCGCGAAGGCATCGTCCACGACGGCACACTCGAGGGCGATCGCGCCCACCTGATCATCCTGCTGCTCGCCGACGAACGCGCCCGCGACTACCTGCAGGTGCTCGCGACGGTGGCGCGTCTCGTGAAGGAGCCCGAGCTGGTGGCCAGCCTCGTCGGAGCGCCCACGCTCAACGACCTCCATGATCGGATCATCGCCGACGTGGGCGGCCTGCTCGCCCGTCCGGTCCAGGCGCAGCAGAATCGCGTCAACCGCCTCATGATCCGCGAGGCCGACCGCGTGGCGCGCGGCGCGAACTGCCGGGCGATCATGGTTTTCGGCGACACCTTCGTGGGCGGCATCGAGCCGGGCGCCTGGTTTCCCAAGACCAAGACCATTCTCGTCACGCGCAACCACGTGGAACTCGACGACGAGTCCGACGCGGACAAGGCGGTCGAGGTCATCCAGGTTCGTTCCTTCTCGAACCAGCGCATGGCGCAGCTGCGCAGCGCGGTCTTCGTGGCGTTGAGCCGCGGCATCATCTCGTTCAGCGACCGCCTCTGCTGCGTCGGCGGCCTCGCCGGCAGCAACCAGTTCGACACCGTGGTGATCCTCGACGTGGAGCGCGAGTTCCACACCCTCCTGGGCGGTCACGCCGACCTGTTGCCGGACGACGTCAAGCCGGAGGTGCTGGAGCGCGTGCTCGGCATCGCGATGGAGCTCGGCGTCGAGGGCCGCGAGGGCAAGCCGGTCGGCTGCCTCTTCGTGCTCGGCGACACCGCGCGCGTGGAGCGCCTGACCAAGCCGCTCGTGTTGAATCCATTTTACGGATACAAGGAGGAGGACCGGAACATCTTGAACCCCTTCATGGACGAGACGGTGAAGGAGTTTTCGTCCATCGACGGCGCCTTTGTGATTCGAGGCGACGGCGTGGTGACGAGCGCGGGCAGCCTTTTGCAGGCCTCCGACGCCGAGCATGCGCTGCCGAGCGGGCTGGGCAGCCGCCACGCGGCGGCGGCCGCGGTGAGCGTGGCGACGGACTGCATCAGCATCGTCGTCTCCTCGAGCACCGGGCAGGTGACGCTTTTCCGTCGCGGCGTCATGTTGCCGCTGACGGAACGGAAGCTGTCGCCGGCGACGGGTTGAGGCGCGGAGCGCCCGCGGGCGGCGCTTTTCGCAGATGGAACGGTTTGGGGCGCCGAGAGACAGAACGTGGCCGTTTTGGGCTCCGGAGGCGGGGACGGACCGCCCAAAGGCGTGGGGCTTGTTGCGCGAGGCTCGACAGGCTCGAAGCGACGAGCCGTCGGCGTCAGGCGCCGGGGCCGAGATCCGAAGGCGTGTTCCAGTTGGCGAAAAGGGGGAGCTCCTCCGGAGAGACGGGGAGCGCGTTCATCCACGATGCGCCGCACGCGGCGGCGAGCAGGCGCTGGAGCGAGAATTCGCGGCGGGCCAGCGCGGACGCGACCGCGGAGCGACTGTCGGTGGAAACCGGATACACGGCGCAGAGCGGCTCGAAACCGCCGTCGGCGTGACGGGGGACGGCGCCGGCATGGCGGGGGGCCGGGGGCTGGTTTGGAGGGACGGCGTCCCTCCACGAAAGGAGTTTTTGCAGGTATGAGGGGGTGACGAGGGGCAGGTCGACCGCGAGGACGAGAAGGCGCGGCGTCGTCGCCGCGGCGAGGCCGGCGGCGAGACCGGCCAGAGGACCGCAGTCGGGGACGGCGTCGACCGCGACACGGGCGCCGGAAAGAGGACCGGTCAACGCGTAGCCGCGGTCGCCGGGGGCGGAGAGGAGCAGCTCGGCGCAGCCGGGTAGCGAGCGAAGCAAGGCGGCTTGGTGGGCGAGGAGCGGGAGGCCCGAGACCGGGTGGGGCAGGAGAGCTTTGTCGCGGCCCATGCGTCTGGAGCGGCCTCCCGCGAGGATCAGGGCGGAGAAGGGGGCGGGCTGGGGTGACATGGGGCTATCGGCGGAACACGGGCGGGACGCCCCGTGCCACGTTCAGGCCACGCGGAGGACGCCGTCGGTGAGGATCTTGGCGCGCAGGCCGCCGCGACCTTTGAGGGCGGCTTCGGCGCCCGGGGCGAAGGCGCGGTCCATCCAGTAACAGGGCGAACATTCGGCGCTGCCGAGGAAGCGAACGCCCTGGATCTCGAACTCGACGCCGATGAGCGTGTTCAGGTCCGCGCCGCGCGTGATGACGTTGCGGCGGTAGACGGAGGGTTCGCGATCCCAGGTCTGGAGCAGGACGCAGAGCTCGTCGTGGATTTCGCCCGAGAAGAACGTGATCTGGCCCTTGTAGTCGGGCTTGTAGTCGAAGAAACGGTCGCCGCGCAGGCCTCGTCCGGCGACGCACTCGATCTCGGGGACCGCGACGATGGGATGTTCGTCGGCGGGTTTGCCATGGTGGCCGAAGTAGTTGTGACCCGGGGAGAGGAAAAGATGTTCGACACGGATCATGTGGAAACGGAGCGGATGTCCGCGGAGGACAGGGAATACACGGAAGGGAGAACCACGAAAGGCGCGAAATGCACGTGGCCGGGAAACGAAGTCATGGAATCCAGTTCGTTCATGGCCTAGCGGCCGTCGAGATGGCGGAGGCACTCGCGGATGGCGGGGACGAGCGGCGGCAGGCATTCGCCGATGGCTCGCGGGTTGCCGGGAAGGTTGATGATGAGGCTGCGGCCGCGGGTGCCGGCGGTCGCGCGCGAGAGGATCGCCGTGGGGACCTTGGGGAAACTGACCGCGCGCATCGCCTCGCCGAAGCCGGGCAGTTCGCGGTCGAGGACGGCGCGGGTGGCCTCGGGCGTGAAATCGCGCGCGGACGGGCCGGTGCCGCCGGTGGTCACGACGAGGTCGCACCGTTCGTCGTCGCAAAGCGCGCGAAGGAGCGCGGAGAGGCCGTCGCGATCGTCGGGAACGAGCCGGGCGAGAATCGTGTGCCCGGGGCCGAGGTGCTCGCGGAGGACGCGCTCGATCTCGGGGCCGCTGAGGTCGGCGTAAACGCCGGCGGCGGCGCGGTCGCTCAGGGTGACGCGGGCGATGCGGAGGACGGGCGAAACGGAGTTTTTAACCACGGAGGACACGGAGGGCACGGAGATGAGGACGACGATTTAAGCGGAGGGAAATGGCGTGTGTTGGAGTGATTTCTCTCCGTGGCTCTCGGTGATCTCCGTGGTCAACTCTTCAGTTTTTGGGTCACGCGGACGGCGGTGAGGACCATGGTCTTGTCCGCGGCCTTCATCATGTCGTAGAGGGTGAGGCCGGCGACGGTGACGGCGACGAGTGCCTCCATCTCGACTCCCGTCCTGGCGGAAACGCGCGCGGTCGCCGAAATCTGGATACGGTCGTCGAGGACGTTGAAATCCACCGAGACCGAGTCGAGAGGCAGCCCGTGGCAGAGGGGGATGAGTTCGTCGGTGCGCTTGGCGGCGAGGATGCCGGCGAGGCGGGCGGCGGCGAGGACGTCGCCTTTCGGCAGGGCCTGCGCGCGGAGCAGCCTGATCGTGGCGGGCTGGCAGACGAGTTCCCCGGCGGCGGTGGCGGAGCGCGCCTGCACGGGCTTGTGGCCGACGTCGACCATGCGGGCCGCGCCGGTGGCGTCGAGGTGGCTGAAGGAGGGGGAGTCGGACATGGCGGAAGGGTGTCCGCGGAAGGCGCCGGAAGACACGGAAGAAAAGTCAGACCAGGATCGCGTCGGCGGCGGTTTCGGGGGCGGCGGCGGACGGGACGCGAAGGAGCGCGCGGGTGCGGGAGAGAACGGTGAGGTCGCTGCTGTCGGCCCAGGGGAGCGGCGCGTAGCCTTGCGATGTGCGCGCGGCGGGCCACCAGGTTTCGCGCGGATTGGCGCGAAGGAGTGCGCCGGGCGCGAGCGGAACGCGGAGGACGGGCGCGGGCGCGGCGCCGGCCAGGCCCGCGAGGAGGCGGGCGACGAAGAGATGAAAACAGACGAAGTGGGAAAGCGGATTGCCCGGCAGCCCGAAGGCCGTTTGCGCGCCGCGGGTGGCGACGAGAAGCGGCTTTCCCGGACGTGACGCGACCTGGTTGACCGCGAGGGTGAAACCGTGCTCGGCGAAGATGCGGGCGGTGTGGTCGTGTTCGCCGCCGCTGGACCCGCCGGAAACGAGGAGCAGGTCGGGCTCGGTGGAGAGAAGGCGCGCGAAGGCGGCGGACGCGGACGCACGGGTCTCGTCGGCGCGGGCGTGGGCGACGAGTTCGGCGGAGACGGTGTCGGCCAGAAGGGCGGCGACGAGGGTGGAGTTGGAGTCGCGGATCTGGCCGGCGGCGGGCGTCTGCCCGGCGGGAACGAGTTCGCCGCCGGTGACGAGATGGGCGACGCGCGCGCGGCGGGTGACGGCGGGCGGGGTGACGCCGAGCGAGGCGAGGAGGGCGAGCGAGCCGGCGGTGAGGATGGAGCCGGCGGGCAGGAGGAGGTCGTCGGCGCGGCATTGGGAAGCGCGGCGGCGGATGAGACCGGCGGAGGGCGCGACGCGGAACGTGACGGTTTGACGTCCGTCGGCGCCGATGGCCGGCGAGGTGTCCTCGTGCATGACGAGCCCGAGCGGGCCGTCGGGGATGG
>CBINJQ010000137.1:0-10310 GCA_966251015.1 uncultured Akkermansia sp. | reverse complement strand
AGGAAATGAAGTCCTTCCCGGGCGAAGGTGTCCTGGTCGGGCGCGCGGCGTTTCCAGATGCACACCGCCGCCGCGAGATCGCGGTTCTCCGGCGTGAAGCTCTCGATCGTCACCAGCCCCGAGTAGCCGACCGCGCGCAAGCCGCGCGCAAACGAGGCCCAGTCGGTCAGCCCCGTGCCGGGAATGCCGCGATGGTTCTCGGAGACCTGCACGTGCAGCAGGAGCGAGCCCGCCGTCCGCACCGCGTTCTCCAGGTGCTCCTCCTCGATCGTCATGTGGAAGCTGTCGAGCATCACGCCGGCCGCCGGGTGGTCGACGTCGCGGGCCATGCGGACCGCGTCGGCGGCGGTGTGGACGAGGTCGGTCTCGAAGCGATTGAGCGGTTCGATCGCGATGCGCAGATTTCGCGTCGCGGCGGCCTCGCAGGCCTCGCGCACGCCCTCGACGGCGAGATCCCATTCGGCGCGGCGGGCGTCGGCCGCGAGTTGGCGGCGTTTGCCCACTTCGGCGTAAAGCGGTCCGCACAACATCGGCGCGCCGACCTCGGCGGCGAAATCGAGGCACGTTTTAAGGTAGTCCTGGGTCGCCGCGCGGACCTTCGCGTCCGCGTTGGTCAGATCGCGGCCGGGACCGAAGGCGCCGCAGACCGACACCTTCAAACCGTGGTCGCGGGCGAGTTGGCCGACGCGACGCGCGTCGATCAGCGCGGGATCTTCCAGCGGCAGCTCGACCGCGGAAAATCCGAGTCGGGCCAGATGAGGGATGAGGGTCTCCGCCGCCGACGTCGTCAGCGGGGAGACCCAGAGCCAGGTGGATGCTCCGATTAGCATGGGGATGTCGAAAAGAGGGGACTCAGTGCCCGGAGGCGTGAAGGTTCACGGGGCGATAGCCGCCGCGCGCGCGGAACCAGAAGATAAGCCCGAGGTAGCCCACGAGCATGACGCCGGGAAACACCGTCACGTCGGCGAGCGCGCGTTGCCGGGCGTGCTTGGCCACGGTCTCGACCTGCGCTCCGGTCTCGGGCGGGAGCGCGGCGACCTTCGCGCCGTCGACCGCGGTGTAGCTGCCGAGCACGTAGCTGTCCTCGCGCGAGACCTGCGCGTAGATCCCGGGCATCTCCGCGTCGATGGCGACGCGGGCGGAGCGTTCCTGGAACTCGCCGATCAGCGGGCCGCCGATGACGCCCGCCGTCAGCATGCCGATGCCGCCGATGGCGTTCAGCGTCAGCGCGCCGCCCTTCGGCGATTGCTCGGAGACCACGCCGAGCGTGGTGGGCCAGAAGAAGGTCTTGCCCAGCCCATACAGGGTGGCGGCGGCGAAGATCGCCGCGACCCCGGTGCTGCGCGACAACAGGAACAGGCCGACGATGGCGAGCGCCGCGCAGGTCGCGAGCAGCCCGAGCGGCGACAGACGCCGCACGATGGGGCCGGCGAAGAAACGGAGCACCATCATGATGAGCGAGGTGTAGATCAGCACCCAAAGCGGATTGTAGCCCGCGTGCTTCAGCGGCTCCTCCATGATGCCGGTGATGGCGCCGTCCGTGCCCAGTTCGGTCGTCGCGAGCGGGATCATCAGCAGGCACAACAACACGATCAGGCCCCGCCCAAGCGAGCGGCAGTAGGCCCCGTAGCCGACGAGCAGCACGCCGAGCAGCGAGAACACGACCACGTCGTCCCAGCCGAAAACCTCGCCGAGTTGCTTGATCACGAGGTAGCCCGCGATGGCCGCGCCCAGCACGCCGAACTCGGCCAGCATCTCGCGGTAGGAGGCGCCCGCCGCCACGCGCTCGTTCAAGGGGAACCGGGCGCGCGCCAGCATCGCGAGGTAGACCAGCGCCGGCACGGCCAGCACGTAGAGCAGCACGCGCCAGTCGTCGGCGACGCGCGACCCGAGCAGGATCGTGATGATGCCGCCCAGCGCCAGGCCGCCGGGCCAGCCCGCGTGAAGAATGTTGAGCCACTTCGTCTTGTCCCGGCTGAACATCGTCGCGACGACCGGGTTGATGAAGGCCTCCACCGTGCCGTTGCCGAGCCCGAGGACGACGGAGCCCCAATACAGGAAATGAAAGGCCCGCGCGCGCGCCTCGGCGAGCGCGTCGCCGACCAGCGGACCGCCCTCGGGATGGATCACCGAGTAGGCGTGCAAGGCGAGGCCGGCGTAGACCGCGTAGCAAACGAAACTGAACACCATCGCCGCGCGGTAGCCGATGCGGTCGATGACCAGGCTGAAGAGGATGATCGAGATCGCGAAGGGCCAGACGCCGGCGCCGAAGAGCTCCTGGGCCTGCACCTTGTCGAGGCCGAATTCCGACGGCCAGAGCGCGGGGTCGTTGACCAGAAACGCACGGGTGACGAAGGCGAACGACGTCGTGATGAGTGCGATGAAACAACCCCAGAACAGGCCCATGGAGGGCGTGCCGGAGGCGGGGGCGGATGGGGTGCGCATGGAAGCGGGGTTGGCACGAGACTATGCCAATCCCGCGCGTCCCGATAGGATGCAGCGGAACGTCTTCCGTGTATTATTGCGACACGGCTTCGGCCTGTCCGCGGTGTGGACGGCCTTCAGGCGCAGGCCGGCCGGACCGCCCGCCGGTGGTTCCGGTAGTCGGTGGGCGAGACGCCCATCGCGCGCCGGAACTGGCGGGAAAAATCGCTGTGGTCGTAGAATCCCACCTCGAGCGCGATCTCGGTCGCGCGCAGGTTTGTCGTCCGCAGTTTCTCCGCGGCGATGGCCACCCGGATGCGCACGAGGTAGGTGCGCGGATTCATGCGAAACGTCTGCTGGAAGCGGCGCTCGAACTGCCGGACCGACATGCGCGAGAGCTTGGCCAGCCGTCCGACGTCGAGGCGGTCCGCGTAGTGCTCCTTCAGGTGGTCCGCGGCGGCGGCCAGATCGAGGTAGGGCTGGATCGCCGCGCGCGCGCCCTCGTAGCTTCGCACCGTGCCGCAGACCCCGCAGATGTTTCCTTCCTGGTCGAGCAGCGGCAGCTTGTTCGTCTCGCACCAGTTCGGCTCGCCCAGCAGGTTCGGGAACAGCTCGATCAACCCCAGCACCGGTTTGCCCGTGCTGATCACCCGCTTGTCGCCTTCGCGATAACGCTCGGCCAGCGACGGCGGAAAAATGTCGTCGTCGAATAAACCCACGACCTCGGCCTCGGTCTTGAACCCGCAACGCTCCGCGAAATGCGCGTTCGCCAGCATGATCCGCCCCTCCAGGTCCTTGGCGAAAAAGATCGTGTTCGGCAGCAGCTCGAAGAGCCGGCGAAACTGGCCGCCCTGAAGTTTCTCGATCCAAACCTCACGCTGCCGCCCGCGCTCGGATGTCGTTTCCATACACGAAAAGAAGCGGCTCCGCCCTAGCGGGTCAACGGAGGTTTCTGGTAGCCTCGACAGGCTTTTCCGCGTCTACCTCGGTCCGACCCTTTCCCCATGACCCTTCGTCGCTGTTTCGTGTTTCTGATTTGCCTCTGCAGTTTGCCGATCCCGCGCCTCGCCGCCGTTCCGGCGATCATCGCGCCCGCGGCCGACGCCCGCCGGCTCGAGATCCTCTTCCTCGGCGCGCCGACCGAAAACGGGAAGCATCACGATCCGATCACGCGCTACAGGGTGGCGAAGAAGGCCCTCGGCGTCGCCGGCATCAATTTCACCTACAGCCAGGATCTCGCCGAGGCGCTCCGTCCCGAGTTTCTCCAGCAGTTCGACGCGGTGCTGTTCTACGCCAACTGGCCCACGCTCGCGCCCGACCAGGAGAAGGCCTTGTTCGACTACATCGCCGGGGGCCGGGGCTTCCTGCCCATCCACTGCGCCTCCGCCTGCTTCGGCCATTCGGACGCGTTCATCGACCTGGTGGGCGCGCGCTTCAAACGCCACGGCGGCGAAGTCTTCGCGCCGGTGAACCTGCCGGTCGGCCACCCCATCCTGAAGGGCCTGGAAAAACTCGAGGCGTGGGACGAAACCTACGAGCACGACCGCCACAACACCCAGGGGCGCACCGTGCTCCAGGTCCGCCGCGACCCGAAGGGCGACGAGCCTTGGAGCTGGGTTCGCACCCACGGCGCCGGGCGCATTTTCTACACCGCCTCGGGCCACGACCATCGCGTGTGGGATCTGCCCGAGTTTCACGCCCTCTTGCGCAACGCCATCGTCTGGGCGGTGGGCGACGAGACGGCCAAAAAACTCGAGCGGCTCCGTATCCCGGAGCTGCCGCAGCAGGACGTGCTCCTCCCCGGCTACAAGGAGCGCAAGGCCATCACCAAGGCGCAGGTCGCGCTCTCGCCGGAAGACAGCGCCAAGCTGATCCAGGTCCCGCCCGGCTTCGAGGTTTCGCTCTTCGTCTGCGAGCCCGACATCGTGAATCCCATCTACGTCGCCTGGGACCACCGCGGCCGCGCCTTCGTGATCGAGACCGTCGACTACCCCAACAATCTCCAGGACGGAAACCTCGGCCACGACCGCATCAAGATCTGCGAAGACACCGACGGCGACGGGCGCGCCGACAAGTTCACCGTCTTCGCCGACCGGCTCTCCATCCCCACCTCGCTGACCTTCGCCCGCGGCGGCGTCATCTGCACCAACGGCACGGAGCTGCTCTACCTCCGCGACACGAACGGCGACGACGTGGCCGACGTGCGCGAGAAGCTGATCGACGGCTTCAGCATGAACGACACGCACGCCGGGCCGTCGAACCTGCGCTACGGCTTCGACAACTGGCTCTACGCCACGATCGGCTACGCGGGCTTCGAGGGACAGGTCGGCGGCGTGCGCCACAACTTCTCGCAGGGCGTTTTCCGCTTCCGTCCCGACGGCCGGAAAATCGAGTTCCTCCAAGGCACCACCAACAACACCTGGGGCCTCGGCTTCAGCGAGGAGTTCAACATCCTCGGCTCCACCGCAAACGCCAACCCGTCGTGGGTCCACACCGTGCCGGTCGAGCGCTACGAGGCCTTCGGTCTGAAGCCGCAGCGCACGCCGCGCGCCGACGACAACCCGTTTTTTAATCCCAGCTCGATGGACATCCGCCAGGTCGACGTCCACGACCGATACACCTCGGCCGCCGGCCACGCGCTCTACACCGCGCGCCGGTTCCCCGCCGATTACTGGAACCGCGTCGCCTTCGTGACCGAGCCCACGGGCAAACTCGTCGGCGTGTTCGATCTCACGTCCGACGGCGCGTCGTTCGACGCCCGCCAGCGGCCCAACAACATCTTCAACAGCGCCGACGCCTGGACCTCGCCCGTCTGCGCCGAGGTCGGTCCCGACGGCGCGCTCTGGATCTGCGACTGGTATAACCTCATCATCCAGCACAACCCCACGCCGAGCGAGGACTCCGCCGGCATGGACGCCAAGCGCGGCAAGGGCAACGCCTACCAGACCCCGCTGCGCGACAGCGACTACGGCCGCGTCTGGCGCGTCTATCCGAAAGGCAGCAACTCGACCCCCGCGCCGCGTCTCGACCCGGCGCGCGCCGAAACGCTCGTCGCCGCGCTCAACGACTCGAACCTGTTCTGGCGCCTGAGCGCGCAACGTCTGCTCGTCGAGAACCACCACCAGGAAGCCGCCGACCAGCTGCGCGCGCTCGCCGCCGGCAAGGAGGTCGGCGCCGTCCACGCTCTGCAGGCGCTCGCCGGCATCGGCCAGGCCGACGAGACGGTCGTCGCCGCCGGATTGAAGTCGCCGCAGTTTGCCGTCCGGCGCGCGGCCCGCGAGATCGCCGCGCGCGCGTTTCCGGAGTTGGTGCGCGCCGAGGTGCTCGCCGGCGGTTTGGCAAAGGTTCCCGCCGGCGGCGCCCGCGAGTGGATGGATATGTTTATCGCCGTCTCGCGGCTGCCCGCCGCCAACGATCTCGGCGCGGAGGTGTTCCGCGCCGCGGAGGCGAACGAAGAGGCTTTTTTCAAGGACCCGGTCCTGATCGACGCCTGGCGTATCGCCGCCCGCGCGCAGGTGGCCGGAACGACCACGGCCGCGCTCGGCTCCAAACTCTCGGGCGACAAAAACGACAAGACGCTCTCCGGCCAGGCCCTCGAACTCATCGCGTGGGCCGCGGAGCGTTTCCCCTCGGCGCGCGCCACCCTGGGCGCCGAAGCCGCCCGTCGCGATTCGGCCTTCGCCCGGCAGGCGGCCGAGGCGCTCAAGACCGCGGGCGCCGCCTCCGACGGCAAGCCTCGCCAGCATGCGCCCGATCCCGTCGTGCATAAAAAAGGCGCCGCCATCTACGCGACCCAGTGCGCGTCGTGCCACGGCCAGGACGGCCTCGGCGTCGCGGGCGCGTTCCCTCCCTTGTCCGCCTCCGAGCGGCTGACGAAAGACCCGTCGGTCCCGATCCGCATCGTGCTCCATGGCCTGCAAGGCCCCATCACGGCCGGCGGCAAGGAATACAACGGCGCGATGCCTCCTCCGGGCAACCTGTCCGACGCCGACATCTCCGCCGTGCTGACCTATCTCCGCCAGAGCTTCGGCAACGACGCCGCGTCCATAACCGAGGCCCAGGTCAAGGCGACCCGCGCTCGCTACACCGGCCGTCGCGAGATGTGGAAGGCCGCCGAGCTCCAGCGCGCCGCGCCCTGATCGGTTCCACGACAAGCTCGTGAGTTTCCGTTGGTCACGAATCACGCCCGCAAGCGTGTCGCCTCCGACGGAAATGTTGTTCAACTCCACGCCCCGACACCAATAGCCTTCCGGCTCCAAAGGTGGACGGCGCGTCCCCGCGCCCGTGGCTCGGAAGCCCTGCGATCCAAGCAATGGGCGCAGGCACGCGCCCATCCACCTAAAGTCCCCACGCCTGAATTTAACCAACCGCTGGTCCAACCAAACTCGACCTCTCCCTATGTCATCAGCCCGCCCCGTCCGCTTTCCTTCCGCGCTTCTCCTCCTCGCCCCCTCCGCCGCCTTGCTGGCTGCGGAGCCCGCCTCCGAGACGGTCCCGCTCGAGCCTGTCGTCGTCATGGCGGACCGGCTCCTCGATGAAACGCCGGCCTCCTCCACCTCGCTCGATCTCGCGGACCGGCCGATCTCGGACTCGCTGCTCGAGGTGGTGGGAGAACGCGCCGCGGGCTTCCATCTCGCGTCCGCCGGCGCCCGCTCCTTCAGCGACACCTACAGCCTGCGCGGCATGGCCAACACGCCGATCTTCGGCACGCCTTCGGTGACCGCCTACCTCGACGGCCTGCCGCTCGGTCCGGTGTTCACCTTCCCGACGGATCTGCCCGGCGTCTCGAGCGCGCGGTTGCATCGCGGGCTCGGGCAGAACACGCGCTTCGGCCGCGCCGGCTCCGCGGGCGTGCTCGAGTTTTCCACCATGCCGGCCGGCGCCGCGCCGGGGGGCTCCCTGAGCGCCTCCGTCGGCAACTACGACGCCGTGTCCGCGAGCGGCGCGGTCACGGCCTCGCCGTCGAGCGGCTCCTCCGCGCCCGAGGTGCTGGTGGCCGCCGGAGCGCAGCAACGCGACGGCTGGGTCGAAAACACCCGGCTCGGCAAGGACATCGACGACCAAAATTCGCAATCGGCGCTCGCCCGCGTGGGCTGGAAAACCGGAACCGTCGAATGGACCGCGCTCGCGACGGGCCAGCGCGCCCGCGACGGCGTCCAGCCGCTCGTCCCGCTCGGCGGCCCGCTGTTCTCCGTCGACCGGAGCGCCGAGGGCGAAACATCTCTCGACACCTTCAACGGCGCGCTAAGCGCGAAGGCGCCGGTGAACGATTTGCGCCTCACCTCCACGACGAGTTGGAATTTCTGGGAGCTCGATCCCTACACGAGCACCCTCGCGTTCGGGCCGACCGAGCTCGGGAACCGGGTGAAGCAAAAATACACCGGCTGGAACCAGGAGGTGAAAATCGCGTCGCCCGAGGACGACCGGCTTCGCTGGCAGACGGGGGTGTTCGCCTCGGCGGCCCGCACGCAGGGCGCCTTCGACCGCTTGTTCGGCGGCGTCGGGTTCGAGGAGTCCGAGTTCACGCTGCGCTCGACCGACCTCGCCTGGTTCGGCGAGCTGAGCCTCGCCGCCAGCGAGCGCGTGCGCCTGAGCCTGGGCCTGCGCGCCGACGGTTCGTGGCGGCGTTTCGAGCGCCAGGAGACGGTTCCCTCGACACAGCGTTTCTCGGAGGACGACCGCTCGACCGCGCTCCTCCCGCAGCTGGGCGCGAGCGTGGCGCTCGACCGCGACACGCTGCTCTTCGCGACCGCCGGCTCGGGCTACAAGCCCGGCGGGTATTCGGCCTTCACCGGCAACCGGACGCTCGCGAATTTCGACCCCGAGCGTTCGCACGGGCTCGAGGCCGGCGTCACTCGCTCGGGCCCGGGCAACGTGAGCGCGACCTTGCGCGGGTTTTGGTATGAGCTTCGCGACTACCAGATCGAGCGCTCGTTCGCGACGAGCGCGGTGGCCGACGACTACCTCGTGGTCAACGCCCCGCGCGCGACCTCGCTCGGCGCGGAACTGGAGCTGGAGTGGCAGGCGATGGAGGCGCTCACGGTGGCGGCCGACGTCGGCCTGACCCGCGCCTGGCTGCGCGAGTTCGTCGATCCCTACACAGGCGCAAGTTTCTCCGGTCAACGCACGCCCTTCGTTCCCGATCACGACGCCAGCCTGCGCGTGCGCTTGGGCCGGGAGCGCGGTTGGTTCGCCGAGACCGAGGCCGCGTTCACCGGACGCATCTATTTCACCGAGGACGAGAACCCCGCGTTCTCGACGGAACCGCGCGTCCTGCTCCATGCCGCGGCGGGCTACCACGCCGCGCGCTGGCGATTGCAAGGATTTGGCCGAAACCTGACGGACGAGGGTTATTACTCGTCCATCACCCCGGGCACCGGCCACGGCACGCCCGGAGCGCCGCTGACCTTCGGCGTCGAGGGCTCGATCAATTGGTGACCGGGGAAACAAGTCTGGCGCGGACGGCCGCGGTGTTTTCGATTTCCCGCCCGACCCCATGGTCAACGCCCAGCCGCCGCTCCCCTCTCTCGCCGCCGCCGTCGGCGACACGCCGCTCATCCGGCTCGCCGGACTATCGGCCGAGACCGGCTGCGAGATCCTGGGCAAGGCCGAGTTCCTAAACCCCGGCGGCTCGATCAAGGACCGCGCGGCGCTCGCCATGCTCGACGCCGCGGAGCGCTCCGGCGCCCTTCGCCCGGGCGGCCTGATCGTCGAGGGCACGGCGGGCAACACCGGCGCCGCGCTCGCCCTCTTCGGCCGCCCGCGCGGCTACCGCTGCCGTTTCTTCGTTCCTGAATCCATCTGCGCCGCCAAGACCGACCTGCTCATCGCGCTCGGCGCCGAGGTCCGCCGCGTGCCCGACCGCCCCTGCGGCCACCCGGACAACTTCCAACAACTCGCCCGCCGCGACGCCGAAGCCGATCCCTCCGCGTGGTGGGTCGACCAGTTCGACAACCTCGCCAACCACGAGGCGCACTACCGAGGCACCGCGCCCGAAATCCGGCGACAAACCGACGGCAAACTCGACGCCGTCTTCGCCGCCGTCGGCTCCGGCGGCACGCTTGCCGGGCTCTCGCGTTACTTCGCCGAGGCAGCTCCCGCCGTCCGCGTCGTTTGCGCAGACCCGCACGGCGCCGCCATGTGGTCATGGTTCACCCACGGACATCTCGACGACGTCGAGGGCGACTCGGTCGCCGAGGGCATCGGCCAGTGTCGCGTCACCGCGAACGTCGCCCGCGCCCGCGTCGCGGCCGCCCACCGCATTCCCGACGCGGAGGCGATCTCCATTCTCCACCGCTTGCGCGACGAAGAAGGCGTCTTCGTCGGACTCTCCGCCGCGATGAATGTCGCCGCCGCGCTGCGCGACGCCCGCGCCCGCGGCCCGGGCCGGACGCTCGTCGCCATCCTTTGTGATGGCGGCGCGCGCTACGCCGCCACCATCCACGACCCGCGCTGGCTCGCCGCGCGCGGCCTGCCTTTGCCCTTGGCATCCCGATGACCATCGCCCCCTGCACCCGCGCGCACGCGCCGGAGATCCTCGCCATCTTCAACGACGCGATCCTCCACACGACCGCGCTCTACGAATACGAGCCGCGCACCCCGGAGTTCATGGCCGCATGGTTCGACGCGAAAGAGCGCGCCGACCTGCCGGTGATCGGCGTCTTCGCCGCCGACGGCGCGCTCGCCGGCTTCGCCAGCTACGGCCCCTTTCGCGGCGCGCTCCCCGGCTTTCGTTACACCGTCGAACATTCGGTCTACGTCCATCCGGCTCGTCGGCGACAAGGTCTGGCCAGGGTCTTGCTCACCGAATTGATCGCGCAAGCCACGGCGCGCGAGGTGCGCGTGATGGTCGGCGTGATCGACTCCGCCCACCACGCCAGCCTCGC
>CBINJQ010000136.1:0-10320 GCA_966251015.1 uncultured Akkermansia sp. | reverse complement strand
CGGTCTGGTTGCGCGCCGACGCGACCGCGCAGCGCGCCGAGGTTTTCTCGTTGCCCCGGCCGCCGCCCGCGCCCGTTCCGCCGCCGCGCTCGCCGGCGGAATCCTAGTATCCCGTAACAGCCAAAACCTCGCTCTGTTTGACGCTTCCGGAAGTCACTTCGTCACGGAGGACGCAGAACTTCGAAACAGAGAGCAAAGAGCCGATCTCCGATCATAAAATTCGCTTCCTCTCCGTGACCTCCGCGTCCCCGCTCCAGCTCGGCTCCGTGTCCATTACTCCGGAAAATTAGGCCCGCGATCAGGGACGCGCGTCCGCCGTATGGCCTCGACCCACGTGGCGCGTGGTCCGCGCCTCGGCGGTTCGATCAGGCTCCGGAGTCGGCGGACGCGCCGGTTTCGCGAACCCAGGCCTTGAACGCGCGCAACCTCACCGGCGTGCCCAGGGCCAGCAGCTCGTCGCCGCACTGGACTCGCTCCTCCGCGCCGGGGCCGAGGACGCGGGTCGGCCCCCGCCGCAACGCCGCGATCTGCACCCCGTGCTTCGCCGCGGGCGCGAGCTCCGTCAAGGTGGCGTCGCAAGCCCGGCTCCCGGCCGGCACGATCACCGTCTCCATGCCGACCACGTCGAAATCCGAGCCCTCGCCGCCGGCGTTGACCGCGCCGAGAAAAGCCTTCGCCGCCGCCGCCTGGTCGGGCGTGCCGAGGAAAAGCACCTTGTCGCGAGGAAACAGCGCCTGATCGGGGCCGGGCAGCGCGACCATGCAGCCCTGCCGCTCGATGCCCACGACCGTGCAGCCGAAGCGCGCTCGGAGATTGAGCTGGGCGAGCGTGCAACCCGCGCACGCGGCGAGGTCCGGGATGACGCAGTCGGACACGTTGAGCTTCCACTCCTCGTGTTTCCCGAGCCACGGCACCGAGGTCGCGCTCAGTCGCGCGGGCCCGCCTTCGCTCAGCACCTCCTGCAGCCCCACCTCCAGCTCGCTGTGCCAGTAGATCATCCGGCGCCGCAGGACAAAAAGCGCCGTCGCGGCGACCAAGGCCCCGCCCAGCAGCGTCCACTTCGCGGAGCCCGTCGGCGCGAACGAGCCCACCCAGATGACCAGCATCACCGTCGCGACCAGGCGGATGCCGTTCGAGATCAGCGCGCGAAGCCGCTCCCGATTCGGACGGGGCTGGGCCTGGGTGGAAAACTCGGCCACGATCAGGGCCAGCGCGCCGACGTTTCGCCACACCGCGAAGAGGGGCACGAGCGCGACCACGACGAGCGCCGCCCAGAACAAGAACGTCGGGCCGCCGACAAAGAGCCAGTCGTCCCCCAACCGCTCGGTGATGGCGTTCTCCATCGGCTCGGCCGAGACCAGCAGGCCGGCCACGAACAACAGCTCGACGCCGATCTGGATCACGCGCTTTCGGCTGAGCTTCCACAAGAGGCTGCCCGCCTTGCGCTCGCGCAGGCGTTCCAGCCAGTCCTGATAGGCGTCGAGCGCGCCGACGAGCCATCGCGGGCGCCGCCTGAGCAGGGCGTCGGCGATGCTTTCGGAACGACGCGTCAGCACCGGCGCGGTCAAAGAGGTCACGAGCGAAAGGCCGACCGCGAGCGGATAGTAGCGCTCCGGCACCGCCTTCGCGGCGACGCCGAGCTGGGCGATGACGAACGAAAACTCGCCGATCGGCGTGGCGATCAGTCCGGCGCGCAACCCGTCGCGGTGCGAGGCCCCCGTCAGCGTCAGGCCGGTCGAGACCGCGAAGACGCGGACCAGCAAGGTGAACGCCGCCAGCAACAAAATCATCCACCAGGCGTCGCCCAGGGCGCGCACGTCGATCTGCAGGCCGATGCCGACGAAAAAAACCGCGCTGAACACGTCGCGCATGCCCTCGAAGATGCGCTCGATCTGGTGGCGGTGCGGCGTCTCGGCGATGATCGTGCCGATCAAGAAAGCGCCCAGCGCGAGCGAGTAGCCGGCCCGGTGCGCGATGATCGCGAGCCCGAAAAGCAGCGCCGCCGTCGCGAGCGTTTGCAGCTCCTCGTCGGCCTTCATGCTCATCTTCCGCAGCAGCCACGGCACGAGCAGCAGTCCCATGATTCCGGCGAACACCACGAACGCGCCGAAACCGCCCACCGTGGCGCCCAACCCGCGGGCTTCTTCGGCCGCGCTCTCGGAGCCGCCGGCCGCGCCGAGCGCGACGACGGAGTTGAGCACCGTGAGCATCACGACCGCCACGACGTCCTCGAGCACGGTCACGCCCATCGCGAACTGCGCGGGTTTCTCATGGGCCGAACCCGTCTCGTGCAGGATCTTCCCGATTATGGCCGACGAGGACACCATCAGCATCGCCGCCAGAAACAGCGTTTGCGTGGCGCTCAGCCCGAGGACGGCGCCAAGCGCGCGGGTGGAAAAGTAGGTGAGCACGGCGCCGAAAAGCACCGCGAGCAGCAGGCCCGCGCCGAGACGCTGGAGCCGTTTCAGGCTGAGCTTCAGCCCGATCGAGAACATGAGAAACACGAGCCCCACCTGCGCCGCAGTCGCGATGCTCGCCTCGTCCTTGACCAACGCGAAGGGCGGCGTGTGCGGCCCCACCGCCATGCCCGCCACGAGGTAGCCGACCACGGCCGACAAACCGGCGCGTTGGCAGAGCCAGCCGAGGGCCGCGGCCGAAGCGAGGATGATCGCCAGATCTTGGATGAAGGCTACGCCGTGCATGGATCGGAGTGTCGGAGAGAGAATCGTTGAGAAAAGCGGGAACAAAAACGCGCCGTGGACGCGGTCGCGGCAACACGGTTTCGTCGGGAGAAACCAGGAAGCGAACGTCTCACGGATGCCGCCAGGCGGCTGGAAGAAGCGAGGCGACGCCGTCGTTGCACATGAGATAATAGAGCCAGAAGATAAGCGCGCCCAGGAGGATCAGGAAAACCGCCTCCCCCGCCCCTCCCGCTTGCGCGCGACTCGTGCGATGCAGCCAGCGCACGAGCGTCTCGAGCCCGGGCGCGATCAGGAAGGCCACCAGCGAGCCGCCGAACAGGACGAGCGCGATCACGACCGTCGTCCGTAGCCAGGGATCGGCGATGCGCTCGGCCTGATACCCGACGATCGAGTTCGCCAGATTCAACAACAGCAAACAGCAGGGCAGGACGTAGTAGATTCGGACGGTGGCGTTCCCTTTGGCCATGGTTCCCCACACCGTCGCGGAGCCCGCCCCGGATCAACCACGGAATCGCCGCGGGTCAGCGACTGCGCATCAAGCCGCGCGGCCCGGCCACTTGACGACGGGCTTGGTCGTCGCCCGCTCCACGGCGGCGAGGACCCTCGCGGCGGCGGCCTCCTCGGGGTCGGCCTGCGCCTCGGTGAGCTTGCCAAAATGCGTCGCCGTAAGCTCCCGGTGCGGACACTCCGCGACCGCCTGGCGAACGGCGCCCACGAGCTCCATGTAGTTGCCCCGCCATGTCCGCGCGGTCAGCCACTGCATCGCCGCGGGATGGACGGACCGCGCGCGGTGGTGCGGGAAAATCGCCGTGAGATCGGTCAACACCCGCCGCACGATCAACTCCACGTCCTCGCGCCGCGGGCCGAGCGAAGGCACGTTCACCACCGCCGGGACGATGAACTGAAGCTCTTCGAGAAACTCCCCGTCCGCGGCCGTCTGCCCGGCCGCCGGCCCCGCGTTCACCGCGAAAACGATGCGCAGCGGCTTTTCCTTTTCGCGCAGTCGCCGGGCGCGGCGGAGAAATTCGAGCAGCGGTTTTTCCTGCCCTTTGGGCAATTTCTCCACCTCGGGGACGAAATAGGTGCGCGGCATGCCCTCGTTCAGGCGATCCAGCGAAACCTGCGTCGCCAAGGTCTCGACGTCGAGATCCTGCGCCGCGAGCACGACGAGCCCGCCGCGGGGATCGCCGCCCATCGCCTGGTATTCGCGCGCCACCAGTTCGAACTCCACGCCCGGTTCACCGCGCAGGATCACGCCCACCGGGTCGTTGCGCGCTCCCCAAAGCTCGCCCACCAACCGGCGCATCGCGGACGACCGCGTGATCAAATGCTGCGGGCGATACCCGGTGTCGGAGGGAACGGGAGAGGCGCTCCCCGCCGAACCGGCGACGGCGCCGGGCGCGGCGGGCGCCGAGGGACGATCTTTCCCGAGCAAGCGATGGATCGCCGCGACGGCGCGTTTCGGATTGATCGGCTGCAAGAGCGCGTCGCCCAGGCCTTGGGCGAAAAGCGGCAGCACCGCGTCGACCTCGTCGCGGTTGGCGATCAGCAGAACCCGCGTGTCGGACGCCACCTGCTTCGCCTTGGCGATGAACGCGCCCGTGTCCGGCGCGGCGCCATGGACCAACACGCAAAGCTGGCAATGACGCGAGCCCAGCACCCGAAGCGCTTCGTCGACATCCGGACAGGACGCGACGACGGCGCCGGCGTCGGTGAGCAAAAGCGAAAAAAGGCTGCGCAGGCGGGCATCGGGGATGCAGACGGCGGCGTTGGGCGACATCAAATCCGGATACAAGGCGGCGAGGGAGAACGACCCCCTGCGCCGAAATTAAAACGAGGTTGGGAAACGCGACGTTCTCGACGGCGCGAACTTCAGTAGGCGCGACCCCGATACATGCGGACCGGCCTGGCCTGTTCCGGCGAAGGCGCGGCCTCGGCGACCGCCGCGGACGCCATCGGCGCGGCGGCGGGCGAGGACGCGGCGGGGACCGGCATCGGGGGCGTGGAAAAACGCGGGGAAGCGGCGACGGTGGCGGCGCCCGGCGCGAAGGAGCCGCCCGCCGCCCCGGAAGGCGCGGGAACGCCGCCCCGGGCGGCCGCCTCGAGGCCTGAAACGAGGCTCGGCGTCAAATGCTTCATGGTCATGTTCGTGACCATGCGGGTGGAGGCGAGGTTCGCCCTCTCGCCGCCTAGCACCAGGAGAACCTGTTTCTCCGTGCGACGAAGCAAAACCCAGCGCTCGCTGAAACGCAGCATGTAGTCGTCGCAGGGCAGGAAGTTCTCGTCCATCGTCTCATACATCGCGACGATGCGACGCTGGGCGTCGACGAACAACTCGTTGGAAAGAAAGGAAGGGAGACGGTTTATATACATCTGCCCCTCGGTGCCGAACAGGCACACGCCCTCGATGCCGGGAAGATCGAGGATATTGTCGAAAAGCTTGGAGATTTCCATGTCGGGAAAAGCGGAGGTGCGCGGTTGGACTGGCTACGGATTAAAGAATACGGGATTCAAGGCGCGGATCTCGGATCTCACGCGCCCGCCAATGCATGGCGGACGAGGGACACCGTTTCGTTGATGCGCGCCCGGGAATTAAGGATGACGCCCACGGCGCCGCCCTGATGCGGGACGCAGATGACCGTCAAAGACCGGCCTTGGATCTGCGCCTCCTGGAAATCTTCCAACCCGAAGGATTCCCCGATCAAGGAGGCGACCTGCTGGAAGTAAACCAGGACGTTGGCCAACACGTCGACTTCGTTGCCTTCTTGCACGATCACGTCCCCCGACTCCGAGCACTGCACATAACCGAGGACGTTCGGCGCCTGCATGATCTGCTGAACAGGTGAGTTGCTCATGGCGGTCGCGAATGTGCTGCTGGTGGTGGCATTCATGACACCACCAGCCAACGCATCCCGCATGCCAGCTTCCGGCAAATCACGCGCCTTGGGGTAAAACACCCAAAAACAACCCGGGGTTGTTGTAGGTCATTGGCCACTACACCGGATTCGGAGCCCTCCGGCGGCGCGGTTTTTACGTTTTGACACCCCTATGGCGCGACAATTGCATGCCACCCAAACTCCTCGGCGCCCGCCTCCCGCAAAATCATGTCATCTCTCCTCGGCTACTTTTCCAACGACATCGGCATCGATCTCGGCACCGCCAACACGCTGGTTTACGTCAAGGACAAGGGCATCGTTCTCCGGGAACCCTCCGTCGTCGCGCTCGACACCCAGACCCGCAAGGTCCGCGCGGTCGGCGACGAGGCTAAAAGGATGCTCGGCCGCACCCCCGGCAACATCACCGCCATCCGGCCCATGAAGGACGGCGTCATCGCCGACTTCGACGTCACCGAGGCGATGCTGCGCTATTTTATCCGCAAGGTTCACAACAACGCCCTGCGCGTTAACCCCCGAGTGGTCATCGCCATCCCCTCCGGCATCACCGAGGTCGAAAAACGCGCGGTCAAGGACTCCGCCACCCACGCCGGCGCGCGCGACGTCATCACGATCCCGGAGCCGATGGCCGCCGCCATCGGCGTCGGCCTGCCGATCGACGAGCCCGCCGCGAACATGATCGTCGACATCGGCGGCGGCACCACCGAGATCGCCATCATCTCCCTCTCCGGAATAGTATTCAGCAAATCAATACGCGTGGCCGGCGACGAGCTCGACAGCGCCATCGTCAACTACATGAAACGCGCCTACAACCTCCTCATCGGCGAGCGCACCGCCGAGGAGATCAAGCTGCGCGTCGGCTCCGCCTACCCGCTCGACGAGGAGCTCACCATGGAGGTCAAGGGCCGCGACTCCGTGGCCGGCCTGCCCAAGACGATCCACATCACGTCGCAGGAGATCCGCGAGGCGCTCAGCGACCCCATCTCGTCCATCGTCGACGCCGTCCGATCCACCCTCGAACGCTGCCCGCCCGAGCTCTCCGCCGACCTCGTCGACCGCGGCTTCGTCATGGCCGGCGGCGGCGCGCTCATTCGCGGCATCGATCGTCTGCTTTCCGAAAAAACCGGCCTCCCCGTCACCGTCGCCGACGATCCGCTCTCCGCCGTCGCGAACGGCACCGGCGCGGTTCTGGACGACCTGAACTGGGTGCTGCAAAATGTGTGATGACTGATGGCTGATGTTTGATGTTTGCCGCGCCGGGGACTCGTTTCGCCGGGGCCTCGCGACATCGTCCATCGCACCTCGCCCATCATACATCCCATGCGTCGCATCGATCAGGCCCGCCCCTTCCTCACGCTGGGCATCGTGCTGCTGGCGTGGCTCCTCCTGCCCACCGTCTTCAAGCGTTTCGCGCGGCTTTCGTTCTACGAATTCCAAGCGCCGATCGACGTCGGCGCCTCGTATGCGCGCGATTTGCAGGACTTCTGGGCCCAGCGCACGCGTTCCAACGCCGACCTCGTCGCCGCCGCGCGCGACCTTCAGCGCCTGAACGCGTCCTACGAGCTTCGCCTCCAGGAGGACGCCCGGCTCCGCGCCGAGATCGGTCGCCTCGAGGCCCTGCTGCGCCTCCCTTCGTTCGCGGAGTTCCGCTCCGAACCCGCGCGCGTCGTCCGGCGCGATTTCACCGTCTGGTGGCAACGCCTCGTCATCCGCAAGGGCGCGAAACACGGCCTGCGCGTGGGCTCTCCCGTGATCTACGTCGGCGGCCTCGCCGGTCGCGTCGTGGAGGTCCACGCCGGCACCGCGGTCGTGGAGTTGATCGGCAGCCCGGGCATGCGCCTCGCCGCCGTGTTCGAAGGCGACGAGCGCCCGGTCAGCTTCCAAGGTGGAATAAATCCCCCGATGCGTCCCGCCGAAGCCGTGATCGAATTCGTGCCGCTCGACGTGTTCGCGACCCCGGCGGCCCCCCGACGCCTTCTCACCTCCGGCATCGGCGGAGTCTATCCGCCGGGCCTGCCCGTCGGAGAGGTGTATCAACTGGAACCCAGCACGGACGGTCTTTTCAAAAGCGGACGCGCCAAGCTCGATCCCCGGCTCGGCCAACTCACGGAAGTCACCGTGTTGATTCCCCTCGATCCCGCCTTTTTCGTTCCGGAAACCAGCTCGCCCGCGCCCTGAGACACGGAATCGACCGGTCCGCCGACTGACATGTTTCACTCGCTTCGCCAGATTCTCGCCCTGCTCGCCTGCGCGGCGGTGTTGTGCGCGATGGTCGGCCAGCTGAACCACGCAACGGCCGGCTGGGCGCTCAGCTTCTCGCTCCCCGGCCTTCTCGTCACGTATGCGGCCCTGCGCCTCCCCCCGGGCCCCGGCCTGGCGTCCGCTTTCGTCACGGGCCTCTGGCTCGACGCCGTCACGCCCCTGCCCTTCGGCCGCCAAGCCTTCGTCCTCGCCCTCGCTTTCTGCCTGGTGTTCCGGCTCCGGGGGCGTCTGCCACGTCAGGAGACGATCACCGCCGTCGTCGTCGCGCTCTTCGTCAACCTCGCGCTCTTCGTGGCCCTCGCGTTTCTCTCCCTCGGCTCCCTCCCCGATCCCGCCGCCGGCGGCGTCCGGCTCCTTGGCGATCTCCTCGTCTCCCAGTTGCTCACCGCCTTGGTCGGGCCTTGGTTTCTCGCCCTGCAGACCGCGGCGCTGCGGATGGTCGGCGCCAGCCCCTCGCAAACGCTGGACCGCTTCGCCTGAGCAATGGCCTACCCCCCTTCGCACTCCGACCGCCCCGGCGGACTAGTCGAGTCGCACCGCGGCTACGACCCGCGTCTCTGGCTGTTTCAAGGCATCCTCGTCCTCATGCTGCTCGTGCTCGGGGTCGGCCTGGGTTACCAACAACTCGGCCGCGCCGACACCCACCGCGACCGCGAGACCGTGCAAAGCCAACGCCGGGTCGTCGTCCCCGGCCCGCGCGGAAACATCTTCGACCGCGAGGGCCGCCTTCTCGTCGGAAACACCCCGCGCTTCGCCGTCACTCTCAATCTCGACGAGCTGCACGACCAGTTCTACAAGGAGTTTCTCCGCGTTCGCCGCAACTACCGGGAAAGCGGCGACAAGGACCTCCCCTCCGGCGAACAGCTGAGGCAGATCGCGCGCATCGCCGTGGTTCAGCGCCATCTTCACGTGGTCAATCGCATCCTTCACACGCGCCACCGGGTCGACGCGAAGGCGCTGGAGCGACACTACAGGCAGAACCGCATCCTTCCCTATGTCCTGCTGGAGGACATCGCTCCCGAGCAATACGCCCGTCTGCTCGAACAACTCCCCGTCCGCTCGCCGCTCCAGGTCTACACCTCCAGCACGCGTTCATATCCGCACGGCGCCCTGGCCGCGCACGTGCTGGGCTACACCAGCGTGGACGACGACATCGAGGTCGGCGCCGGGCTGCCCGGCTCGGAACTGACCACCTTCAAGATGCGCGGCGCGCGCGGAAAAAACGGGCTGGAGCTGCAATTGGACTCGCGGCTTCAAGGCCAGGCCGGCGGCGCCATCTACCGGGTCAGCCCCGCCGGCTACCGTATTCTGCCGCCCTTGGAAAAACGCCGCCCCGTGCAGGGCGAGGACATCACCATCAGCCTCGATCTCGACCTCCAGAGGGCGGCCGACGAGCAGATGGTCAGAAACGTCGAGAACAGCGGACGAGGCACCGCCGGCGCCGCGGTCGCGATCGATGTGTCGACCGGTGAAATCCTGGCCCTGGTCAGCAAACCGGATTACAATCTCTCGGCCCTCACGCCCCGCATCCCCCCCGATGTCTTCGCCGACATCAACGCCCGCGGCGCGTGGGAAAATCGCGCCACGCGCGGGGCCTACGCCCCCGGCTCCACCTTCAAACTCGTCACCGCGATCGCAGGCCTGCGATCCCAGGCCATAACCCCGGGATCGACCGTCGAATGCACGGGCGCCTATCGCGTGGGCGGCCGGACCTTCGTCTGCAACAATCACCAGGACCGGGGCACGATCACCCTCCCTCAGGCCATAGAGAAAAGCTGCAACACGTTTTTCTACGATTATGGACTTAAAATGGGCATCGACACGCTGGTGAACGAGGCGCGGCGGTATGGCTTGGCGGAGCCGACAGGCATCGAGCTGCCCTACGAAACCCGGCGGATGAACGTGCCCGGCCCCGCATGGAAACAAGAAGTCCACGGAGAGCGCTGGTTTCCCGGAGACACCGCGAACGTATCCATCGGGCAAGGCGCCCTCGACCTCACCCCGCTTCAGATGGCCTGCTTCACCGCCTCCCTGGCCCGCGGCGAAACCATCACGCGCCCCACGCTGTTGCATCGCGCCGACGCCCCCCGCCAGCAAACCGAACCCGACGGCATGTCCCCCGCTCAACGCGCCGCGATTCTCGCGGGCATGGAAGCGGTGATCAACACGGGCACCGGGCGTATCTTGCAGACCCCGCGTTTTCGGGTTCCCGGCCTCCACATCGCCGGCAAGACCGGCACCGCTCAAAAACGCAGCGAGGCGGGCACGATCAATTTCGCCTGGTTCGTGGGTTTCGTGCCGGCCGACAACCCTCAGGTCGCGGTGGCCGTGATGATCGAAGGCGACCCCGGCGAGGAACTCGGAGGCGGCAAATACGCGGCGCCCGTCGCGGGCGCGATTTTCAAGGCATGGGCCGAAAAAACGGGCCGTTACACCCCGGCCGCCGATCCGTCCGCGGGCCC
>CBINJQ010000135.1:0-10328 GCA_966251015.1 uncultured Akkermansia sp. | reverse complement strand
ATGTTGAACAACGCGGGGTCGTTCGCGAGCACGTAGGCCTCGATCATCGCCCCGCTGTCGAACACGAGCTCGCCCGTGGCGGCGTTGCGGATCGAGAAGCTGCGCGTGCCCATCATCGTGGGGTCCTCGATGCCGGCGTCGCCATCGAGGTTGCCCACGTCCTTCAGGATGTTGAGCCGGCCGATGCCGGTGTTGCCCACGTTGCCGGAATAGATCACGTCGCCGCCGCCGTTGTCCGTCGTATCCACGCCGGTGCCGCCCGAACCGGCGCGGCCGACGTCGCCGTCGTCCGGACGCGCATCGCCTTCGTTCGCCGTGGCGAGGTAGGTTTCGCCGCCGCGGGTGAAGGCCTTGATCGTGTCGGGCATCGGCAGGCCCTTGATCGTCTGCGTGAGGCTGGGCGTCGCCGTCGCGCCCGGGCCGTCGCGGTCGGAGAGGTCGGTGTTCGTCACCACCTGGCTCCCGAGCGTGTGGATCGCGGTGACCTTGTTCGCGCTGGCGCCATCGAGATCGATCACGGCGATGGCGTTGCCTTCCTGAAGCGAGACGTAGGCCTTGCCGTTGGCCGAGGTCACGTATTCCGGCTCCACGTCGAGCGCGTCCGGCGACTTGACCAGCGTGGTGTCGAGCCGGGCGTTGCGGACGCCCGCGAGCGTCACGCCCGCGGCCAGGCCGGTGGAGAAATTTACGTCGGCCACGGAGGAGTTGGTCAACGCCCCGGCGGTGGCGGAGCTGGTCACGCCCGCAAGGTCGATCACGCTCACCGAGCCGGCGGTCTGCGTGCCCGAGGTCGAGACGAACTCGCCTTCGTTGGCCACAAGCAGCCGCGAGCCGTCGGCGGTGAAACTCACCGAATCGGGATGGTAGCCGACATCAAGCGCGCCGAGGCGGTTGCCGCTCGCGATGTCGAAGAACACGACCTTGCCGACCGTGTTGAGACGATCCGCGGGAATCAGCGTGGCGACGCCGAAGCCGCGCCCGAGCGGGTCGGCCGCGACGCTGCTCAGGCTGAAGGTCGAGGTTCCGCTCGCGCCGAACTCGGTGCTCAGATCGATGCTCCGGTAGTTCGAGAGCTGGCCGCCCGCGCTCAGCGAGTAGATGCCGACCTGATGGCCGGCGCCGTCGGAAACCGTGGTGAGCAAGCTGCCGCTGGCGGAGTCGAAGGACACGATCTCGCCGCCGCCGACCAATTCGGCGCCGCCGGTGAAATTCATCCGGGCGAAAACGGAGACCGGAAACAGCGCGCAGGACGCGCCGACGATGAGGGAGTGGAGTTTGGTGCGCATGGGAACGAGACGCCCATGCAACAAGACCGCGCGTGCCGCCCGCTAGCCCGGCACTGTAAAACCGAGGCGACGGCGTCACGCGCGCGTCACATGACGCCGCGCGATCGCAAGCGGCGCTTCAGATCGAACCGCCGTCGTTTCCGGTTCGAGGGCAGGGCGCGCGCGGCGGTCGCGCCCCGCCTTTCCGTCCGGCCGCCCGCCTCACTCCTTCGGCAGTTTCTCCGCCTCGGCTTCCAGACGCGCGACGAGCTCGTCCATCTGGTCGACCACGGCCTGCACGGTCTCGCGCTTCGAGAGGTCCACGCCGGCCTTGCGGAGCTGCTCCATCGGGTGGTCGTTCCCGCCGCTGCGCAGGAGAGTCAGGTAGCGCTCCACCGCCGCCGGCCGGCCTTCCGCCGGCCCCTGGAACATGTCGTGGTAGAGCTTGGCCGACGAGGCGAAGCAGGTCGCGTATTGATAGACGTAATACGGCGAGTTGTAGAAATGCGGGATGCGCGTCCAGGTGAGGCGATACTTGTCGTCGATCGTCACCGCGTCGCCGTAGTAGTCCTTGAGCAGGCCGCCGTAGATCCCGCTCAGCGCGTCGGCGGTGACCGGCTCGCCCTTCTCGATCCGCTCGTGCGCGCGGCGTTCGAAGTCCGCGAAAAGCACCTGCGTGTAGAAGGTGCCGACGATGGAATCGATCGCGTGCTGGAGAAGGAGGAAGCGCGCCTTCGGGTCCTGCGTCTTCAAGAGCAGGTGCTCGAGCATGAGGCGCTCGTTGGTGGTGGAGGCCACCTCGGCGACGAAGATCGTATAGTCGCTCGTCACGAAGGGCTGCGTCTCCTCGGAGAGGTAGGTGTGCATCGCGTGGCCCATCTCGTGCGCGAAGGTGAAGAGCGCGTCCTGCGTGTCGTTGTAGTTCATCAACACGTAGGGTCCGACCCCGTAGACGCCGGCCGAGTAGGCGCCGGAGCGCTTGCCGTCGTTTTCATAGACGTCAATGCGGTTGCGTTCGAGGAGCACGCGCATCTTCGCCTGGTAGTCGGCCCCGAGGGGGGCGACCGAGGTGAGCACGAGGTCGCGCGCCGGCCGGTAGGGCCAGACGGCGTCGTCCTTCACGAGCGGAACGAAGCCGTCGTAGAGGTGGTAGGTTTCCAGCCCGAGGATCTTTTTGCGCAGGCGCAGGTAGCGCTGGAGCGGCGCGGTGCCGGCGCGAACGGTGTCGACGAGCGTCGTGTAGACCTCGGTCGGGATCGCGTTGCCGTCGAGGGCGCGCGCCAGCGTGCTCGGGTAGTCGCGAGCCTGGGAAAGGAACCAGCCGCGCTCGAGGATGCCCCGGTAAATGGCGGCGTAGGTGTTCTTCGTCGCCTCGTAGATGCCCAGGTAGGCCTCGAAGGCCTTCGCGCGCTCGGCCTGGTTCGGGTTGGTGGCGAGAAGCTGCTGATAGGCGCCGGGGGAGAGCTTCACCTCGCGGCCGTCGTCCAGCCTGATGGTGGGGAACTTGATGTCGGACGTGCTCAGCTCGGAATAGACCGACTGCGGGGTCTCGTTGAAACGCGTCGCGAAGGAGAGGAGCTTTTCGCCCTTTTCATCGAGGACGTGCTTCTGCTGGCGGTAGGCGTCGAGGATGGGGAAGCGGTAGGTCGCGAGCTCGGGCGTGGAATCAATCCAGCCGCGCACGGTCGCCTCCGGCACGGTGAGGAGTTCCGGCGTGAACCACGACGTGGCAGTGCCGAACTCGGCGAAGATCGCCTGCACGCGCTGCATGCGTCCGCTCACCGCCTGGTCGCGCGTGTCGGTGTCGCGCTGGAGCTGCGGATAGCGGTAGACGCGGTATTGCAGCATGCCGATCTCGTCGAAGAGCCGGTAGGCCTTGAGCAGGGCCTGGGGCCCCTCCTTGAGCGTGCCCTTGAGCGAGGCGAAGGCGTCCATCTTCACCTTCATCTCCGCCATGCCTGCGTCCCAGGCCTCCCAGGAGGAATAGATCGGCGAAAAATCCCACCGAAATTCGGGGGCGATGGCAGCGCGGTCGCGCGTGGCGGGCTTGAGGTCGGGATTGGCGGCGGGCGTGGCGGTTTCGGCGGCGGACATGAGGAGTGGAAGGGCGAACATCAGCGCGGCGAGTCGGCGCGCGGGGGCGGAGGTGGAACGCATGGGACCACACCGCTATGCAAAACCTTCGCGCCGTCCAGCCCGAGCCCGCCCCGGCGACGCGGGGACGGGCTCCCGACCGGTTTTAATAGGAATACTCGACGACCTTGCCGCTCCGCAGCTTTACCCGGACGGGCTCGTCGGCTCGGAAGCTCAGGGTGGTGTAATCTTCGCCCGCGACGGACTTGAGTTCTCGGATGTATTTATCGGGCCCCGCCCCCACGAGATCGGCGTAGGCGCACGAGGTCTTGCCCGTCTCCAAGAAGAACTGGTCTCGCGCCGCCGCGAGCTGGCGGAGGTTGTTCAAGACCGCTTTCTCCTGCGAGTTGGCCCGCACCTTCTGGAAGGCGGGGATGGCCATCGCGGCCATGAGCCCGGTGCCGACGACCGCCACGCCGGGATTCGCGATCACCAGATCGGACTTGAGCGAGGAGTTCCATTTGGAGCGGACAAGGATGCCGTCGGGAAGATTCTGGCGCACCGAAACCAACGCCGAGCCCGATTCGGGCAACATGCCGATCAGACGTTGCATCACGATCTGCTGCTCCGGCTTCAGGCCGGGATTCAACTCGGCCAGTCGCGACGCGCGCGCCGAAAACCGCGGGCCCACGTAGGTGAGCCCGTTGCCCGTTTCGCCCACGGAAGCCAGGGCCGCGCGAAAAGCCGGGTCGTCGGCGAGCCTGGCGCCCTCCGGGGCCAGAAATCCCGCCCGGGAAACGACGCTGATCGTGTCTCCCTCGATCAAAATCTCCGGCCGCCAGCCCAGCACAGGCACCTCCTCCTTCGCCACGAAAGCGATCACTCCGCCCGCGCGATCCTCGCGTTGCAGGAAAGACACGTCGGTCAGCACCGGGGCGAGCTTCACGCCGCCGTGCTCATGGCGAAGCGCCAGGTCGAAGGCGGGGGAGGTGAAACCGGCGGCGCCGAGCGCGTAGGTTTTCGTCTCCTCGATCCGCAGCACGAGCGAGAAGCGTCCCTTCGCGGCGTCGATGAGCTCGCGGGCCGGATACGGCGCGTCGGGCTGTTTCTCGTCCAGCTTGGCGTCCATCATCTTCGCGACGGGCTCGCCCGCCACGCGCGCCACCACGGCGCGGATCGCGGCGTAGGCGGCGGGCGTGTCGAGGTCCGTCTCGTAGACAAAATCCGCGTCGGCCGGAGCGAGGCGCGAAACCGCGAACGGGGCCGGAGCGCCGCCCAGACCGGCCAGCAAACCGTGCCGCCCGCCCGGCGCATGAAGGAAAACACGATTGCGAAACCCGCCGTCCTCCGCCGCGACGGAGCTGAAGCCGACGGCCTTGATATCGTCGAACCCGAGGTCGGCGAGGACCGGCGCGAAATCGTCCGGCACGAAGGCCTTCGCCATCGGTTGGCTCGCCGTCGCCTGATCCGCCAGATTCTTCAACAGGACGGCCAGCCTCGCCATGTCGCCGTCGACGTCCACGTAACCAAAGATCGTGCCGCCAAGTTCGAGATGCTTCGTGACCGTCGCGAAATGCGCGCTGCGCTCCGCGGTCTTAACAAGAGCGACGTTCTCCTCGGCCTTGGGCGTCTCCGGCTCGGGGGCTTTTTTCTGGCACCCCGCGAACAATCCCAGCGCCGCGAACATGGCCGCCGCCCGAATGAACAATCCCTTGATATTTGGCATGGTTCCGGAGGACTCCGTTCGCCCGCCGCGCATACGCAAGCGGATTGGGGCGAACGAAAACCATTCCCGCGCTTGCCCCCGCGTTCCCCGCCCCAAGCGTGCGCTCCTCCCATGCCATTGCGCGGACTCATCTTCGACTTCGACGGCGTCATCGTGGACACCGAAACGGCCACGCTCGACGCGTGGCGCCAGGTCCACGCCGAGGACGGCTTCTTCGCCGATCCGCGCGTGCTGCACGCCTTCGTCGGCCACGTGGACATCGCCGGCGACATCTGGACCTCGTATCCGGAATCCTACGACCGAAGCTCGCTGTCCGCCCGGTTCCTCGACCACACGCGCCGCCGCTGCCGCGAGGCCCCGGTGTTGCCCGGCGTGCTCCCGCTGCTCGACGCCGCGCGCGACGCCGGGCTGCTCCTCGCCGTGGCGTCCAATTCGTCGCACCGGCACGTGGACGGCCACCTGTCCGCCCGGGGCCTGCTCGATCGCTTCCAAGCCGTCGTCTGCCGCGAGGACGTCCCGCGCGGAAAGCCCGCGCCCGACCTCTATCTGGCCGCGCTGGATCGCCTCGGCCTCCACGCCCCGGACGCGGTCGCCTTCGAGGATTCGATGCCCGGCCACGAGGCCGCGGCCGCCGCCGGGCTGCGCGTCGTCGTCGTTCCCAACCCGTCCACCGCGGGAGATCCTTTCCCGCGAGCCACGTCGCGGGTGGATTCGCTCGCGGGGACCACGCTCGAGTTCCTCGCGAACCTGGGCCGCTCGTGATCGAGCCTCCTCCGCGAAACGCCGCCCCGGCATGGGACGCATCCCGGGAGGAACGCCGTCCCCGGCGTCCGCCGCGTCCGCGGAGTCTCAGCCCAGCTCGAAGCTCGTGATCCCGTAGATCCGCGCGAGCGGCGGGGCCGGCGCCGGGCCGCGATACATGCGCGCCGTTTCGAACACCGGCTCCAGCCCGTGCCGCCGCGCGAGCGCGACCGCCGCGCCGTTGGGTTCGGGCGTGTCGAGAAACACGCGTTCGCCCGGCGCCAGCCCGGCCAGCGACGCGAACAGGGTCTCCGCGCCCGCGTCATCGTCGGCGAAAAGCGGACCGATCTTCACCCCCTCGCCGCAACGCCGCGCCACGCCGTAGCCGGCGAGCTTTCCGTCGCGCCAAAGCACCCGCGTCCGGCTCTCCGGCAAGGCCAGCCAGGCGCGCAAAAACGCCTCGCGCGCAAATCCGAAATGCGCCGCGTCGTAGGCCGCGAGCTCCGCGAAGGACGCCGCGTCCGCCGCCCGCAGGCCCGGCGCGCGGTCCGCCGCCTCGGCCGCCTCCCGCGAGGGCGCGATGCCGCCGTGCCGCACGTTGCGATGCGCCAGGACGAAGCCCGACTTCGCGTAGTTCGCCTGCTGCGCCAGCACGCCGTCGAGGCCGACCGTCCGCCCCTCCATCCGCGCCATCGCCGCGCGCCACAGCTCCATGCCATGGCCCTTTCCGCGCCGCTCCGGGGCCACGATGTAGAACCCAAGAAATCCAAAAGCGTCGGCCGTCCTCACCGCGGAGATCACGCCGACGGGCTCGCCCGAGATTTCGCCGACCAAAAACCCCGCCGGGTCCGCCGCGTGAAACGCCGCGCCGTCGTGCCGCCCCGGGTTCCAGCCCTCTTTCGCCGCCCACCCGACGGGCAGGCTCATTTCATCGGAACGCAGCGCGCGAATTTTAAGCGGGGAATCCATGGTGCGAAAGAGGCGGCCTCAAAACAGCTCACCCTGACGAAGTCCTTCGCGGCGTCCCGCGTCGAGCGTGCTGTGTTCCAACAGCCAGCGCAGCGACTTGTCGCCCCAGCCCGGGGCCTCCGCGAGCCGCGCCAGCAACAAGGCCCCGGCCAATGCGTCATAGAGCGCCGCGTGGTAATGCCGCCGCCCCCCGGGGCAGATTTCCCCCGCGAGCTCGTCGAGTCGCGTCTGCAAGCCTTCCGCCGCGACCAATTCGCCGAGTCTCACCGCCGCCTCCGGGCCCCGCGCCTGCGGATACAGGCGACCCGTGTCGATCCACGGCCCCCACTCCACCGTCGTCTCGGCGCCGTCTTCCCTGGAAAAATCCCGGGCCGCCCGCGCATAGGGCCAGACCGACTTGATCAGCGTGTTTTCGGCGTTGGCGAAATGGGCCGCGAGCGGCCCGCTCCCGCGCAACGTCGCGAAGACCTCGAAATCGTGCCCGAACGGCGCCGCGCCCGCCGTCGCCGCCGCGTCGAGCCCGTGGACCGCCGTGTCCTCCGCCCGCACGCGCCCGGTCGCGCGGCACAGCCGTCCGCGCGCCGCCACGATCTCGCCGCCGCGCAGCGAGACGACGCCGTATTCGAGAATTCCCGACACGGTCGAGCCCTCGAAATCGACGAAGTGGATGAGTTGTTCCGGCCAGAATGAGCCCACGGGATACACGGAACACACCGAGGCCTCCGGCCCCACCCAAAAATAATTTTTCCGTGCCTTTCCCCGTGTTCCGTGGGCAATACTTCCTGCCGCACGCCCGCCCATGGATCTCGCCCCCTACCGCGCCTTCATCGCCGAACTCGCCGCCGAAAGCGGGGATTTTATCCGCCCCTTCTTCGGGCGGACCGACCTCGCCGTCGAGGCCAAGGGAGACGCCTCTCCCGTCACCGCCGCCGACCGCGGCGCCGAGGAGCTGCTGCGCCGGCGCATCGAGGCCCGATTCCCCGCGCACGGCATCATCGGCGAGGAGTTTGGCAACCTCCGCGAGGACGCGGAGTTCACCTGGGTGCTCGACCCCATCGACGGCACCAAAAGCTTCATCACCGCCGTTCCGCTCTGGGGCACGCTCATCGCCCTGCTGCATCGCGGACAACCCGTCCTCGGCTGCATCCACCAGCCCGTCCTCGGCCAGCTCATGATCGGCGACGGCGTCGCGACCACGCTCAACGGCCGGCCGGTCCGTTGCCGCGCCACCGCGCGCGTCGAGGAGTCCACGATCCTCACCAGCGACCACCTCAACCTCGCCCGCTACCAGGACGGACCCGCCTGCGAACGCCTCCTCGCCCGCGCCCGCCTGGTGCGCACCTGGGGCGATTGCTACGGCTACCTCCTCCTCGCCTCGGGCCACGCCGACGTCTGCCTAGATCCGATCATGAACCCGTGGGACATCGCCGCGCTCGTGCCCGTCGTGCGCGGCGCCGGCGGCGTGATCTCGGACTGGCGCGGCGCCGCCCCCTACCCGGCGGATCATACCATCGCCGCCGCCACCCCCGCCCTTCACGCGGAGGTGCTGGCCGCGCTTCGCGCCTGAGCCCGCGCAAAGGGGCGCGTTTGCGCGGGCCCGGGCTTGCCCGCCCCGCCGGGAAGGATTCGACTCGCCGCATGCTGGCACCCCGCCCCCTGCTCGGACTGTCGCTCGGACTCTTGTCGGTCCTGCCCTGCCAGGCTCGCACGCTGACCGCGAACGACGGCCGCACGATCGAGGCCGAGGTCGTCGGTTTCGAGGGAACGGACAAGGTCACAATCAAGCGCGACGACACCGGCCAAACCTTCACCGTGGCGATCAACTCCTTCGCCGAATCCGACCGGGCCGCGCTCGCCGCGGAGGCGGCGGAGGCCGAGAAGCGGCCGAAACCGCTTCCCGCCGGGACGCTCGTGCTGGAGCTCGGCCGGGTAAAATTCGACACGCGCCGCGAGAAACAGGAACTCGCGCTCGCCGACGGCAGCACCCGGCGCGACGGCATCACCATCACCGAGGAGGACTGGGGCTACTCCGTCACGCTCCGCAACACCACGCTCAAGCCCGTGAAGAACCTGCGCGGCGAATACATCCTGTTCGTCAAGGTGGACACCACGGCGGAGCAGGTCGCGCCCTCCGAAAGCCCGCTCAAGCGGTCCACCGGCACCCTTGAATTCGAGCCGGTCCCCCCGGGAGGACGCGTGACCGCCCGCACCCGGCCCATCGTCGCCCGCAAACGCGAACTCGCCAACGGCATCGTGTGGAACGGCCGCGGGGACGCCAAAACCCGCGACACCCTCCACGGCATCTGGCTGCGCGTCTACCAAGGCGAAACCCTCGTGCTCGAGTCGGCCTCGCCGAGCACCCTCGTCGGCTCCGAACCCTGGTCCGGCCCGTCCGCCTCGCAGTGATCCCGTTGTCGCCCTTTCGAATGCGCCCCGTCCTGCTCCTCCTCGCCCTCTGCGCCCTCGTTTCGTCCCCGGTTCACGCGGGCGAGACGCGCAATCTCACCTCGAAAGACGGCCGCAGCATCGAGGCCGAGATCATCAGCTACAAGGGCGACAACCTGCGCGTGCGCCGGGCCGACACCAAACGCGAGTTCACGATCCCCCTGTCCTCCCTTTCCGAAGAGGACCAGACCTCCGTCCGCGACTTCCTCCGGGAGCACCCCGAACTCCGCGAAACCATCCGCGCCAGCGACGTCCGCATCGAGTTTTCCCGCGCCAAGTTCGAACGCACCGTCACCAGCGAAACCTATTGGCGCGACGAATCCGTCGAGAATCTGGGCTACACGATCCAGGTCCTCAACCAAAGCAGCCAGCCCGTCGAGGGCCTTCGCCTGGAATACATCCTGTTCGCCCGCACCGATCCGGATAATTATTATCGAACCGCGAAGGCCAATTCCGAACTGCCTCTCGAGCGCAAGACCGGCAAGGACGCGATTCAAACGATCGAGCCCGGTCGGCGCGCGGAGATCCGCACCACGCCGATCATCGTGAACCGGGTCACCTACCAGGACAACAGCTACACCACCAACAGCAACGGCCGGCGCCTCAACCGGTGGCGCGACCGCGATATCCACGGCATCTGGTTTCGCCTCTACGACGGCGACAAGCTCATCCAGGAAGTCAGTTCGCCCGAGTCCCTGCGCAAGTCGGAGACGTGGGAAACGCCTTGAGGCGAAGGCCGGCCGGCCGCGCAAAAACCTGGACGGACGCCGTCCCCGGCGTCCGCGCCCGCTATCCCTCGCCGAGCACCCACTCGGTGCCGTCGGGATTGAACACGCGTTTCCCGGTCGCCGAGCGCCAGCCGCGCCACACGCGGTCGCACTGGTGCGGCAGCTCCACCACGCTCGGCATCGAAATCTCGGCGCGATCCCGCGGGCAGCTCCACGCCCGCCCCTCGCTCCACGCCAGCGTCATCGCCGGCAGATCCAGCAACGACACCGCCTCGTTCGAAAGGTAGGGCGGGACCGCTGGGCTCGCCGCCTCCGCCCCCGGCGCCTCCGGCGCGCCCCTGACCAACAACGGCACGCGCACGCTTTCCTCGTGCGGCCAGC
>CBINJQ010000134.1:0-10344 GCA_966251015.1 uncultured Akkermansia sp. | reverse complement strand
TCCTTCGCCGAAGGAGGGGGGGGCGCGCGCGCCCGTCTACCAGTTTTCCACCGGCCCCTTTGGAACGGGTATCGATTCGCGCGCGAACACCGGATCGTCGGGGTCCCGCATGAACGAGGCGATCATCGGGTCCGGCCGATACTTGGGGAGCAACTCGCCGTCCTCGCCGCAAAACCGCGCCCGCCAGGCCGTGTAGTCGGCGAGGGCCTTCTCGAAATCCGCCGCCGAGGCGATGCCGAGGATCGCCTGCTTGAAGGGCTTGGACGGGCCGAAGCGCCGCGCATACCATGGCGCCACGCGGCGGAACAGCCGCGCGCCGTGCTCCTCGCCGTAGAACTCGACGTAGCGTTCGAAGTGGCGCCGCATGACCCGCACGCGTTCCTCGAAAGTCGGCTCGGGCAGCAGCTCGCCCGTGCGCAGGAGGTGGTCGGTGCGCTTGAAAATCCACGGGTCGTAAAACGCGCCGCGACCGATGCTCACGCCTGCGCAGCCGGTCTCCGCGATCATGTGCCGCGCGGCCTCCGGGGTGGTCACGTCGCCGTTGCCGATCACCGGGATCGTTTTCACCGCCTGCGCGACGGCGCGGATGCCGGCGAGGTTCACCTGGCCGGAAAACCCTTGCGCGCGGGTGCGGCCGTGCACGAAGACCGCCGCCACGCCCGCGTCCTCGAGCACGCGCGCGAGGACGGGCGCGGTGAGGTTTTGCTCGTCCCAGCCGAGGCGCATCTTCGCCGTCACCGGGATCTTCACCGCCGCGATCATGCCGCGCGCGAGGGCGGCGGTCTTGTCCAGCTCGGTCATCATGGCCGAGCCGCCGCCGATCTTCACGACCTTCTTCACGGGGCAGCCCATGTTGATGTCGACGGCGTCGGCGCCGAGCTCCTGGCAGATCACGGCGGCGTCGCGCATCTCCTCCGGCACGGCGCCGAAGAGCTGCACCGCCCAGGGGCGGTCGCCCGGCGCGGTGGCGACGAGCTTGAGCGCCGTGGGGTTGCGCTCGATGAGCGAGCGGGCGTTGACGAGATCGGTGGTGGCGAAGCCGAGGCCGCCCAGCTCCCGGACGGTGAGGCGCATGGGCAGGTTTGTGTATCCGGCGAGCGGAGACAGAAACAGGTTCGAGGAGAGCGTGAGCGGGCCGAGGCGCATGCGAGGGGATCAGGCAAGGGCTCCGGGGCGCGCGCGGCAAGCGTCGGCGTCCGGAGCGGAGGGTGCGAACGGCCTCGCGGTTTTGCTCATGCGCCGCGGCGTTGCGCGGAGCGGGCGCCCGCGTAGGATGCCGGCGTGTATCTCCGCCGTCATCGTCGCCTCGCCGCCGTTCTGCTCGCGCTCGTGCTGAGCGGCGCTCAATGGCTTGCGGGCCGGGGCTCCGGGGAGCCGACCCCGTGCGAACTCACGGGCTGCCCGGCGCCGGCGGCGGGGGCCGCGTCGGCGCGGACGGGGCGATGAGCGAACCGAGGCCGGTGCTGCTCTTCGACGGCGAGTGCGGCCTGTGCAACGCGCTCGCCCGCTTCCTCCTGCGTCGCGATCGGGCGGGACGCTTGCGTTTCGCGTCCTTGCAGGGGCCATATGGTCAGGCGGCGCTGCGCCGGCTCGGTCTGCCGACGAGCGATTTCGACAGCCTCGTTTTTCTGCCGCGCGGCGAGGCCGGTCCCGGTTTGTTGCGGACGGACGGCGCGCTCGCGGCGATGGCCGAGCTGGGCGGCGTCTGGGCGACGCTCGCGCGCTGCTCGCGGCGCGTGCCGCCGGGGTTGCGGGACGCGGCCTATCGTTGCGTGGCGAGGACGCGTTACGCGATATTCGGAAGACACCGCGGTCCGCCGCTCGAGCGCGATCCCGCGTGGGCGGGACGGTTTTTGTGACGGGGCAACGGCGGGCGACTCGCGTTCAGGCCCGGGCCGGGAGGGCTTGCACGGCCGTCGCCATGCGGCGGAGGGCCTCGTCGAGCGTGGCGCGCGGGCAGCCGAAGTTGAGCCGCACGTAATGGCCCGGTTTGGCGTTGAAGAAACGCCCGTCGCTCAGGCCGACTCCATGCGCCTCGAAATGGGCCACGGGGTCCTCGAGCCCCAGGCCGGAGACGTCGAGCCAGGCGAGGTAGGTCGCCTCGAGCGGCGCATCGAGTCGCACGTTTTTGAATACGCCCGCGCCGAAGGTGGCCTGCAGATGCGCGGCGTGCGAGCGGAGCGTGGCGAGAAGTCCCTGGCGCCAGTCCTCGCTGTCGCGATAGGCGGCTTCGCAGGCGGAGTAGCCGAGCGCGGTGACCTCCGCGACGATGCCCCACGTGGCGCGGACGAAGCGCGCGCGCAGCGCGGCGTCGGGGATGATCGCGAAGGAGGTGCCGAGCCCCGGCACGTTGTAGGTCTTGCTCGGCGCCATCAGCGTAAGCGTGCGCGCGGCGTGTTCCGGGGCGACGAGCGCGGTCGGCAGATGCGGAAGCGCGGGGTCGAGGATCAGGTCGCAGTGGATCTCGTCGGAGCAGAGGATCAGGTCGTGCCGCGCGCAGAATTCGGCGAGACGGGCGATTTCCTCGCGACGGAACACGCGCGCCACCGGGTTGTGCGGGTTGCAGAGGAAAAAGAGCTTCGTTTTCGGCGTGACCGCGCGCTCGAGCGCGTCCCAGTCGATTTCCCACGAGCCGTCGCCGCGGCCGGCGGGGCCGGCGCGCAGCGCGAGCGGCACGGTGACCGACACGCGTCCGGAGTTTTTCGGCGCGGTCATGAAAGGAGGATACACCGGCGTCAGGCAGAGCACTTCCTCGCCGGGCTGCGCGAAGGCCTGCGCGGTGACGTTGAGCCCGCACACGAGGCCGGGCAGCCACACGAGCCAATCGGCGTCGATCTTCCAGCCATAGCGCGAAGCGCAGGCGTCCACGACCGCGTCCACGGTGGACTGCACGGGGCGGGCGTAGCCGAAGATACCGTGGTCCACACGGTCGTGCAGCGCCTTCAGGATGGCGGGCGACGAGCGAAAATCCATGTCCGCCACCCACATCGGCAGGATGTCTTTTCCGGCGTATTTTTTCCACTTTTGGGAATCGGTGCCGGCGCGGTCGGGAATGGTGTTGAAATCGAAACTCATGGCGGGCCGGCACGGTGGGGAAGCCGCCCCGCTTCGGCACGCGTTTTTTGAGACGAGCTTGCGCGGCGGCGTGACACCGAGGCGGACAAAATTTCCCGGCCGAGACGGGAGCATGTATCTTAAACGATTGGTTGTCAATAAGAAGACGGCTGTTGGTGGGCGGGCATCCGATATGCAAAGGGATGGGGGCGAAACAATCCCAACCCAATCAACAGGAGACATCACCCATGAGACTCATCCGCTACACCACCCCTTCCTCCCGCGCCCAGTATCCGGCCTTCGCCCGCAGTCCGTGGGCGGGGTTGGAGGACCAGATGGACCGGCTTTTCGAGGCGGCCCTCGGCGAGACCGCGGGCGTGAGCGCCGCGGGTTTCCCGGTCGACCTCTATGAGGACGCCTCCGCGACCTACGTGCGCGCCGAGCTTCCCGGCGTGAATCGCGCCGACATCGGCGTCGAGCTCGCCGACGGGACTCTCCAGATCTCCGCGAAACGCACCACGAAGGTGGGCGAACGCGAGGAGACCGCGGAGTTCAGCCGCGCGTTGACCGTGCCCGAGGGCGCCGTCCAGGCCGACAAGATCAGCGCCGCCTACGAGAACGGCGTGCTCACCGTCACCTTGCCGAAACGCGAGGAGGCCAAGCCCCGCAAGATCAGCGTGGCCGTGTCGTAACCGTAAACCCACCACGAGTTCGTTCGAACCCGATCCACATCGATCCCTTCGATAAAACCATCGCTCAAAAGGAGAAACCGCCATGTCCCTCATCTCTTCCCTTATTCCCGCCTTCGCCACCACGCCCGCCAGCCGCCCCGCCCCCTCCGGCGCTTCGGCCGGCCCCGAGCCGACCGCGGCCCCGCGCCATGCGATCACGGAGACCCCCGAGGCCTACGGCCTGGCCGTGGAGCTTCCCGGCGTGGCCAAGGACGGCCTCGAACTCAGCGTCGACCACCAGCAGGTTCGCGTCCTCGGCCGCCGCGCCTGGCGCAAACCCGAAGGCTGGCACGCGCTGCATCGCGAATCGCGCGACGCCACGTTCGAGCTCGTGCTCGACCACGGTCGCGCGATCGACGCCGACAAGGTCCACGCCGAGCTCCGCGACGGCGTCCTTCGCGTCTCGCTGCCCAAGGCCGAGGCGTTGAAGCCCCGCAAGATTTCCGTGGCCTGATCCCTGATCCGACGTCGCCAAGGTCCCGGCTTCACCGCGCGCCCCGAACGGGGCGCGCGTTTTCTTTTCACGCGGGCGCGGCCCGGGCGGGCCGGTTGACTTGCCCTTCGGGCGCGCTAGCAGTGGACGTCTTTTCGCCATGCGAATCCTTCGAGTTCTCGTCCTGAGTCTTCCCTTCTGGCTGGCCGGCTTGCTGCCCGCGCAGGAAGCCGTTCCGGCGGCCTCCGCGCCGCCCGCCGGCGCCGATCTCTCCACGCAGGCCGCCGCCGCCGTCGGAAGCGGCGCGACCGAAACCGCGCCGCCCGATTTCGTCGAGCACCTGGTCGACCTCACGCTCGGGCTTTTCGGCGTGAGCAAGGCGGGCAACACCTGGCAGCACTGGGCCATCGCCGGGTTCATCACCGGTTTGTTCTACCTGCTGCGCAAGGTCGTCGCCAACGCCGCCTTCGGCGTGTTCAAACGTCTCACCGCGCGGACCAAGACCACGCTCGACGACGAACTGATCTCGGCCTGGCAGCGGCCGGTCTCGGCGTTCATCGCGGTGCTCGGCGCGATCATCGCGATCAAGGTGCTGAAGATGACGCCGGAGACCGCCCAGGCCTTCCATTATTTCAAGACGATCGCCCTCTCGACGGTTCTCCTCTGGTTTTTCATCAGCACCGCCGCGACCATCCTCGATCATCTGCAGGCGACGGCGAAGGCCCGCGGATCGGCGGTCGCCGCCTTCATGCCATGGATCAAGAAGACGCTCATCACGCTCTTCCTCATTTTCGGCGTCTTGATCGCCGCGCAGTCGCTTGGCGCCGACGTGAAGGCTTTCCTCGCCGGTCTCGGCATCGGCGGCCTGGCCTTCGCCCTCGCGGCGCAGGACACGCTCGCCAATGTTTTCGGCTCGGTCGTCGTCGCCGTCGACCAGCCGTTCCGCATCGGCGATTTTGTCCAGATCGGCGCCCACCAGGGCACGATCGAGGACATCGGTCTTCGCTCCACCCGCGTGCGCACGCCGGACCGGACCCTGATCTCGATCCCGAACCGCACGGTCGCGAACGAGGCGATCAACAACTTCACGCGCATGCCGCAGCGCCGCGTGCTCCAGACCATCGGCGTGACCTACGGTTCCAAACGCGAGCAGGTGAACGGCCTCGTCGAGGACATCCGCGCGATGCTCACCGCCCACCCGCTCGTCCACAAGCAGACCATCCTCGTCCACTTCCTGAACTTCGGCGCGAGCAGCCTCGACATCCAGATCATCTACTTCGCCGACGACCCTGACGGGGTGAAAACCCTGAATCTGCGCCACGAGATAAACCTCGAGCTCATGCGCCTCGTCGAGGCCCGCGGCCTGAGCTTCGCCTTCCCGACGCAGACCATCGAGTTCGCCGAAAACACGGTCCGCGCCTTGTCCGCCCGTTCCGGCCCTCCGCCGCCCACGCCCGCGTCGCAGGCCTGAGCGGGGTTTCCAACAAGGAGGCGCGACCGCCGAGGTCGCGCCTCTGCCGCCCAAAGCCCGCCGCGGCCGCCTCTATTTCGCCGGAAGCGAACGCCAGACCAGTTTTGTGCGCAGCCCGTCGTCCTCGAATTGCATGCTCACGGTCGCGCCTGACAGCCCTTCGAACAGCCCGAAGCGCGCGGCCCGATCGTAGACGGGCAAGCGGGCCGTCCATACGCCGCCGAAGATCGGGTGAAGCAGCTCCCCGCCTTGCCACGCCGGTTCGCCGGGAGGCGTCGACGGAGCAAAGCCGAGCGCCCGCAGGTTCGCCCGCTCCGCTCCGTCGCGAGATTCGCCCAGCGCCATCATCCAGGGATAAAGCCGCCCCATTCCTTTGAGTGTCAGAGAGCGTTCCGACCGCATCGCCGAGGCGAAATCCGCCGGGAGGCTCGTCGCCCGCGCCTCCGGGTGGAAGGTCAACGACACGCCCGCCAGCCCGCCCGGCCGCTCTCCCGTTATCCGCAGAGGCTCGCCCCAGGGATGGTTCGAGACGATGAGATAACGGCCTTCGACGCGCACCGAAAAATCGATGGAGGCGATTCGCTCCGGTCGAAAACTGAGCAGCCACTCCCGGCCCGGGCCCCGTCGGACAAAATCGGTTTCCACCCAGTCCCGGCCGGCCGACGGCCCTCGCTTCGCGTAAGCGTTCTCCAACAGCCGCGCCGCCCGTTCCGGATCGGTCAACTCCACCGCGATGTGCGTGGGCCGCGTGAGCAGGTTGAGCAAGACGCCGATATAGACCATTTCGGAGCCGCGCATCCCGCGGTTCACGCCGGCGGCCGAGGCGAACGCGCCCGCGAGCTCGCCGCTACCCAGCCTCACGACCGGATCGCCGTCCTCCACCGCCACGTGAACCGCCGGCCCCAGCAGATCGTAGAACTCGGAACTTATGCCGAACTCCCGCTCGAAGAGGCTGTCGAGCCCGGCGGCGACGCCGCGCCACGTCTTGTCGGGCAAGACCAGATCGAGCCGCGCCACCGGCGTCCGATCAAAGAGCGGAACGCTCGACGCGGACGGGCGTTGGTCGGGCGCGGCGAACGTGGAGCGGAGCGTGTCGTAGGCGCTGTTTTCGATCAGCGGCAGGATGAACGTGGTGAGCGCGTGGCTTCCGTCCGCGGCGGTGTCGAAGCGGAGCGCGATCGGGTCGAAAAAACGGCTCCAGAACCGCGTGTAGTTTTCCCGATAGCGTTCGTAGGCCGCCGCCTCCGCCGCCGTCACCCGCGCGAGCGAGGACGCCTGGGCCGAGAGCGGCTTCATGCGCGCGAGCGGTCCGAACGTCGCGGAGCTCGCGGTGTGGTCCGCGCCGAGCGTGATGTCGTCCGCGACCTCGTCCGCGCGCATGTAGCCCAGCCGCGCGAGCGTCTCCTTGTCCGTCGGCGTTCCCGGCGCGTCGAGCCGGCGGAGCAGCGAGGCGCCGACCATGCGTTCCATCGCGACGCGCGCGGCGAGCCGGCGCGATTGGGCGATCTTCACCTCCGGCCCGACCAGACGGCGGATAAACCCGTCGGAAAAATAAACGTAGGCCCGCGTGTCGGCTTCCGGCGGGAGCTTGTGCAGCATGTGGCGAAACTCGTCGCTCCGGCCCAGGCTGCCCTCGCCGTCGGCGCGGGAGAGGGCGAGCGCCGCCCGGTGTTCCGCCGCGTGGTTCGAGACGATCCACACGTCGCCCTGGACCGACCAATAGGCGGCGCCCGTCGCGGTGGGGATCTCATGGACGCCCTCCCGGGCCGGCAGCGACGCGAGCACCGGCTTGAGCAGCGTCGTGAGCAGCGTTCCGGAGCGCACGCGGGCGATGACGGTGATGTCGGTGCCGTCCGCGAAAAACAGGTCCGGCGAGAACAACGCGCACTCGGCGAGCAGCCCGCTCTCGAGGATCGAGTCGATCAACGGGCGGGTGAGCCCGAGCTCGGCCGCATAGCGTTCGCGCAGCCGGTGATCGGCCGAGGGCCGCGCCAACGAGCCCACCCGTCGCGAAAAGGCCGACTCCGACGCGAGGAACCCCTGGAGCGCGGCGGGCCGGGCGACATGGAAGAACGCGCGATCGGGCGGCACGAGATTCGCGAGCGCGAGCGTGGGCGGCGATTCGCCCCGCGCCATCTCCGCGAACGGGTGCGAGGCCACCTCGACGCCGCGGATGTCCGCGAGCGCGACCGTCGTCCCGGGCTGCGTGTCGCCCGCGGCGACCGGACGCTCGAGCGCTTGCTGTTGCAACGTTTCCTCCACCGCCGCCCGGCCGCCCAGGAGAGCGAGCAGCGAGGGCCCTTCTGCGCCCCGGGCGTCCTCGGGGATCCCGATCTCCGCTCCGTAAAGGGGCTTCGCGATCTGCAACCACGAGCGCAGCAACGAGGCTTCGCCTTGTTCGACGAAGGCCTCCCACTCCGCGGCCCGCAACGTGGCCCACGTCGAAAGCAGCTTCCGCTCGCCCGCCGCTGCGGTCGCGAGATCCCATTTCATGGCGAGGCGCCGGCCGGACAACGAGTCCTCGAAAACCAGCTCGTTCATCCCGGAGGCGTCGGCCGCGGCGAGCGCGTATACTCGCACATGTTGCTCGGTCGCTCGTGGCGCTTGCGGTCCGTCGAGCGCGCCTTCCGTGGAGAGGGCGAGGCCCAGCCGCTCCAGCAGCGCGGTGTCGATCGTCTCCCGGCGGCTCTCGCCGTTGGTGTGGAGCACCCAGTGCCGCCCGTCATCGCGCAAGGGGGCGAGTTCGACCAACAACGGCGTCGGCGGCGGCGCCGCCGCGTCGGCGGGTCCCTTCGGCGCGAAAGGGTCGGCCGGTTTTTTCGGGATCGCCGCGTTTGGGACGAGGCCGAGGCCGGTCGTTTGTTTCCGAAATTCGGCGAGATTCGCCGCGCGCTCTTTCGCGCTTACCGCAGCTCCCGTCTGCCGACCGCGCCAACCCAGCGCCACGATCTCCAGAAGCGCCGGGTCCTCGATGCTCGCGGGACCCCGTCCCTCGTTTTCCGCCGCGAACTGCTGCAGGACGTCGTAGCAAGACCTGATCCGCCATTCCACGCTTCGCACCTCCCGGTCGATCCGGTTCGCCCGGGCGCGCTCTCCCTCCGCCTGCAACTCCTCCCGGTTGGTGATTTCGTGGAACACCTGCCGCAGCCCGCCGCCGGGCGTCGGTTGGGCGAGCGTCCAACCGCCGTCGGCCGGCAGCCGGCATTCGCCGGAGACCACGGTGAGCCCGAGGGCCTCGTCGTGATAACGAGTGGTCGAGGCGACGCCGGGCGAGGCCTGGGAACCCGCCGGAAAAACGGCGAGCGCCACCGACAGGAGGATGGCCGGGACGGACACGGGGTGATGCATCTTGACGCGCGGTCTAGCCGGTTCGCGCGTGAAGCGCCACGCCCTTCGTCTTCCGCTCCGGGCCGCGATGTGCCGGCCAAGGGACGCGGCGTTTGACGGATTTGGATCGGAGCGGAGGTTTCGGGCGCCATGGCATGTCGCCGGCGGCTCTCGTCGGGCCTCTCGTGTCGCCGGGCTTTTTCTTTGCGCTCGTTGCGAGTCGCGGCCTTTGCATGGACCTTCGCGCCCGACTCCCATGCCCAACGCCCTCGCCCAAGCCACTTCTCCCTATCTGCTCCAGCACGCGGACAACCCCGTCGCCTGGCTCGAATGGGGGGAGGCCGCCTTCGCCCGCGCCCGGGCCGAGGACAAGCCCGTCTTCCTCTCCATCGGCTACTCCACCTGCCACTGGTGCCACGTCATGGCCCGCGAGTGCTTCGAAAACGAGGCCGTCGCCGCCCAGATAAACCGCGACTTCATCCCGGTGAAACTCGACCGCGAGGAGCGGCCCGACGTGGACCGCGTCTACATGACCTATGTCCAGGCGCGCAGCGGCCACGGCGGCTGGCCGCTCAACGTCTGGCTGACCCCCGATCTCAAGCCCTTCTTCGGCGGCACCTATTTCCCGCCGGAGGACCGCCAGGAACGCCGAGGCCTGCCCTCGCTGCTCGGCGCCATCGCCGAGGCGTGGAAAACCCGCCGGGACGAGCTGGTCGCCGAGGCGGATCGCGGCATTCTGTCCTTGGAGGACCACTACAAGCATCGCGCGGCTTCCGTCTCCGATTCCGGCGGCCCCGGCTCGCGTCCCGCCGGGGACGCCGCCGCCGCCCCGGGAGACGCGGGCGAGATGCCGGTCCCGCTTCACGACGCCGCGGGCGACGCCTACGAGCGCGGGTTCATGCATCTTTACGAGAGCTTCGACGCCGAGCACGGCGGCTTCGGCGGCGCCCCGAAGTTCCCCCGCGCCGGCAACATCGACTTTCTCCTCCGTGTGGCCGCGCTCCAGGGCGGCTCCTCCACCGAGCCTGGGCGGGAGGCGCTCGAGATGGCCTCGCGCACCCTGCGCCGCATGTGCGAGGGCGGGGTCCACGACCACCTGGGCGGCGGCTTCCACCGCTACGCCGTCGACGAGGCCTGGTTCGTGCCGCACTTCGAAAAAATGCTCTACGACCAGGCCCAGATCGCGCGAAACCTGCTCGATTGCGCCCGCGCCTCCGGCGACGAGCGCCTGGCCTGGGCGGCGCGGGGTGTATTCGATTATCTGTTACGCGATCTCTCGCATCCGGCCGGCGGATTCTTCTCCGCGGAGGACGCGGACAGCGAACGAG
>CBINJQ010000133.1:0-10391 GCA_966251015.1 uncultured Akkermansia sp. | reverse complement strand
CGATCGGTTTGGCCGCGACAGGTTTCACGACGGAACCGGGGCGGATGCGCTGGAGGTTTTCGACGATGACCTGGTCGCCTGGCGCGAGGCCTTCGGTGACGAGCCAGTGGTTGCCGACCGAGCGCGGGGTCTTGACCACGCGTTGTTCCGCCTTGGATTCGGCGCCGACGACGAGCGCGACTGCGTCGCCCTGGGCGTTGCGGGTGATGGCGAGCTGTGGCACGAGGATGGCGTCGGGCGCGCTGCCCTCCGCGAGACGGGCGCGAACAAACATGCCGGGCAACAACTCGCCCTTCGGGTTCGGAAAAATAGCGCGCAGCGTGATGGAGCTGGTCGACGGGTCGACCGTGACGTCGGAGAACTGGAGCGCGCCTTCCTGCGCGTAGACGGCGCCGTCGTCGAGGAGGAGTGCGACGCGCGCCTCGCCCGAGTCGGTGCGCTGGAGCTTGCCCTCGGCGAACGCGCGACGGAGGCGAAGGACCTCGGAGCTGGACTGGGCGAGATCGACGTAGAGCGGGTCGAGCTGCTGAACGGTGGCGAGAAGCGTGGCGGCGGCCGCCTGCACGTAGGCGCCTTCGGTGACCTGCGAGCGACCGATGCGTCCGGAGACGGGGGACGCGACGGAGGTGTAGCCGAGGTTGATCTCGGCGGTTTGCACGGCGGCCTTGGCGGCGGCGATGTCGGCCTCGGCGGCCTGGAGTCCGGCGAGGGCGTTGTCGTAGTCCTGCTGGCTGACCGCCTTGGCCTCGATCAGTTGCTTCGTGCGCTGCTCGGAGAGGCGGACCGAGGCGGCGTTGGCCTCGGCGCGGGCGAGGGCGGCGCGGGCGCTGTCGAGCGCGGCTTGGTAAGGCGCGGCGTCGATCTGGTAGAGCACCTGGCCCTCGCGGACGTCGGCTCCTTCGGTGAAGAGGCGTTTTTGCACGATACCGCTCACTCGCGCCCGAACCTCGGCGACGCGGAAAGCCGAGGTTCGGCCGGGGAGCTCCCGGGTCAGGGTCACCGGCCGGGTGGCGATCGTGATGGTTCCCGCCTCGACAGGCGCGGGCGCGGCGGGCGTCGGTGCTTTTTTGGCGCAGCCGGCGAAGAGCAGGGCGGTGAAAGCGGAAAGGACGAGAACGGCTTTTGCGGGCATGAATGCGTGCGAGAGAAAGGACGGTATGGCGCGACCGCGCCGATCCTAGCCCGAATTGCCCAAAAGCAAAAATCGCAGCGGATATTCGTCGCCCTCGTTGGCCGCGTCCGCCCGCGTCCCTTCTTCCGGCAGGCTCTGGCCGACGTTTGTTCGCGGCCGAAACGTGCCGGCTTAACTTGCGAACGCGCCGAGGCGCGCGTGGACCGGCCTGATCGACGCGGCGTCGCCCGTTCTCACCGGCGCCATTCCGATACGGAATGGGCGATGTCGCGGCAGGATTCGGCGCAGGCTTTGCAGGCCTCGGCGCAATCGTGGCAATCCTCCATACCATGCTTGGCGCATTCCGTGCCGCAGACATCGCAGACCTCCGCGCACAGGGCGCAGATCTGGGCCGAGAATTCCGAGCCACGCGCCATCTCGCGAGCGGCGAGGGCGCAGATTTCGGCGCAACTTCGATCAAGCTCGATGCAGCGCGCCATCATGTGGACGTCGGCCTCCGCGAGACAGGCGGTGGCGCAGCGTTCGCAGGCTTCGACGCAACGGTTGCAGACTTGGATGCAGGCGTGAAAGGGGAGGTGGTGCATGGCGGGAGGCGGGGTGCCCGTCGATTCTGCCATGGACAGGGCGCGGTCGCCATCGGAGGCGCCGTCCATGCCCGGCTGGGGCCGAAGCTCAGGCGGACGGGGTCGATGACAGCGGTTTGGGAACCTGACCAAAATGTCAGGCCGGGGGCGTTGCGGTGCGAGCGAAGCCGACGGCATTTGGGCGCTGTTTTCGCTCATGCCAGAATCTTTCCTTAACACCTCCAGTTCCCTTCGACGAATCGCGATGATCTCAACCCACGGCTATGTGGCGGCCAATCCGCCGCTCGGCGCGGTGGATACGGGAGGGCAGGTGGTCTACGTGCTCGAACTGGCCAAGAAGATCGCGCAGCTCGGCTACGAGGTGGACATCTGGACCCGACGCTTCGAGGAGCAGCCCGAGCTCGAGCCGGTTTCCGAGCGCGTGCGGATCATCCGCGTGCCATGTGGCGGCGGCGCCTTTATTCCCAAGGAGTATCTTTGCGACTCCCTCGCGGAGTGGTGCGTGCAGGCGCTGCGTTTCATCAAGCGTCACGGCTTGGTCTACGAGTTGATCAACAGCCACTATTGGGACGCCGGGATGGCCGCCCAGACGGTGGCGGAGGCGTTGCGCGTGCCCCACCTGCACACGCCGCATTCGCTGGGACTTTGGAAGCAGCGCCAGATGGAGCACGACTATCCGGAGGACGCGGAGAAGTTCGAGGCGCAGTATAACTTCAAGCGTCGCATCAACGAGGAGCGACGGCTCTACCAGGCCTGCTCGCTGGTCGTCGCGACGACCCCGCCGCAACTGGATCTCATCACGCAGGACTACGGCATTCCCGCCGAGAAGGTGCGGATGATCCCGCCCGGATACGACGACACCCGTTTTTATCCCGTCGGGGCGGCGAGCCGCGCGGCGATCCGGCGTCGTCTCGATTTTCGCGGCAAGGTCGTCCTCGCGCTGGGCCGCCTGGCTCGCAACAAGGGCTACGACCTCCTCATCGACGCATTCGCGGTCCTCGCGAAGCGCGAGCCCGAGGCGGTGCTCCACCTGGCGGTCGGCGGCGAGCACCTCACTCCCCGGGAGGCGGCGATTCTCAAGAAACTGAAGGCGCGCGCGGCCGCCTCGCCCTACGCGAAGCGGATCCGCATCGACGGCTTCATTCCCGAGTCCGAGCTCCCGGATTACTATCGGGCGGCGGACATCTTCGTGCTCTGCAGCCGGTATGAGCCGTTCGGCATGACGGCGATCGAGGCGATGGCCTCGGGCACGCCCACCGTCGTCACGATCCACGGCGGGCTCTACCGCGCGGTGTCGTTCGGAAGGCACGCGCTCTACGCCGACCCCTTCGATCCGGAGGACCTCGGCATCGTGATGGCGAAGGTTTTCCGTCACCCGCGCCTCAGCGAACGCCTCTCCCGGATGGGCGCGCACAAGGCCCGCAGTCTCTTCACCTGGACGGGCATCGCCCAGCAGCTCATCGCCGCGGTGGAGGGCACTCCCGTGGCCGCGGTGACGCTCGACGACAAGGAGTGGGACGAGCCGTGGACGGACGGCGACTGAGGCCCCGGACCGCCACCGGCGTCGGGTGGAAACGCGCCGCGGGTGAAAACGCATGCGGCCTGTTTTGGAGATAAGCGCGCGCGCTCCTTAAACCATGGACATATTCGACCGAGAAACCCTCCTCCGCCTGATCCAGAGCGGAGTCATCCTGCTTGTCGCCCTCCTGCTGTTCAACGGCCTGCGCGGGCGCATCCAGGCCTTCGCCCAATGGGCCAACCTGCCGCGACTCGCTTTCGCGCCGGTGCGCCTGACGCTGCGCTACGGCATCCTCGTGCTGGCGCTCGTGCTCGTGCTCGGACGCTGGGGATTCCAGGTCGACACCCTGCTGGCCGTGCTCGGCACCATCCTGGGCTTGGTGGCGATCGGTTTCGTCGCGGTCTGGAGCGTGTTGAGCAATTTTCTCTGCGCGTTCGTCCTCGTGCTGTTCAAGCCCTTCGCCGTCGGGGACGAGGTCGAGCTGACGGGCGGCGAGGATGTGAAGGGCAAGGTGGTGGATCTCAGCCTGCTTTTCACGACGCTCGAGGTCGGGCCGGGCGAGACCGTGCTCGTGCCCAACAACCTCTTTTTTCAACGTATGTTCAGGCGGCGCGCCGGCACGGCCACGGTGGGGCTCGACTCCCTGCTTCGGCATGAGCGGCCCGCGCAAGGCGCCGCCGACCCCGCCCCCCGTTCGCGGCCCGTTTCCTGAGGTCCATGGCGAATCTCGACTATCTCATCGTCCTGGCCTATTTCGTGATCCTGGCCGGGATAGGCGTGGCTCTCGCGCGTCGCGCCGGGCGGAGCGGCGAGCACTATTTTTTGGGCGGCCGCGCGATGCCCTGGTGGGCGTTGGGCGCCTCGGGCATGGCGAGCAATCTCGACGTCGCCGGCACGATGACGCTCGTCGGGCTGTTCCACCTGTATGGACTCCAGGGCTTTTTCGTCGAGATGCGAGGAGGCGTGGTGCTGCCGATCGCCGTGTTTCTCGCCTTCATGGGCAAGTGGCACCGGCGCAGCGCGGTGATGACCACGGCGGAGTGGATGCTGCTCCGTTTTGGCGAGGGCGCGCAGGGAAGGGCGGCGCGCCTCATGGCGGCGCTCGCCTACCTGGTCATCACGGTGGCGATGACGGTGTTTTTCTTCACCGCGAGCGGGCGATTCCTCGCCGAGCTGCTGCCTTTCACCCCTTTGCAATGCACGCTCGGCATGGCGGTGGTGGCCCTCGGCTACACCCTCGCGGGCGGGCTCTACGGCGTGGTTTGGACGGATGTGTTCCAAGCCGGCATCATCGGCGCGGCGGCGATCTATGTCGGCGTGGTCGCGTCGGGCCTGGTCACGCCCGAGCTGCTGGCGGCGTGGCCGGGCTCCGCGTTGAACAGCCTTCTGCCTCGCGCGGACGGCGATCCCGCGCTGGCGCCTTACGAGGCCTTCGGCTGGTTCCTTCTCGTGTGGGCGGGCAAAGGCGTGCTGGAGGGGCTGGGCGGCAGCGCGGGCTCCGCCTACATGGCGCAGCGCTACTACGCGGCGCGGACGGATTGGGAATGCCGGAAGATCGCGATGCTCTGGACCGTGCTCTTCGCCTTTCGCTGGCCGCTCGTGCTCGGCTTCGCGGTGCTGGCGGTGAAGCTCGGCATCGACGCCACGGCCCCGGGCGCGGCGGACACGCTGCTCTCGCAGGTGCTTCTTTCGGACTATTTCCCGGTCGGCGTCCGGGGTCTGGTCGTCGCGGCGATGCTCGCGGCGGCGATGTCGACATTCGACAGCACGATCAACGCCGGGGCGTCCTACCTCGTGCGCGACGTCTACGAGGTCTGGCGCGGGCGGCCCGGGCCGCGGGAGCGCGTATGGGCGGGCTATCTCGCCTCGTTGCTGATCGTCGCGCTGGGGCTGGCCGTCGCGTTGACGGCGGGCGCCTCCGTGATCGACGTGTGGGTGGGCATCGTGATGCTGCTTTTCCCCGCCTTCCTCGTTCCCTTCGCGCTGCGCTGGTATTGGGCGCGATTCAACGGCGCGGGTTTCGCGCTCGGCGTCGCGGCCGGGTTTGGCGCCTCGTTGTTTGTTTTCCTGCGCGAGCCCGCGGGTTGGAACGAGGCCGCGCGTTTCGGTTTCATCGCGACGGCGTCCGCGCTGGTCTCCGTGGCAGGCGCCCTGCTCACGCGCGCGGTGCCGGCGGCCGCGCTGAGGGCCTTCTACGACCAGGTGGGACCCTTCGGCTGGTGGCCCCGCGACTGGAAGGACGCCGACCGAGCGGAGCATCGCGCCGACCTGCTGCGGCTTCCGGTCGCGCTGCTTTGGCAGATCCTGACCTTTCTCATTCCGATGGGGGCGATGCTCGGCCTGTGGTCCTCGGTGTTGCCGGCCGTCGCGCTCTGGGCCGGGTTGTTCGTTATCTTGCTCCGCGGTTCGCGTGAAACGAAATCCCGGCAATCGGTGTGCCGGCATCCCGAACCTCTCCCGTCCCGATGAACTCGACCACGCCGCGCCGCATCTCCCTCTTCGCCTCGGATCTCGACGGGACGCTCCTCGGGAATCCGGAATCGACCCATCGTTTCAAGGCGAGCTGGGAGGCGCTTTCGACGGAGTTTCGCCCGCGCTTGGTCTATAATTCCGGGCGAAGCGTCGCCGACATGCGGGCCTTGATCCAGGCGGGGAAGCTGCCAGCGGCCGACTATCTTATCGGCGGGGTGGGGACCGAGCTCCACGACCTGCGGGAGGGCTGCTCGCCGAAGGAGTTTTGGGCCCAGTTCGGGGAAGGGTGGGACCTGGCGCTGGTGGAGCGGATCGTCGCCGAGACCCCGGGAATACAACGGCAGCCGCCGGAGTTCCTGCACCCGTATAAGTCGAGCTGGTTCCTGCCACGCGCGGACGCGGCGCAGATCGAGGTGTTGCGCGGCCGTCTTCGCGACGCCGGGTTGCGCGTGGTCGTGATCTACTCGAGCCTGCGCTTCCTCGACGTGCTGCCGGCCGCCGCCGACAAGGGCAACGCGCTCGCGTGGCTTTGCCGGCGCCTGGAAATCCCGCTGGAGGAGGTGCTCGTGGCGGGCGACACCGCCAACGACAACGGCATGTTCCTGCTGCCCGGCGTGTCGGGGATCGTGGTGGAGAACGCGCAACCCGAGCTTTTTGAGGCGGTGGTCAAGCTGCCCGCCTATGTTTCCCGGTCCGTCATGGCGGACGGCGTCCTGGAGGGGCTGGCGCATTTCGGCGTCATCCCGAGCGCCCCGCCGCAGCGCGGATTCGCGGGGCGGCCGGAGGCGGGCGAATGGCAGGCGACCTTGTTCCGCCAGGAATCGCTGAAGGCGCTGACGGCCGAGGAGCGCGCGCTCATCGCCGCGGGCTACGAGCGCGCGCTCGACGCGTTGCGGCGCAACATCACGCCGATGGGATTCTCCGCGTGCTCCCTCGCGGACAACACCGTCACCGGCACCGACGCGAACTACCGCAGCGTGTGGGCGCGAGACGGGTGCTTCACCGTCGTGCAGACGGCGGAGATGGACGATCCCGACATCCGCGAGGCGCAACGGCGGACGCTGCGGACGCTGCTGGACGCCGTCAGCGTGAACGGCCAGGTGCCGGCCAACGTCCGGATCGACGACGGCGTGCCCGACTACTCCGGGGTGGGCGGGATCGGCTCGTGGGACGGAGGCGACGGGCGCCTGACGATTAAACGTGAGCGCGCAGGCTCCGCGCTGGGCGGGATCTGCTCGATCGACAGCGGCCTGTGGCTCGTGATCGCCGTGTATCACTACGTCACCCAGACGCGCGATCTGTCGCTGCTCCATGAATACGCACCGCGGCTTCAGCGCGTCATGGACTGGCTGAGCGCGCACGACAGCAACAACGACGCCCTGCTCGAGGTGCCGGAGGCGGGCGACTGGACCGATCTTTTCGGGCGCAGCTACCACGTCCTCTACGACGAGATCCTGTGGTATCGCGCGAACGTCTGTTTTGGCCGCCTCCTCGAATACCAGGAGAACTTTCCCCGCGCGGCCGACTATCTGCGCTGGTCGCAGCAGATCGCGGGCAAGATCAAGACGACCTTCTGGCCCACCACGACGCCGCAGCCCGGCGCGGCGTCGAGCTTCGCCGACAGCCAGGCCGCGCTGGGGGACGCGCAATACCTCCTCGCGGAGATAACGCCCTTCGCCTTCAACTGGCGCTGCGACGTGCTGGGCAACCTGCTCGCGTTTCTCACGAACGTCATCGACGCGGACCGGGCGCGGACCGCGTTTCGCTTCATGTGGGGCGTGGGGGTGAACGCGCCCTGGCCGGTGGCGAACCTCTACCCGGTCGTGCAGGCGGGCGATCCGGACTGGCGGGCCTACTACACGGTCAACCTGCTCAATCTCCCGCATCACTACCACAACGGCGGCATCTGGCCCTTCATCGGCGGACTCTGGGTGCGGTTCATCCATCGGCTCGGGTTGCACGACGTCGCCTGCCACGAGCTGGTGAAGCTCGCGCGCGTGAACGAGCTCGGGCGCGAGCGCGCGTGGGAGTTCAACGAGTGGGTGCATGGCGTGACCGGCCGCCCTATGGGCAAGGCCTACCAGGCGTGGTCGGCGGCCGCCTATCTGCGGGCGTGCCAGGAGCTGCATCTCGGCGTCGGACGCGCGGGGGACGAGTAGCGGGAGCGCGTGGTCGGATCGCGCCATGGGCTCCCGCAGCAGGGCGCCGCGCCGGCTACCCGCCCGGCAGCACGATGCGAAACAGGCTGCCGCGCGGATGGCGCGCCTCGTATTCGAGGCGACCGCCGAGAAGCTTGAGGTAGGCTTTGGCCAGGGCGAGTCCGAGGCCGAAGCCGCCCGCGGCGCGGGCGGCGTCCGCGCGGAAGAAGCGTTCGGTCGCGAGGCGTCGCAGTTCCGGCGGAATGCCCGGGCCCTCGTCGCCCACCGTGATCTCGCGGCGGTCTCCGTCCGTCCGCGTCGAGATGTCGATCCTGGTGCCGACGGGGCTGAACTTGATGGCGTTGTCGACCAGGTTCTGGAGAACCTGACGGAGGAGCAGGGGGTCGGTGTGCGCGACGCATTCGTCGAGCCGCAGGGACAGATGCTGCCCGCGCTCCTCGGCGAGCACGCCGAGTTCGGAGGCGCATTCGGCGGCGACGAGATCGATCCGGGTTTTCTCGCGTCGGACGTCCGGGGACGGACCGGCGGCCCGGGCCAGCTGGAGAAGCCGGTCCACCAGCGTCTGCAACCGCTGGGCCTCCTCGAGCATGCTGCCGATCACCTCGCGGTATTCGGCGACGCCGCGGTCGCGTTGGAGCGCCACTTCGCCGACGCTGCGGAGCGTGGTGAGCGGAGTGCGCAGTTCATGCGAGGCGTCCGCCGAAAACCGGTCGAGCGCGGCGAAGGACTCCTCCAGCCGGTCGAGCGTGCCGTTGAACACGTTCGCGAGACGGCCGAGCTCATCGTGGGGGTTCTCGACCGGAAGACGTCTCGCCAGATCGTGCGCGCCGATGCGCTCGGCCTCCGCGACCATGTCGTCCAGCGGTCGCAGCCAGTGGCGGGTCAGCAGATAGCCGACGAGCACGAGCAAGGCGACGAGCACCGGAAGCGACACGACCAGGATGAGAGACAGGGCGCTGAGCGCCTCGGAGGCGGGCTTGTGCACGCGCATCACCCGAAGCATCCAGCGCGGCGCCCCGGCGTCCTCGCCGCGCGGCAGCCAGGGCGAGGAGAGCGCGCGCAACCGCAGGTCGGCGGCGATGCTGAACACGGAAAGCGTTTCCCACTCGGGCACGGGCGCGAAGGGCGTCTGCTCGAGCCGGGCCTCGTCGAGCGGCCATCTTCGGGCCAGCAGGCGGCCTTGTTCGTCCCACACCTCGAACCAGGGGGCGCTCCACTCCCAGGGCTCGGCGGACGCGACCGGGCGTCCGTCCCACCGCAGCCGGCCTTCCCCGTCGAGAACAAGGCGTTGCCGGACGGACTCGAGGTCCGCGCGCAACTGGCGGTCAAGAGGCTGGGCCATTCGCCGGCTGACGAAGCCGTGGATCACGACGCAAAAAACCGTGAGCAGCACGACGCCGCCGGCGGCATACCAGGCGGAGAGCCGGAACCGGAGGGAGCGGCGACGCCACCAGGGAATCATGGTCCTTCCTTTCCGAGCCGGTAGCCGAGTCCCCGCAAGGTATGGATGAGCTTTTCGCCGCCGGGCTCGTCGATTTTCCGGCGCAGGCGGGCGATCTGCACGTCGATGACGTTGTCGAGGGAGGAAAAGCGCAGGGGCTGTTTCCACACCTCGTGCTGGAGCATCTCGCGGGTGACGATCTGGCCCTGATGGCGAAGGAGGTATTCCAGCACGTCGACCTCCCGGGGCGTAAGGGGGATTTCACGATCGCCCCGACACGCGAGGCGGGCGCGGACGTCCAGCCGCAGGTCGCCGCAGGACAGAGCGGGGGGCGCCAGGACGGTGGCGCGGCGCAGCAGAGCCCGGCACCGGGCGACGAGCTCGGCGAAGGCGAACGGTTTCGCGAGATAGTCGTCAGCCCCTTTTTCAAGGCCCGCGACACGGTCGTCGATCCGGGCCCGCGCGGTGAGCATGAGCACGGGGGTTTGCCGGCCGTGGGCGCGCAAATGCGCCAGCAGTTCGAGGCCGTTGCGCCCCGGCAGCATCCAATCGAGCACGACCAGATCGAAGGGGTCCTCTTGAAGGAGCTTCTCGGCCTCGAGTCCCGTGGCCGCGGCCGTGATTTCCCAGCCCTGGAGACCGAGGCCCTCCGCGAGCGAGGCGCGGGTCTTGGTTTCGTCCTCGACGACAAGGACGCGCGGGCGATGGGAGGGCGTCGTGGGGGCGGCGGGCTCGGTCACGCCGCCAAGGAAAGTCGGTCCTTCGTCGGCGTCGAGATGTGTCGTCGGACGGAGCCGTCGCGCAGATCCGAACCGCCGCTTCCGCATCGCGGGTGGTCGGCGTATGCCGACCGGCTTATCTGGAGGTGTGCTCCTGAAGGGCCGCCTCGAACGCGGCGAGGTCGCCCTCGATCAGGGGACGCCGCAATGGCACGGGGTGGGCCATGCCTTCGGTGATGTAGAGATAGAGATAGGCGCCGGATTTGATGGTGCGATGGTAGGCGGACCAGCGATGAAGGGACTCGTTGTGCTCGGTCTTATCGACGAGGCCTTCGTCGGTAAAGCGCAAGGTGTGTTCGCCGAGG
>CBINJQ010000132.1:0-10417 GCA_966251015.1 uncultured Akkermansia sp. | reverse complement strand
CTCCACGGCGCCGGTGCAGGTGCTGTCGCCGACGGTGCGGTAACGCACGGTGCGGGTCTCGTAGCTCTCACCCTCAAGGAGCGTGATGTAGGGCGACTCGGCGAGGAGCACGCCGTTGCGGTTCACGATGCGGCGCTGGTGGCTGAAATAGATCGACGGGATCTTGAGGTTTTCACGAGCAATGTATTGCCAGACGTCCATCTCGGTCCAGTTGGAGAGAGGGAAAACACGGAAGTGCTCGCCGAGGTTTTTGCGGCCGTTGAAGAGGTTCCAAAGCTCGGGGCGCTGGTTCTTCGGGTCCCATTGGCCGAACTCGTCTCGGTGGGAGAAGAAACGCTCCTTGGCGCGGGCCTTTTCCTCGTCGCGGCGGGCGCCGCCGAGGCAGGCGTCGAATTTGAACTCCTCGATGGTATCGAGAAGCGTCACGGTCTGGAGGCCGTTGCGCGAGGGGTTCGGTCCCTTCTCCTCTTGGCAGCGACCGGCCTTGATGGAGTCGGCGACGTAGCGGACGACGAGGCGGGCACCGATGTCGGCGGCGAACCAGTCGCGGTATTCGATGGCCTCGTCGAAGTTGTGACCCGTGTCGATGTGGACGAGCGGGAACGGAATCTTGGCGGGCGCGAAGGCCTTTTGGGCGAGGCGCGCCATGACGATCGAGTCCTTGCCACCAGAGAAGAGCAGCGCGGGGCGCTCGAACTGCGCGGCGACTTCACGCAACACGAAGATCGCCTCGTGCTCGAGCTGGGCCAGGTGGGTGAGGTTGTAGGAACTCATGTCGGAAGTAAAAATCGGGATGGCGACTAGCGCGAAAGGACGGGCGTGAGGAAGGTGACGGGAAGATCGAAAAGAATGCCGGGCAACGCGGGGAGTTGACTGCGCGGTTCGTGCCTCAAACGACGCGAAGCTTGATCCGCGGAAAGACCGCCGCGTGGAGCGCGTCCAGGCAGGCCTCGGGCGTCGCCGCTTCGGTGTCGATCACGAGCGTCGCGGCCTCGGCGGCAGACGCCGCAGGGAGGTCGGGTCCCGCGGCCTGCGGCTCTTCGAAAGCGGAATCTTTGCCGGTGAACCGCCCCACCCCGCCGGCCGCGGCCTTCGCGTAGAGACCTTTTGGATCGCGCTGCTCGCAGGTGGCGAAGCTGGCCTTCACATAGACCTCCAGCAGATCGGCGGAACCGATGATGTCGCGCGCAAGCGCACGAAGCGAACGCAACGGTGTGATGAAAGAACAAAGCGTCACGAGGCCGGCGTGCGCGTGAAGCTTGGCCACCTCCGCGATACGGCGGATGTTTTCAGCCCGGTCGGCATCGGAAAAACCAAGTCCCCGGTTAAGGCCGGTTCGAATGTTGTCACCGTCGAGAAGCTGGGTGGCGAAACCCTCCGCGTGCAGGCGGCGCTCCAACGCGATCGCAAGCGTGCTTTTTCCAGAACCGGACAGACCATAGAGCCAGATCACTTGGCCGCGTTGCCCGAGCCGAACCTCTTTGTCGGCACGAGGAAGGACGCGATCAAAGATCGGGTGAATGTTGGCGTCGGCACTCATTTGTTGAGTAAGTTGGGCAACTCGCCAAGGATTAGCCTGCCGGGCAAGTTAATTCCCCTAAATGAATGGGAATTAGACTACGTAGAGCGCCCTCCACCCAAGACGGGGAGACCGCAGGCCGTGTCCACCTTGCTACTCACGGAAGCGCAAGGTGGTCGGAATCTTCAACTCGTCCTCCAGCTCGCGAATACGCCCCAGCACGACAGGAGCTTGAGCCATGTCGTCGTCCTTCGGGAGCGTGGGATAGAGCTTCTTGAGAAACTCGTAGGCCTCGGCGGGGCGCTCCAATCGGCGGAACAGCCACTCCGCATAGATGCGCGCCGCGTAGTAAGGCGCGTCAGGTTGCTTGGACGCCTCGAGATAATAGCGGGCCGCCGTCTCGATATCTTTCAGGCGATTGGCGTGGATGTTGCCAATCTCGAGCGTGAGAAGCGGCTCGTTCGGGTGAAAGCCAAGCGCGCCTTCCAAGTATTTGATCGCGATGGCCGACTGCTCCTCGTCGAAGCGACGCCTGACCGCCTCGGGAACGGCATCCCAGCCACCGGCTTTGTCGATTCGCCAGTTCGGCATATCGTAGGCGATCATGCGGCTGCCATTCAGCCAGAAATAGAGCGGACGCGGGTCGATGGCGGTGACCAGTTTGATGGAGGTCTGCGTCGCCGGGATGTCGTTTTTCTCCCAGACCGAGTTCGTGCGTATCCAAAAAAGGTCCGCGACGATCGCACGGAACCCGCCCAGAAGACCGACGGTCACGCCCTGGCCGAGCGCGTCCTTGAGCGATTCGAGGCGCAGCGCGGGCTGCTTGGCCCGAACGGACTCCCACGCGGGCGATTCCAAGGGACGAAGCACGAGGCCCGCGCCGAGCAAACCCAGCGCGACAACAAACCCGGTGCGAAGGGGGCGAAAAGCGGCGAGGTCAAATCTCACGGTTGCGGAAGCTATAGACGGCGAGGCCGCCGATTACGAAGATGTAGGCGAGACCATAACCGGCGATGCGAAGGGCGGTCGCGCCGGAAACGCCCCCGCCCTGCCCGATCTCGTCGGCGAGGTTGAAAAGTTGGAAGTTGGGGAAAATCAACCCCAGGACCCTGACGGCGCCCGCAAGGAGAGTGCTGTCGACATTGCTCCATTGGTCGCGGGCCAGATATTGCAGATGGCAGATCACGAGGACGAAAAAGCCCGTGACGACCGTAAAGAGGTTCGTGTTGGAGAAGCTCGCGATCAGCAGCACGATCGCGGTGAGCACGCCGAATTTGATCCATTGAAGCATTCCGACGATGAGCAGGTCGCCATACGCGATGAGGCGGCCTCCGGCAAAGTCCTCCGGCCTCACCCCCATGAGCTGGCTCTCACGATGGTAAAGCAGCGCGAGCATCAACCCGATGGTGAGAGCGCAAAACACGCCGATCACGGCGAAGACGCCGAGGAACTTGCCAAAAACAAATTCAGCCCGCCACAGCGGCTTGGCGAGGAGCGTCAACGCGGTGCGATTTTCGATCTCGGAAAAAAACAGCTGGGCCGTCGTGGTGATCGTCAGCGCCGAACCGAAAAAGATAAGCGCGCCGAAGCCGAAGTCGGAAATGAACTTCAACTCGGACGAACCAAAGTTGAACTCGCGAAAAAACAGCGCGCTGGCGACCAGGCCGGCGGCGAGCAGCAGAAGAAACAAAAACAGCTTCTGCCGCACCGCCTCAAGGAAGGTGTTGCCGGCGATGATGCCGAGGCGGCTGAAGGAGAAAGGAACGGATTCGGCTGACATTGTTAAAGCAGGGAGAATGGAGCGTGGAGCAAGGAGCTGAGGCTGGGAACGGCAGGAAACGCGAGATGCGACGGCTCAGGGCTTGGCGTTCAAGGGAACCTCGTTCGAGCCGACCCCGGCGGAAGAGCCCCCCGGGCGGCCGGGCCGCGCGACTTTGCTGAGGAAAAGCTGGTCCAGACGGGCGCGAGGCTGCTCCACCGAAGCGAGCGTATGTCCGCGCGCCGCGAGCCAGGACTTCAACGCCTCGATTTCCGCCGGCGGCAACGGGTCGACGATCAAGGCCTGACGATCACGCTGGCCGACAAGATCGTTGAGCGCGCCTTCGACGATCAGCTTTCCGCGATCAAGGATCGCGACACGGTCGCAGACGTCTTCGATCTGGGCCAGAAGATGGGACGTGATCAGGACCGTCTTGCCCTGCTGCTTGAGCTTAAGAATCAGCTCGCACATCTCGGCGGAACCCACGGGGTCGACGCCCGCAGTCGGTTCGTCGAGCACGATGAGCCTGGGATCATGCACCAGGGCCTGCGCCAGCCCGATGCGCTGAAGCATGCCCTTCGAATAAGTGCCGACACGACGATCGGCGGCTCCGGAGAGCCCGACCCAGTCGATCACCTCGTTCACGCGGGATTTGAGGCTGGCCGCCGGCACGCCGCACACCCGGGCGTAAAAGCGCACCAGTTCACGCCCGCTCAGGTAGCGGTAGAAGTAAGGGGCCTCGGGCAGGTAGCCCACGTTGCGGCGCGCCTGGACCTTGTTCGAGGGGACGCCGAAAACACGCACGTCGCCCACCGTCGCCTCCAGCAGCCCGAGAATGATTTTGATGGTGGTGGACTTGCCCGATCCGTTGGGGCCAAGAAGCCCGTAAACCTGGCCTTCGGCCACCTCGAGGTTAAGCGAATCGACGGCGCGCAGCTTCACCCCGCGCAACGTGACGGCGAAGTCTTTGGTCAATCCTTTGATCGAGATGGCGGGAACGGCAGGGGTCATCGTATGAAGGGGAGCGGGTGGAATCAAACTCGGGAGCGGCGGCAGAGTCGCAAGGGCGGATCGTGGCGCTAGCGAATTTCGAAGCCTTGGAAAACAGGCTGACGCTTTTGTTGCGTGCGCTCGGTTTTTCGCACGTGCCCGTGCATCCGCTCTGCCACCGCGGCGACAAACTCGTCAACCACCCCGGACCGCCCCTCGACCTCCAGCAGGACACGTCCATCGGACAGGTTCCGCACATAGCCGGCGACCTCGAATTCCTTCGCGACTTGCAGCGTCGAATACCGGAACCCGACGCCTTGGACGTGGCCGGAAAAATAAACCGTCGCGTGGAGCACGGGGTCGTTCATGCGGGGTGTGATAGAGGGGAAAGAGCGGAAACGAAGCTAAGCCTCTGCCCGATTTCAACCTGTAAGCCCACCCCGGGCCCGACGAAGATGCACCTCCATCGAGGACGTCCCCGAAACGAGCTCCGGGAGTGGTTTTTCCCGTTGCGTTCGCCCCCTGCCGGAACAGGGTGTCCGCACGGGTCCCACGACCCCTACAACCAATGGGCAACACCAATTCCGAAAACCCCTCCGACAACGAGTGGGAAGATCGCGGAGAGCTCGTCTGGAACGAATTTGATTGGGAACGCTATCTGCGGGCGCAAGACGAGGTAGTGCTTCGTTATCTCGCCTTTTACGAACAACTAAAAGGATCTCCGGAGCGTCTCGACGAATCCGCCCGGCTCATGGGCTGGGGCGTTGAAGACTGGACCTCCGACAACACGGAGACGGACGACGACGACGATGGAGACGACGACGAAGCGGTCGAGGTGGACATGGGCGAGGAGGACGATCCCTACACCCTCCACAAGAATCCGATCCACGTCGCGACCCGCGCCTTGTTCTTCAGCTTGAAGCGGACTTGGGAGCAAACCGCCGACGACCCCGCCAAGGTTCCGCAAAGACTCGCGTTGGCCCACTACTCCGCCCTCTCGCGCGCGGAAGATCAGGCGATGCAAGCGATCTCCGCGCTCGATTTTGGCGACTACGCCATGGCGATCAGCCTGTTCAAGCGGGCGCTCCGCGAGCTAAACCTCACCATGGCCACGCTCGCCCCCGAGGCATGCACGCACAGCCGGGCGCTCACGCACTACCGCGAAGAGGCGGTTCCCCGCCTCTTCGATCTGCGCGAGGTGTGGCTTCGCGTCATGGGAGAGTGCCGCGACGAACTCGCGCGCCCTTCCGAGGACGGCGACGACGACGACGAGGATTAAATCCCTCCTGAAGACGCGCACCGCGTTTTGGTGCCCAGCCTTTCAAGCCGCGTTCCGAGAAGAACGCGGCTTTTCCGTGCCGCACAGCCGGGGAAATCAGGACGCAAAAAATCCGCAATCTCTTGTGTGGTTGCGGATAAAATGGTGGACCCTACAGAACTCGAATCTGTGACCTCTTCCATGTCAAGGAAGCGCTCTAACCAACTGAGCTAAGGGTCCAAAAATTTGGGAGGCGGAGTAAGGACGCCCGCGCGCGTCCTCCGCAAGACAAAATCTCACGAATTTATCCATGCGCCGACTTTGAATGATACGCTGCTTGGCGGAGTCGGAGAACCAAGCTCGGCCCAAGGAGGTGAAAAAGGGAGTGAGCACAACCCGTTCATCCAGGCCGCCCACGGCCACGCACGCTCGCCCGGCAACCTCCCGCCGACGTGGCGTGAGAACCCGCGTCCATTCCGGATACCGCGGATGAAATGTTATAGCGGGTGAAATGTTCGCACGCCGTGCCTCGCCTCGCCAGAAGCCGCTTGCCCCTCCCCGCGCCCGACACTCACTCGCTCGCCGACGCACTCGCGCTCCGATTTCACCGGCTTGCCCGCCCGCCTCCCCGCCAAATACGCCCTCGCCATGCTTCAGACCCTGCGCATCCGCAACCTCGCCCTTCTCGACGAGGTCGCCCTTGAATTCGATTCCGGCTTCACCGTCGTCACCGGCGAGACCGGCGCCGGCAAAAGCATCCTCCTCGGCGCCTTGGCGCTCCTTGCCGGCGAGCGCGCCGACAAGACCATCATACGCCAAGGCGCGCCCGCCTGCGAGGTCGAGGCCGCGCTCCACTTCCAAAACCCCCGCCGCATCGACGCCCTGCTGGCCGAGCTCGATCTGCCCCCGTGCGAGGACGGAGTTCTTCTGCTCAAACGCAGCCTGCCTCGCGAAAAAGCCCCGCGCATCAACGTCAACGGCGGGCTGGCCACCCTCGCCGCGCTTCAGCGCCTTGGCGAGACGTGGATCGATTTCCACGGTCCGAGCGAGCCGCGTCGCCTACTGAAGGAGTCCTGCCAGCTTGAGTTGCTCGATCTTTTCTCCCGCGACGAAACCGAGCTCTCCGCGTATCACGCCGCCTACCACGCCTGGCGCGAACTCGTCGCCGAACGCGAACGCCTCGCCCGCGAGACCCGTCTTTCCCCCGATCAGATCGCTTTCGTCGAAGCCCAGCTGGCCAAGCTCGACGCTCTCGACCTCACGGAGGACGCCATCGCCGCCCTCGAGCGGGACCACTCGCGCATGAACCGCGCCCAGGAACTCACCCAGCTCTGCGGCGGCCTTGAAAGCGGCCTCTCGGGCGATGATGGCGTCACATCCCGCCTCGGCGCGCTTCTCCGCGAGGCCCATCAGCTCGAACAACTCGATCCCGCCAGTCGTCCGCTCGTGGAGCGTCTCCGCTCCGCCAGCGTCGAGCTCAACGACCTGGCCGAGGAACTCCGATCCCTCGGCGGGCAGTTTCAATTCGACCCCGAGCAGGCCGAGCGGCTTGCGCAAGACATGTCCGCCTGGCTCGACGCGAAACGCCGCCACGGCCCCGATCTCGCCGGGGTCGCCGCCGCCCGGGAGGAGTTGCGCCGACGTCTCGAGGTGCAAGGAGACATCGAGGGCTCGCTCGCCCGGCTCGACGAGCGGATCGCGGCGGCCCGTCGCGAGGCGCTTTCCGCCGCCCGCGCGCTTCGCGAAGTTCGCGAGACCGGCGCCCGCGAACTCGCCAAGGTCGGCGCCAAAAGCATCGCCCGTCTCGGCTTCAAGAAAGCCGATTTCCAAGTTCGCGTGGTCCCCCTGCCCGAGCTCGCCCCGCATGGCGATTGCGGCGTCGAGTTTCTCTTCTCCCCCAACGTCGGCGAGGCCCCGCTTCCGCTCGCGCGCATCGCGTCCAGCGGCGAGCTCGCCCGCGTCATGCTCGCGCTCAAGACCGTGCTCGCCGACCTCGACGGGGTGCCGGTGCTGGTCTTCGACGAGGTCGACGCCAACGTCGGCGGCGAGATAGGCCGCGTCGTCGGCGAACAGATGGCGGAGATCGCGCGGGGGCATCAGGTCCTTTGCGTGACGCATCTCCCCCAGGTCGCCGGTCTCGGCGACAGCCATTTCCTGGTGGAAAAGGACCAGTCGGGCGAACGCGCCGTCGTCACCATAAAACCGATACACGGTCAAAAATCCGACCGCGTCGGCGAACTCGCGCGCATGCTCGGCGACCGCAACGCCCGGAGCGCGCGTCAGCACGCCGAGGAGTTGCTCAAGGAGGCCTGATCCTCCGTTCGCAGGAAAACCGCGAAAACGCGCGCCCTCCGCGGGCGGTCCGCCATTTCCGCAAGACCCCGCACCCGGTTGGACAGGGCGCCGGGAATCGTCACGCCGCGGTCGGACTCACGCTGTTCGCCGCGTCCTTAACCACGGTGATCAGCTCCTTCAGTTCGACCGGCTTCACGAGGTAGCGAAACACGGCCGCCTCGTTCACCGCCCGCAAAAGCATCTCGGGTTTCATGAAACCCGTCACCAGAACGCGCGCCGCTTCCGGATGCTCCTCCCGGACCCGCACCAACAGGCTCAGCCCGTTTCCGCCCGGCATAAGGTGATCGGCCACCACCACCCGATAGGGCTTTTTGTGCAAGGCGAACTCCGCCTCTTTCACCGACGATACCGTGGTCACCTCGAAGTGCGGCGACAGCGCGGCCTTATACATTTCAAGCAAGGGCGCTTCGTCGTCCACGACGAGCACGGAGTCCTTCTTGTGGTTATCGCTGGCGGCGGCGTTGACCTGCGTCATGCGCACACCCTCGCCAGAAGCCCGCCGCCACGCAAATCGTTTCCCTTTGGGTAATTCGCCTTATCGGTGCGGTCTTGCCGCCCGCGGTCCCGCGCGGTCAAGCTGCGCCACAGCCCATATGGATGCCGCCACCCTACAAGCCGCGATTCGTTCCGGTCAGGACCTCGCCCCGTCCCCCGCGCTCACGGATCGGCGCCTGTGGCTGACCCCCAACGCCGCGGGCAACACCGCCCTCCACCTCGCGGCCCGCCACGGTCGACTGGCGATCGTTCCACCGGATCTCCTCGAACCCTCCGCGTTCTCGACCAAGAACCAAGCCGGCTACACCCCGCTTCACCACGCCTTCGAGGCGCCCTCCCCGCCGACCCTCCTCCCTCCCCGGTTGCTGATGCACGATCTGCTCGCGATAACGAGCAACGCCGGCTTCTCCGTGTATCACATCGCCGCCGCCCACGGCCGCCTGGGGATGTTCTCGCACTCCATTCTCACCCCCGAGCTGCTCACCATTCGCACGCACCTTGGCAACACCCTGCTCCACGAAGCCGCCGAGGCCGGCCATATCGACGACGTGCCCCCGGTCTTTTTCAACGCCGCCTCTTTCGCGATCGCCAACCACACCGGCGAAACCCCGCTGCACACCGCCGCCCTCAACGGCCACATCCCGCAGATCCCGCGCGCCCTCCTCACTCGCGAGGCGCTCCTGGCTCGCACCGCCGCCGGGGACACCGTGCTCCACGCCGCCGCGCTCGCCGGCCACCTCGACCACATCCCGGCGGAATATCTCGTCCACGACATCCTGACCGTGGCCAGCAAGGGCGGCTACACCGTGATCCACGCCGCCGCCGAGACCGGCCAGCTCGCCGCCATCCCCCGGGCGTCCTTGACCAGCGATCTGCTCCGCGCCCGCAACGACCACGGCGACACCCCTCTCCACGCCGCCGCCGCCGAAGGTCACCTCGATCAGATTCCCCCCGCCCTGCTGAGCCCCGAAGTGCTGGCCACACGAAATTACGACGGCTTGTGCCCCTTGGAAATCGCCCGGCACCGCGGTCACCTCGCGCAAATCCCCGAGCACCTTCAGCCGCGTGATCCCGGCATCCTCGACCGCATCGGCGCGGCCCTGGGATTGCACAAAAAATAAGGCGCGAGACCCCGCCGGCCCCTGCGGAGTATAATCGTCGGTCGCTCGCGGACAGGCGGCGTTCGAGGAGGTCCGGCCGGTCCGCATCGCACGTTCAAAGCGCAAAGGCCGCGTGCCTCCCGCAAATCCTGCCCAAAGCCCCGCGCCTCCCGCTTTGTGCTTCCCTCTGCCACGCCCGGCGGTTTCGCTCGCGCCTTTCGCGTCCCCGGGGACGCCGCAACGCAACCGTTTCCTCACCACATGAGCAACACCACCATCACCAGCATCACCGCGCGCGAGATCATCGACTCCCGCGGCAATCCCACCGTCGAGGTCGACGTCCGCCTCGCCGACGGCACCCTCGGCCGCGCCGCCGTCCCCTCCGGCGCCTCCACCGGTGAACACGAGGCCCACGAGCTCCGCGACGCCGACGTCTCCGCCAAGTCCCTCCCGAAGGGCGTCAACGGCAAGACCCGTTTCCTCGGCAAGGGCGTGCTCGCCGCCGTCGGCAACGTGAAGTCCGTCATCGCCCCCGTCCTCGTCGGCTCCGACGCCTGCGACCAGGTCGGCATCGACCACCTGATGCTCAAGCTCGACGGCACCAAGACCAAGTCGAAGCTCGGCGCCAACGCCATCCTCGGCGTCTCCCTCGCCACCGCCCACGCCGCCGCCAACAGCCTCGGCCAGCCCCTCTACAAATACATCGGCGGCCCCAACGCGAAGGTCCTCCCCGTTCCGATGATGAACATCATGAACGGCGGCGCCCACTCGGACGCCCCCATCGACTTTCAGGAGTTCATGATCCGCCCGATCAACTTCGACACCTTCTCCGAAGCCCTCCGCGCCGGCTGCGAAGTGTTCCACTCCCTCAAGAAGGTGCTCAAGGCCAAGGGCCTCGCCACCGCCGTCGGCGACGAGGGCGGCTTCGCCCCCAAGCTCGC
>CBINJQ010000131.1:0-10494 GCA_966251015.1 uncultured Akkermansia sp. | reverse complement strand
CAACCGCGCCGAACTGCGACGCACCGCCCTTACCTGGGGCGGCGTCTACGGCTTCGCGTTCGTCCTCACCGTGATCCTCGGCCTGTTTCTCGTGCGTCGTTTCGAAGGCGCGGTCGCCGCCCCCATCGTCAAACTCGCCGAGACCGCCGAAGACGTCACCACCCGTCGGGACTATTCCGTGCGGGCCGCCGTTCGCGGGCCGGCCGAGGTCGCCGCCCTCGCCGAGGCGTTCAACACCATGCTTCTCGAGGTCGGGCGTCGCGACGAAACCCTCGCGCGCCAGCTCGTCGCGCTCGACCAGGAGGTTCACGAACGCAAAGCCGCCCAGGAAACCCTCAAGGAAAACACCCGCGACATGCTTCGGCTGTCCCACGAAGCCGGCATGGCCGAGGTCGCCGCGGGCGTGTTGCACAACATCGGCAACGCGCTCAACAGCATCAACGTCTCCGCGGAACTGCTCGCCGACCACCTGCGATCCCGGGCCGCGGTCGCGGCCGGCGCCCTTCGCGACTTTTTCCGCTCTCCCCCGCCCAAGGCCGCCGCCGTCTTTTCCGCGCATCCCGACGGCCCCGCGCTTCGCGAATTCGCCGCCGCCTACGCCGACCACACCTCCGGCCACCTCGCCGACGCCGAGGTGGAACTCTCCGCGCTTCGCACCGGCGTCGCCCACCTCAAGGAGATCGTCGCCCGCCAGCAAACCCTCGCCAAGGCCCCCCGGCACAGCGAAACCTTCGACCTCGCCGACGCCATCCAGGAGGCGCTGCTCATAGACAAGACGGACGGCCACGCCGCCACCGTGTCGCTCCGGATCGTGCAAGACGCCGACGGGCCGCCCCCCCACCTTGTCTACGCCGACCGCAGCGCCGTCGTGCAAATACTCATCAACCTCCTCGCCAACGCCCGCGCCGCCGTGGCGGCCGCCGCCCCCGCCGAGCCGCTGCTCCGCATCCACATCGGCGCCCCCTCCGACACCCACTTGTCCGTCGCCATCACCGACAACGGCGTCGGCATCGAGGCCGACCAGCTCGTCTCCATCTTCAGCTACGGTTTCACCACCAAATCCGGAGGCCACGGCTTCGGCTTGCACAACGCCGCCAACACCGCCCGTCTTCTCGGCGGCGCGCTCCGGGTGCGCAGCGACGGCCCCGGTCGCGGGGCCGTCTTCACGCTCGAACTTCCCCGCCAAACGAACGGCACCGCCCCATGACGCCCGACCATCGCCGAATCCTCGTCGCCGACGACCTTCCCTCCATCCACGACGACTACCGGAAGATCCTCGCGCCGGTCGCGTCCGCCCGTCCGCAGTTCGCCGATTTCGCCGAGTTCGCGCCGCCGCTCAGCCCTCCCGTCGAAACACTGGCCGCGTTCGAGCTCGAATGCGTTCTCCAAGGCGAACCCGCCGTCGCCGCCGCGGCCGCCGCCCGCGCCAACGGCCGCCCCTTCGCCCTCGCGTTCGTGGACGTTCGCATGCCCCCCGGTATCGACGGCGTGGAGACGGCCCGCCGCCTTCGCGACATCGACCCCGACATCCAGATCGTCCTCTGCACCGCCTACTCCGACTATTCCCTCGGAGACATCGCCCGCCGCTTCCCCGACAGCGACGGCCTCTTAATCCTCAAGAAACCCTTCGATCCGGTCGAGGTCCAGCAACTCGCCCGGTCGCTTTGCCGCAAGTGGCAGGTCGCCACCGAGAACGCGACCCTCCTCGCGGAGCTCGAAAGCCGCGTCGCGCACCGCACCGAGGAACTCGGTCTCGCCAAGGCGGACCTCGAGGTCGCCCTCCGCGCCGCCCAGGCCGCCTCCCGCGCCAAATCGGAATTTCTGGCCAACATGAGCCACGAGATCCGCACGCCGCTGAACGCCGTCCTCGGCATGGCGGAACTCCTCCAGTCCACGCCGCTCAACTCCGTCCAGCGCGAGTTCACCGACACCATCCGCACCAGCGGCGACGCCCTGCTCTCCGTCATCAACGAGATCCTCGACTTCTCCAAAATCGAACAAGGCCGCGTCGAACTCGAAAGCACCCCCTTCGACATCCGCCGCTCCGTCCGCGAGGCGATCGACATCGCGGTTCCTCCCGCCGCCGGCCGCACCCTAGCCCTCCGCAGCCACGTCGCCGACGACGTGCCCGCCCTTGTCGTCGGCGACGCTTTTCGCGTCCGCCAGATCCTGGTCAACCTCGTCGCCAACGCCGTCAAGTTCACCGAGCGAGGCGAGGTCGTCGTCACCGTCACACGCGTCCCGGGCTCCATGCCCGCGGAGAACGAGCGCCTTCGTCTCGTGGTCCGCGACACCGGCATCGGCATCCCGCCCGAGCGGCAGGACCGCCTCTTCCAAGCCTTCTCCCAGGTCGACGCCTCCACCACCCGCAAATACGGCGGCACCGGCCTGGGGCTCGCCATCACCCACCGCCTCGTCTCCATCCTCGGCGGACAGATCCGCGTCGAATCGACTCCCGGGCGGGGCTCCGAGTTCCGTGTCGAGCTTCCCCTCGTCTCCGCCCAACCGCCCCCCGCCCCTCTCCGCGAAAGCCCGGCCGCCGAGCTTCCCTTCGACCCCACTTTTTCACAACACCTTCCGCTGCGCATCCTCCTCGTCGAGGACAACCCCGTCAACCAGCGCGTCGCCACCCTCCTCCTGCAGAAACTCGGCTACTCCCCGTCCTTCGCGCTCAACGGAGCCGAAGCCCTCGCCGCCGTCGCCCGAGAGACCTTCGACGTCCTCCTCCTCGACGTGCAAATGCCCGTCATGGACGGGCTGGAATGCGCGCGCCGCCTCCGGGCCGAATACCCCGAGCCCAAACGCCCGTGGATCATCGCGATGACCGCCAACGCGCTCGAGGGCGACCGCGAGATCTGCCTCGCCGCGGGCATGGACGACTACACCAGCAAGCCGGTCCGCACCCCGGTCATCGCCGCCGCCCTCCGCAAAGGCCACGCCGCGCTCGCCGCCCGCCGCCCCCCGGCCTGAGCCACGCGCGGGCCGCCGCGCTCGGCATTCCCGCCTCCTGGCCGCGAAAAGGATCGGCGCCCGACCTGCTTTTTGACTGGCGCCTCGCCCGGCGTCGCCTGCTCCTCGATTCTCCCATGACCCTCCGCGAACCCGAACTCGTCGAGCTCTCCACGCCTTCCGGTCCCATGCGGACCCTCGTCATCCGCCCCGTCGGCGCCGGCCGGTATCCCGGCGTCCTCTTTCATTCCGAGATCTTCCAAAATACCGGCCCCATCCGCCGCACCGCCGCCTGGCTCGCCGGGCACGGCTTCATCGTCGCGCTCCCCGAGATCTACCACGAATACCTCCCCGCCGGCACCGTCCTCGCCTACGACCAGGCCGGCTCCGACGTCGGCAACCGCCTCAAGACCACCAAGCCGCTTTCCGGCTACGACGCCGACAACGCCGCCGTCATCTCGTATTTGGAAAATCACGACGCCGGCAACGGACGCGTCGGCTCCTTCGGCCCCTGCATCGGAGGGCATCTCAGCTACCGGGCCGCCCTCCACCCGGGCGTTTCCGCCGCCGCCTGCTTTTACCCGACCGATCTTCACAAGCGCGCCCTCGGCGCCGGCATGAACGACGACTCCCTCGCCCGCGCCGCCGACATCAAGGGAGAGCTCCTCATGGTCTTCGGTCGCCAGGACCCGCACGTCCCGCAGGAAGGCCGCGCGCTCATCTACCAGACGCTCGCCGCCGCCGGGGTGAATTTCACCTGGCATGAATTCAACGCCGCCCACGCCTTTCTCCGCGACGAAGGCTTGCGCTATGACGCCGAGCTTTCCCGCCAAGCCCTCGGGCTCGCCGTCGATCTATTCCGCCGCACCCTGGCCTGATTCCGATCTAGGCGTGGTCATCATCTCCAACCCGTCTCAATCGAGGAATCCGGGTTAGGCGCCGCGCTTCGAGCATTTCAAATGAAGTTGTAGCCACGGGCGCGCCGCCCGTGCCCAAGACAATCGGAACGCGCCCGACACGGGCGCGGCTGCTACAATTCCCAAGTTGAAACGCTCTCAACCGCCGATGCCACGACACGTCACAGCGGACGAAGGACTCCCACCCTCGCTGTTGTCGCGGTGATATAACAAAACGCCCCGGCTGGATACCGGGGCGTTTTGAAACGATCTATGCGAACGCTTATTCGAATTTCTTAAGCTCGTCCTGGGTCCACGCCTTGGTGCGGGCCGACTCGGCCTTGAAGATTTCGTCGACCTTTTCCTTGGTGACGAACTCGGCGTTGTTGCCCCACTCGTGACGGATGTAGCTCAAAACGTGGGCGATCTTCTCACTGTTCCAGTTATAACCGCCGCCCGGAATTTTTCCGAACGCGGGCATCGAGCCGTTGTAAGTGGCACCCTTGACTTGAATGGAGCCGCCCAACCCGTGAATGAGAACACGGACGAGGCGTTCCTCGTTGCCGGTAACCCACTCGGAGCCCGCGAGCGGGGGAAACGCGCCCGGCACACCTTGACCGTTCGCTTGGTGGCAGGATACGCAGGTCTGATAGGCTTGCTTGCCTTTGGCCAGAATTTGCTCGGGCGTCAGCTCTTTGGGAACATCGGCGAGGGCTTTGGCCGCCGCGGCGTCGTAGCGCTCGTCATACACGAGGGGATCGAAATCGCCGCGGTAGTGCACCACGTAGATCGCGCAGACGAGGATCATCGCGGAAATGATGCCGAGGAGGAAAAGCGGCATCGGAGAGAAGCCCTCGGAGGGCTCGGCCTTTTCGCGAAGGAGAATGGCGTGAACCTTCTGCAGGCTCTCATCGGTGGCGCCGCCCTGTTCGGCGCGTTCGTGCGCGGGCGCGGGAACGTGCGGTGCGGGCTGGGCGCCCGGATCTTTGGAATGCTTGCTGCTCATTTGGCGGCCTCCTCTTTCCCTTCTTTCGCCGGCTCGGTCTTCGGCACGTAGACTCGCTTGGCCTCCTCGGGGTAAAGCGCGGGGTCCTTCAAGGAGAGAAGATAGGCGATCAAATCATCGCCGCGCTGGGTGAGGACGATCTCATGGCCCGCCGGGGGTTGGTCCTTCGCGGGCAACAAATGCTGCACGGATTGCGGAGACGGCTCGCCGACAATCTTACGCGTTTCGAAGAGAAACCGGAACGGAGGCATGACCGACCCGTAAACGGCGCCGTCCGGGGCGTTGAACTTCGAAATCTCGGCCGGGTTATAGAAATGTTGAATGTGCCAGTTGCGGCCTCCCTCGCCGGCGAAACGCGCGCCGACATTACGAAGATCGGGGCCGGTGCGCATGGTGACCAGATAGACGCGCTTCTCGTGGATGTAGTCGCGCGCAACGCTGCCGCGCTCGCCCCAGCCGCGTTCGATGTCGGTTCCGTAGCCGGGTTGGCGGACCTGCTGGGTATGGCAATAAACGCAGCCGAGATCACGATACACCTCCGCGCCGCGCTGGGCGTTGCCGGGCAGTTGCTGCGGAAAGGCTTTGCCCTCGTTCTCGTCGAAAACGGGCTGAAGTTTCGACAGACTCAGATGGTTGGTGAGGATGATCCCCGTCCAGCTGAAGGCGACGGCGAAAAAGATGCCGAGGAAAATGAGCGGGGCGCGATTCATCGTGCGACCTCCATGTCGGGAGCGTTACGGAAGAGCGTCGGTTGGGTCGCGCCGATCGGGCGACGTTGGGCGAGCATCCAGGTGAAGTTGATGGCAAACGCGATATGACCGATGGTGATCAAAACGCCGGAGTAGCTGCGCCACTCGAGCCATTTCAGAGTCTCGGCCATCACTTGGAGGAAGGGCATCGGAGCCGCGGCGCCGTCGGCGCCGGTGTGCAAGAGGTTCATGTTCACGCCTTGCTCGAGACCGCCGATCGACAGGGCGATCACCATGATCATGCTGCCCAAAGCAACGGACCAGAAATGCAGGCTGATAAGCTTGGCGGACGGCCACTCCTTGAGCGTGATGCGAGGCAGGATGTAGTAGATCGCGCCAAACATCACCATCGTGAAGAAGGCATAGAGGCCGTGGTGGGCGTGAGCGACGGTGTGCTGCGTGAAGTGGGCTACCTCGGCGAAGGAGCGCATCGAAGCGAGCGAACCGATCAGCGAGGTGAGCGTGTAGTTCACCGCCCCGAAAACGATGAAGCGAAGGGTCGGACTGAACTTCAGCGCCCGGAAGCTGCCCATCATCGTGAGGTGATGGTTGATCGCGGTGACGAGCACGGGGACGACCATCATGAAGGAGGCGGCGATGCCGGCGGTTTGCACCCAGACGGGGACGGGACCGCCGATGAGGTGATGCACGCCCGCCCAGTTGTAGAAAATGGCGAGCGACCAGAAGCCGAGAACCGAGAGATAATAGCTGTGAATGGGCTTACCGAGGACCTTGGGCAGAAAATAGTAGATCGCGGCGAGACCGATAGGGGTGAACCACAGGCCGAGAACGTTGTGGGCGAACCACCAGTTGACCAACGGCTGCACGGTGCCGTGCGTCGCGGTGCCGGGAAACACCAGCATGATCTGGGCGACCGAATAGATCCACGGGAACCAGAAGAGGGCGGCGAGGAGATACCACTGGGAAACGTAGATGTGCTTGGCCCGGCCGAAGCGGAACGTGATCAAAGCCCAAGCGCCGACGAGGGCGTAGGCGAAGAACAGAATCGGAGTAGCGTAGGTCGGGATCTCCAACCACTCGATCGAGGTGGAGTCGCCGGCGAGAATACCGACGATGCCGACGGTGACCCCGACGTTCCAGAAAATCGCCGCCAGGGTTAACAGCCCGGCATGACGAACCTCGGAACGGGCGAGGCGGGCCATCAGCCAAAGGGCGACGGCGAAGGACACGTTGACCGACCAGCCGTAGATAACGGCGTTGAGATGAGCGACCCGCACGCGGCCGAAGGTCAGCCACTCGACATCGCCGAGGAACTCGGGCGTGTGCATCTTGAACGACGCGATCAGCGCGAAGACGGTGCCGACAAGGAGCCAGAGCACGGACGAGCCGAGGAAGTAGAGGGCCGGCGCCTTGGTGGAAGCGTCGATCGCGCTCAGTTCCGCGCGCTGCGCCAATTCAGGCGAAGCCGAGGGGCTGAGGGAGGCGGTGAGAGTGGCGGACATTTTGTTAAAAGGCGGGATGAGAGAACCGCTAAATCGCGCTAAATGACGCCAAGGAAGACTGACGAAAGAAGCGCGTGCGTTAGCGGTCGTTGGCGAAACTTAGCGGTTTTTGTTCTTCGGCGGCTTCGGTTGGTTAAGCGTCTGATCGGTGGGTTTTCCGAGCGGTTCTTCGTCGTCGAAAATCACCTTGGCGCCCTCCTCCAGGTTCTGAAGCTGGCCCTTTTTACTCGCCCAATAGAGCCCGTAGACCGCGCTCGCGACAACGAGCATGGCCATGGGCAGGGCGACGAAATAAAGGAACCATTCGGGCACGAGAGCCAGGAGCTAAGAGCAGGGCGTGAGGAGCCAAAAGAGAGGACCAGTCGACAGCGCGGGAGACGGCCTTACTTTTTTGCGTGCTCCTGGATCGTAAGCTCGATCGCGCGATCAAGAGGGAGGCGAACAACGCCGTTCTCTTTATCGACCCATCCGTAGCTGGCGGCGGCGGCCTGCTCCTTGCCGTGCAGCTCGGCAAGGATGGCCTTGCGTTGTTCGGGGGTCTTCACGCCGTCGCCGACCGGCGCCGCTTTGTTGGGCAAATAGGCCACGACCAGAATGAGGCCGAAGATGGCGAAGCCGCCGATCACCGCGATCAGCGTGGAGCCGAACGCGGAGCAGCACTTGGAATCAGAGCAGGAAGAAGTGTCACTCATGATGGGTCAGGGACTCGGCGATGCGGGGATCGCGGATCGGGATGAGTTTGGTCTTGGCGAAGCTGTTCAGATAAGCCCACACGCACACGCCGCCGACGCCGATGACGGAGGTGGCGATCCAGAGCAGGTTGGAGCTCAGGAAAGAGTAGGCGTCGCCGTTCTTGTGCTTCATCGAGGGCATCACGTTGTAGATGACGTCGATCAGGAACACGAAGGCGATGAAGAGCGCGATGCGGGGCATCCAGGTCTTCGAAAGCTTCACCGGGTAGCTGATGAGGGCGAAGAAGGGCGCGAAGAAGTGGCCGAAGAGCAGGAAGAGACCGACCCACTTCCACGTGTTCGACGAGCCGTCGGCGTTGATTTCACGGAGGCTATACCAGAAGGTTTCCTCGGGCACGTTGGCCATGTAGATTAGGAAATACTGCGAGAAGGTGATGTAGGCCCAAAAGACGGTGAAGGCGAACATCAGCATGCCGTGGGAATGCAGGTGGTTGTTGTTTAAGATTCCCTTCAGGTCGCCGCGGCACCAGAGCCAGATCATGAGGATCATGCCGAGCGAGAGCGCGCCGCGCACCGAACCGGCGAAGAACCACACGCCATACATGGTCGAATACCAGTGGTAGTCGAGCGCCTTGACCCAGAGGATGATGCACAGGGTCATGGTCAGCGCGGTGAAGGGCAGTCCAAGCGCGGTCCAGAAGCGGCTCGCATACGTGTGCGAGATGTTGCCGTCGACGTCTTGGGCGGAGGAATGCGAACGGAATCGGTTCGCAAGGATGCTCCAGCCGACGAAGCCGACGAGACTGGAAATCACAAGGGAGGTCGTGCTGAGAAGGCCCGACTTCTTGAACCAAAGAACGTCCTCGGCGACCGTGCCATGGCCGCCGACATTTCCAAGGTCGTAGGCGGGATCGGTCCATTTCCAGAGCGTGCCCGGCGCGAAAAACGCCGAGGCGAGGAGCGGCAGGAAGAGGACGGCGAGCCAAGGAATGCAGGCGAGCCAGTTCTCGAACTGACGGCGCAGAACCGTGGACCAGCTCGCGTCGAGGACGTGGTGGATCATCACCAGGAACAGCGCGCCGATGGCGATGCCGAACCAGAAGACGAAGCCCGTCAGATAGGAGAAGGCGACGGCCTTGCCCCCGGAGACAAAGGCGCCGGCAAGCGTGGCGAGGAGGCCGACGACACCAATGGTCAGAGCCTTGGTGGCGATGGCGGAAGGAGCGCCGGCGGATACGACGGCGGGAGAGGCGGTGGCGGCGTGGTTGCTCATTTCAGGCCAAGCTCGGATTTGTGGGCGGGAACGACGTCGGCGGCGCTACCGGTATGGGCGCGCTGGAGGGCGCGAACGTAGGCGACGACGGCCCAGCGGTCGGCGGGCTCGAGTTTGTCGGCATAGGACAACATCGTGTTCTTGCCGTGGGTGATGGTGTTGTAGATCTCGCCTTCGCTCATCTGCCGGAGGCGGTCGTCATGGTAGGTGGGCGTGGCGCCCATGCCATACTGCTTGGTGATGCCGTTGCCGTCGCCGAGGGCGCCATGGCAGGGCGCGCAGTAAATGACGTATTGCTGCTGGCCGCGCTCAAGGAGCTTGGCGTTGACCTCGATCGATTGCGGGAAGCCGCGGGCGAAAGCGCCGTCGGAACCTTTGCCGCGATAGAGGTGGTCGTCTGCGGCGAGGAATTTTTCGTCCTGTTTCGCGTAGCTGCGGCCGTAAGCCACCACACCGGCGGGCGTGGGGCGGTCGGCGCGACCGTCGGCGTAAAACTTCGAGGGAGCCTGCGGCTTGAACTTGGGCTGGCGGTCCATGTCGGGGAACACCTCAAGAGGCGGCTTGGTGGACTCCGAACCGCGGAATCCGAGAACGGACACGGCGGCGACAACGACGAACAGGAGGGCGAGATAAGCGTAACGCATGGTCTTAGGCCTCCAGCTCGGAGATTTCCTTCGCGCCGGCCTGCGTCAGCAGAGCGCGGGCCCGGGCGAGGTCGAAACGGGGATCGCGCGCCTCGATGACGACGTAGAAGGTGTCATCCAGACCGCGGGCGATTTCCTTGGACTTGAGCACCGGGTGATAGTGCTGCGGCAGGAAATTCAGGATGAACATGCCGGCGATGGTCGCGAAGGCGGTGAACAGAATGGTGAGCTCGTAGGCCACGGGAAAGGCGAAGAGCGGGCTGAAGTAGGGCTTGCCGCCGACGACCAGCGGGTAGTCGAAGCCGTTCATGAACCAAATCATCAGCATGCCGGTGGTGAAGCCGGTGATGCCGCCGAGAAGGGAAAACTTCGGCACGTGCGAGCGGCGCACGCCCATCGCCCCGTCCAAACCGTGGACAGGGAAGGGAGTGATGCAGTCCCAGTTTTTATAGCCTGCGTCGCGCACCTGCTGAGCCGCGTGGTAGATTTCCGGCGCGGTGTCGAAGCGGGCGATCAGGCCGTGAAGAGAGGCAGCCATGGTCGTGGTCGTTGAAGGAGGTTGAGCTTAGTGCTTGTCATGGCCGCCGTGGGCGTCGGCCTGCGGCATGACCGCCTTGATCTCGGCCATCGGCATGATGGGGAGGAAGCGGATGAAGAGGAGGAAGAGGACGCCGAAGACGCCGAAGGTGCCGAAGAAGGTGAAGATCTCGACGGCCGAGGGGCTGTAGTAGCCCCAGGAGCTCGGCAGGAAGTCGCGGGCCAGCGACGTGACGATGATCACGAAGCGCTCGAACCACATGCCGACGTTGACGAAGATCGAGA
>CBINJQ010000130.1:0-10515 GCA_966251015.1 uncultured Akkermansia sp. | reverse complement strand
AGGAACTCGCTCGCCCCTTGGTCGCCTGGCGTTGAAGAATCTTCCCCGGGCGTGTTTCAGCGCTCAGGGCGCGGGCGCCAGGGTCAGCGTCTGGTAGCGGCGGACGCCGAGGAGGTTGCCGCGCCAGTTTTGGACTTCGGGGCGGACGAGTTGCACGCGTGCGCCGAAGAGGACGGGGGCGATCGGCGCTTCGTCGAGGAGGAGTTTTTCGGCCTGCTGGAAAAGCGCGAAGCGCGCGGCGGGGTCGGACGTGGCCGCCGCCTGGGCGATGAGCTTGTCGTAGGTGGCGTTGCTCCAGCCGGTCTGGTTGTTGCCGCCGCCGGTGAGATACATGTCGAGGTAGGTGTTGGGGTCGTCGTAGTCGCCGATCCAGCGCGCGCCGGCGATGTCGTAGGCGAGGCTCTTCATGCCTTCGAGGTAGACCTTGAAGTCCTGCGCGAGGAGGGCGACCTCGACGCCGAGTTCTTTTTTCCACATCGCCTGGACGGCCTCGAGGGTCTGCGGGGTGATGGCGGCGGGGCTGTAGGTCAGCTCGAATTTGCGAAGGCCTTTTCCGCCGGGGAAACCCGCCTGGGCGAGGAGCTCCCTCGCGGCGGCGGGATCGTGGGGCTGGCGGGTTTGCGATTGGAATCCGCCGGCGCCGGGCGGGACAAAATGGGCGGCGGGGAGGCGGGAGCCCTGGAGGACGCGGGAGGCGATGGACTCGCGGTCGATGGCGAGGGCGAGGGCGCGGCGGACGCGCGCGTCGTCGAAGGGCGGGCGGGTGGTGTTGAAGCGGAGGTAACGCGTCTCGAGGAGCGGATCGACGCGGAGGGGCGAGGGCGTCTGGGCGCGGTAGGTCGCGATGCGTTCGGGGGCGAGGTCGTAGGTGACGTGTCGCTGGCCGGCGCGGTAGGCGGCTTCGTCGGTCGCGGCGCTTTCGGTGGGGAAAAACACCACGCGCTGCACGCCCGCCGTGGCTCCGCCCCGGTAGTGCGGGTGGCGCTCGACCTCGACGCGGTCGTGACGAGCCCAGACGGCGAGGCGGTAGGGACCGTTGCCGACGAAGTTTTCGGGACGGGTCCAGGCGGTGCCGCGCTGGTCGATGGCGCCAAACTTCAAGATGGTGGGCGGGTGGACGGGGAACCATGCCTGGTGGGCGACGAGGCCGAGGAAATAGGGCGTGGGCGAGGCGAGCTCGACGACGAGGGTGTGGGGATCGGGGGCGGAGAAGCCGACGGTGGCGAAGTCGGCGGACTTGCCGGTGTTGAAGGCCTCGGCCCCGCGCACGGGGTAGAGCATGTAGGCGTATTCGGAGCCGAGGGCCGGACGCAGGATGCGTTCGTAGGAAAAAAGGAAATCGGCGGCGACGACGGGGGCTCCGTTCGACCACTTCGCCTCGGGGCGAAGGTGGAACGTGTAACGCAGGCCGTCGGCGGAGACGTCCCAGGCGGAAGCCGCGGCCGGGACGGGTTTGCCGGTCTGTTCGTCGATCGAGCTCAGGCCCTCGCCGAGGGCGAGGAGGATATTGAACTCGATGAAGGCGGTGGCGAGCTGCGGGTCGAGGTCGCCGGGCTCGGCGCCGTTGCCGACGAGGAGGGTCCGGCTGGCGCGGCCGGCGTCGGCGGAGGTCTGGCGCGGGCGGCAGCCGGCGGCGACGAGCGCGAGCAGCGCAAGCGCGGCGACGACGAGACGAGAATGCGGGCGGCGGGCGGGCATGGGGCGGAGCGAAGCTTCACACGAGGCGGCGTGCAATGGCGGGTTGCCAAGCGCGGATGCGGCGCGGAGGGTGCGGATTATGTCGTCGTGGTATTTCGTGAGAGAGGGTCAGCGCAACGGGCCGATGCGGCGCGAAGAGCTGGATGCGCGCATCGCCGAGGGCGTCGTGGACGGCGGCACGCTGGTGTGGCGGGTCGGCATGGTGGCGTGGGAAAAAGCCGCGTCGGTGCCCGAGCTCGGCCTGCCTCCGCCGCCTCGTCCGCCCGTGCTGCCGCCGCCCTTGCCCGACGCGTCGGCGCGCGCGGCGCATGAAGCGGGCGCGGACGGGGCGGGCGCGGCTTTTCCGAACGCGGAACAATATCCCGATCCCGAGGCCGGGCCGACGTGGCGGACGGCGAGCCCGGCGCCGACCTCCGCGCGCCCGGCGACGGATATGGTCGCGCCGCGCATGCGCACGACGGTGTTCGCCGGATTCCGGATCCGGCTGGCGGCGAAGGCGATCGACTGGGTCGTGCTCTACGCCTTCGGCTTGCTGGTGGAGCGGGTGGTCGTGGCCTTCGCTTTCAACGGTTCGTTCCCGGCGGCGACGGACTGGCCGGGGATGTGGCGGCTTCTGTTGTATACCGGCGCGATCAACACCGTGATCGCGCTCGTCTATCACGTCTACTTCACGGCGATCCACGAGGCGACGCCGGGCAAACGCATGCTCGGGCTGCGCCTGGTCCGGGCCGACGGAAGCCGCGTGCGTGCGGGACGCGTGATCGCGCGTTATTTCGCGGAGGCGCTGAGCACGATCACCTTTCTCGCCGGCTATGTGATGGCGGCTTTCGACGAGGAAAAGCGCACGCTGCACGATTACATGTGCGACACGCGGGTGGTGCGGGGGCCGCGCGAAGAAAGCCGTTGGGACGAGCTGCGCCGGTAGCGTGTTTCGGCGCGAACCATGGCGGCTTTTCGCTCCGCCGGGCAGGGCGGGATCGCCGGGCGCGCCCTACCTTCAGAATGCGCCGACGGAGGGGCGCCGGTCGGACGGGGCGTCGGCGGGCGGGCGGCCTACGCGGGGCCGTCGACGGCGTGGACGCGCACGGCGCGGGATTTGCCCTTCACCTCAGTCTCGCCGAGGTCGCGCAGGACGTAGCGGCCCGCGAGGGCGGCGCGCGTGGGCTCGCTGACGAGGATATCGGCGGCGAACTCGGTCCGCCGGGTGAGCGTCTGGAGGCGAGCGGCGAGGTTCACGCCGTCGCCGATGACGGAGTAGTTTAGCCGGCGGTGGGAGCCGATGTTGCCCGCGACGACGTGGGCGGTGTTGATTCCCACGCCGAAGGCGAGCGGCGGGCGCCCTTCGGCGGCGAGCTCGCGGTTGAGTCCGGCGAGGGCTTCGCGCATGGCGAGGGCGGCGCGCACGGCGCGATCGGCGGAATCGGGCGCGGCGACGGGGGCGCCGAAGAGGGCCATGATCTCGTCGCCGATGTATTTGTCGACGACCCCGCCCTGCGCCTCGATGGCGGCGCTCATGCGGTCGAGGTAGCGGTTGAGCAGCGTGACGAGCTCGCGCGGGGCGAGGCCTTCGGAAAGCGGCGTGAAGCCGCGCAGATCGCAAAAAAGAACGGTCACCTCGCGTTCCTCGCCGCCGAGGGCGGCCCCCTGGCGCACGAGCTGGGCGGCGACCTCGGGCGAGACGTTTTTGTCGAGCAGGTCGCGCACGCGGTCGCGTTCGGCGAGACCGGCGCTCATGGCGTTGAAGGCGTCGGCGAGCTGGCCGAGCTCGTCGCGGCGACGCAGATCCAGGCGAGTCTCGTAGTCTCCGGCGGCGATGCGGCGGGTGTGTTCGGCGAGGCGCTGGACGGGCCGGGAGAGGGAGCGCGCGAGAGCGAGGGCGGCGACCACGGCGGCGGCGAGGCCGGCGAGCGTGATGACGGCGAGAAGCGCCTCGAGACGCCGCGAGGGCTCGAGCTCGGCGGCGAGCGAACGTTGCAGGACGACCCAGACGGCGGCCTCGCCCTCCACGCGGACCGGGCGGTAGGCGCTGATGTAGTCCTCGCCGAGGAGGCGGACCCGCCTCGGCCGGCCCGGCGTGGTCTCGGGCGGAGCGAGACGCCCCAGCTCGGCCGCGGCCGGGGGCGGCAGCGTCGAGGCGAGGATGCGGGCGTCGGGACCGGCGGCCAGGAAGGTGATCTCGAGCGCGGAGGCGTTTCTCAACTCGATGGCGGCGGCCTGGTCGACCGCTTTGCCGACGGCTATCCAGGCGGCGATCTCCGGTTCGGGCGCATACATCGGGACGACCACGATCTGCTGGAGGTTCGGGCCGACGAAGCCCCATCCGGCGGTTTCGCCGGTGTCGGCCTGGTCCGCGCGGTCGCGAAGACCGAAGAACGGGGCGTGGCGCGCGTTCGGCTCGGTCGTCTCCGCGTCGGCGACGAAGCCTCCGTCGGGCTGGAGCATGACGACCGCGTCCGCGCCGATGCGCCGGAGATAGGAACGGAGGGCGGACCGGGTGGTGTCGGCGTCGGCCTGCCGCACGAGCAGCTGTCGGATGGCGTAGTCGCCGGCCAGCGTGCGGGCGGCGAGGAGGAGGTCCTCCTCCTGGCGACGCGCGATGGCGTTGAACTGGCGCGAGCCCCGCTCGAGCGCGTCCTCGATGGAGGCGTGGGCGTTCTGGCGGTTGGCCCGGGAGACGAGGGCGTAGGTGGCGAGTTGCGCGAGCGCGACGAGGCCGGCGACGAAGAAAAGCAGGCGCGGGCCGAAGCGGCGGAATTGAAACGGGAAGGGCATGCCTCGCCGGACGTCGCGCTCAGTAGGCGCCGGATTCCCCCGTGGGCGCCCTGCGGATACGGCGTTCGGGCTTGAGGCGAAGCTCGAACTTTTCCGCCGGGGCGGGGGCGTCGGCCAGCGAGACCTCGCGCGAGACCGGCGCGGCGAGGCGCGGATGCCAGAGCTCGAGACGGTAGCGGCCGGCGGGCAGCCCGGCGACGGCGGCGCGGCCCTCGGCGTCGGATTTGGCGAACCACGGCGTCTCCAGCACGAGCACGTAGGCGACCATCCAGTCGTGGATGTTGCAGCCGAGGGTGACGACGCCCGGCTTGTCGAAGAGCACGGACTCGCTGGATCCGCTCTCGTAGAGCGGCTTCTCGAAGGGCTTGGGTTTCGAGACGGAATAGAGGTGGTGCTGGATGTCGTCCTTGTTGGGGAACTCGACGAGGGTGCCGACGCGGACCGGGGTGACGAAGGGCCGGTATTGCTCGCCCGTCTGCGCGATTTGGACGCCGACGGCGGGAGGCGTCGCCGGGGCCGGGGCGTCCAGGGGGGCGAGGGAGAGGACGGCGTCGGCCACGGGTTTTCCCGAAGGGTCGCTCAGCGCGACGGAGAAGTCCGCGGCGCGGGCCGTGAAGGCCGCGAGACCCGCGAGCGCCAGGACGAGGGCGGCCGGAGGCCGGGGGGACGGGATTGTCATGAGAAGATGGATACGGTCCGCGGTTGCTCCGCCGACGGCGAGGGGCCGCGGAGTCCGCCTAGAAGCGGTAGATCACGCCGGCGCTGAAGATGTCCTGCCGGTAGTCGACGTGGACGATGTTGACCGCATGGGTGCGTTCGAAGCGGAGGGAGAGCGAGACCGAGTCGCCGAGGGCGGGGTTGAGCTCGACCCAGTAGAAGGCGATGTCGCCTTCCACTCGGTAGGTGATCCAGCCGGGTTGGAAGGCGTCCGTGGCGGTCTTCGGGATCGCGGCGTAGTAGTCCGCCACCTCGGACCCGAGGCCGCCCGCGAGCGCGCCGGCGAAGCGGGCGCCCGAGGCGCCGGCGGTGAAGAGACCGGTCAGATAGCCGCCGCCGATCGAGAGGCGGACGCGGTCCGTGGGATCAAGGACGAGGCGGGCTTCGCCGAGATAGTGGCGGACGTCGAAGGTGTCGGCGTCGGCGACGTGTTCCTGCCACTCGCCGCGGAGCTGCGCGGCGAGCACGGGGTTGAAGCGTTTCGAAAGCGTCAGCCCGGCCTGAAGGGTGACCCCGTCGTTTTCGTCGATGCGGGCGAAACGTCCGAGCGCGGCGGTTTCGAACGCGAGCACGGGCGCCTCGGCTCCGAGGCCGAATTTTTTGCGCAGGCTGGCGCGAGGCCCGAAGGTGCTTTCGTCGAGCCGCTCGAAGTCGGGCGTGGTCGAGTGGGCGGCCTCGAGTTGCACGCGTCCGCCGAGGCCGGCGGCGAGCTCTTTGCCGGCGCCGACGGTGAAATCCGCGCGGTAGGTGGAGGTGTCGCGGAAATCGGCCTGGCCGGACGCGCGACCGAGGTTTTCCGTCCAGGCGTAGGCGCCCCGGACGGAGTAGTCCAGGGGCGGAAGCGGCTCCGCGTGGGACGCGAGAGGCGAGAGGGCGAAGGCGAGGGCGACCAGGCGAAGCGGAAGGGGGCGGGTGGTCATGGGCCGAAGGAAAGCTCCCGTCCGGCGGCGCGCAATGGCGCGTTGGGATTTCGTCCGCGACCGCCGGACCGGCGGGGAGGCGCGCGTTTACGGGCACGCATAATTTGACATTTTGCCGACTCCCCGTGCCAGTGTGGGGCGTGCGTTTTTTCAGGCATATCGTGGCTGTCGTGCTGCTGGCTCTCTGGATGCCGGCGACGCAGCACTGTCTGTTCGGCGCGGTGACCGGGTGGGCGGCCGAGGCTTGCGGCGTCGCGTGCGATCACGACGTCGTCGGCGCCCATGACGACGGCTGCACTTTGGTGGAGAGCGGAGACTACACGCCCGCGGTCGCCCTCGCCCACGTGCCGGCGCCCAATCTGACCGCTCTCGCGTGTCTCGCCTGCCTGCACGCCCGTCTGCTCTTGGAGGCGCACCCGTTGGCGCCTCCCGCCTGGGCCAAGACCGATCCCGCCGACTGGGTGCCGGCCTGGCCCTTCGCCGCGCGGACCGCGTTGCCCGCGCGTGCCCCCGATCTGACCTGACGTAGCCCGGCCGCGATCCCGCGCGATCGCTTCCGGGGCTTTGCGCCGCTCGCCGCCTCGTGGCCGCGAGTTTCCCGCCGTTCCGCCCGTGTTGGCGCGTCGGCCGGTTCCCCGCCCGACGCGGGGCCACGTCACGTCAGTTCCATGATTTTAAGAACGCTCATTCCTTGGTGCGTGCTCGCGACCCTTGCGGTCGCCGAGCCGCTCACCCCCGAGGCCGTCACGCGCCTCGCGCTCGACAACAATCCACGCCTCGCCGCCGTCCGCGCGGTCGTGGCCGAAGCCGGGGCCCGCGCCTCCGGTCTCGGACGCCTGCCCGATCCGGAGCTCGAGACCGAGTTCGCCGCCGGTTCACGCGAACGCGGCCGCCTAGAAGTCGGCATCACCCAAGCCTTTCCGCGCACCTCGCGGCTGAGGCTCGAACGTCGCGTCGCGGCCCAGGCGGTCGCGCTGGCCCGTCTGGAAATCGCCGCCGCCGAGGCCGACACCGTCGCCCGCGCCCGCGCCGCGCTCGTCGAACTCGCCGCGTCCGACGCCGCCCTCGCGCTCGCCGAGGGCCAGGCCGCGCTCGCCCGCGAATTTGCCGACGCGCAGGTTCGCCAGGCGAAGGAGGGCCGGCTCTCCGCGCTCGACTCCGCGCAGGCCGCTCTCGTCGCCCGCGAGGCCGGGCTCGCGCTCGCCGAGCCCCGCGCCGCGCGCGTCGCCGCGGCGCTCGCGCTCGCCACCGAACTCGGCCGCGAGGCCGATCCGTCGCTCGCCGCGGCGCTCGATCTCGCCTTGCCCGCCGAGGCGCCGGCGCCCGCCGCGCTCGGGCCCCGTCCCGATCTCGCCCTCGCCGAGGGCGTGCTCGCGGCCGGCGACGCCGAGGTCGCGCTCGCCCGCGCCCTGGGCCGCGAGGATTACCGCGTCGGTGTTTTCGCCGAGGGCGAGCAGGACCGCGGCGACCTCGGCTCCCGCGAACAGGAGCTGAAAATCGGCCTGCGCTTCAGCATGCCGTTGCCCGTGCGCAACGTCGCCGGCCCCGCGGTCGCGGAAAAACAGGCCGCCCGCCGCCGCCTCGTCCTCGAGCGCGACGCCCTCGCGCTCGCCGCGCGCAACGAGGTCGCGGCCTCCGCCGCCACGCTCGCCGCGCGCCACGCCGCCGCCCGCGCCGTCGCGGACGAGTTGTTGCCCGCCGTTCGCGCCCATCTCGAAGCGACCGCGGCCGCCTTCGGCCGCGGCGAGGCCGAGATGACGCAGGTCTTCCGCGCCCGAGAACGCCTCGCCGAAATCGAACGCTCGGACCTCGCCGCCCGCCGCGCCTACCACCTCGCCCTCGTGCAACACCTGGCGGCCGCCGGCCGCCTCCTGCCCTGATCGCATGAAACTCGTTTCCCTTCCCATTTTCGGTCTCCTTCTCTCCGCGCCCCTCGCCGCCGTCGCCGTCGACTCCGACGAGCGCGCGAAAAACACCGTCGTCCTCGACGCCAACACCGTCGCCAACCTGCGCCTCGCCTTCGCCGCCGCGGAGCCGCGCGTGTTCGAGGAAACGGTTTTCGCCCTCGGTCGCGTCGAGGCCGCGCACGCGAGCCAGGCCGCCGTGAGCAGCCGCATTTCCGGCCGCGTCGTCGGGCTCGCCGCCCACCTCGGCGAACACGTCGAGGCCGACGCCGAACTCGTCCGCGTCGAGAGCCGGCAGGCCGGCGATCCGCCCCCAGTCGTCGCGCTCCGCTCGCCCATCGCCGGCACGATCACGGCCTGCGCGATCCACCTCGGCGATCCCGTCGAGCCCGACACCGCGCTGCTCGAGATCACCGATCTCTCCTCGGTCGAGGCCGTGGCTCGCGTGCCCGAGGCTTCCTCCGGACGCCTGCGCCTTGGCGCCCGGGCCCGCATCCGCCTCGCCGCCTTTCCGGACGAGACCTTCACGGGCGAACTCGTGCGCCTCGGCGTCGCCGCCGATACCGCCAACGGCACGCTCGCCGCGCATTTCCGTCTCGCGAACCCCGAGGGACGCCTGCGTCCCGGCCTGCGGGCCGAGTTCGCGATCATCGTCGCCAGCCGCCCCGAGGTGCTCTCCGTCCCGCGCGAGGCGGTGCAGGGCGAGGGCGCCGGCCCGCGCCACGTCTTCGTGAAGGACTTCGATCTGCCCAACGCCTTCCTGAAGACCCCGGTCGTCCTCGGCGCGAGCAACGACCGCCACGTCGAGATCGTGAGCGGCGTTTTCCCCGGCGACGAGGTCGTCACCCGCGGCGCCTACTCGCTTTCCTTCGCAGGTGGAGGAGGCCTGTCCCTCAAAGAGGCCCTCGACGCCGCCCACGGCCACGAACACGCCGCCGACGGTTCCGAACTCCCCAAGGGAGGAGCGGCGAAGCCCGCCGAAGCCGCCGGGCACGGGCACGACCACGCCGCCGACGACGCGCGCGACCACGCGCACGCCGAGCGTCCCTGGCAGATCGCGACCGCCGTCCTCGGCCTCGTCACGCTCGGTCTCCTGATCGCCCTCGCGCGCCGCCGCCATGCTTAACCATCTCATCCGCTGGTCGCTCCGACACCGCGCGGCGGTCCTGGGCCTGGCGCTCATCGTGCTCCTGCTCGGCTTGCGCACCGGCCTGGGCCTGCCGGTCGAGGTGTTGCCCGATCTCACCAAGCCCACCGTCGTCATCCTCACCGAGGCCCCCGGCCTCGCGCCCGAGGAGGTCGAGACGCGGGTCACCCAGCCGCTCGAAAGCTCGCTCCTCGGCGTCGCCGGCCTCACCCGCGTCCGCTCCAACTCCGACGTCGCGCTCTCGCTCGTCTACGCCGAGTTCGGGTGGAACACCGACATCTACCGCGCCCGCACCCTCGTGCAGGAGCGGCTCCAGTCCGCCGGCGAGCAACTGCCCGCCGGCGTGGAGCCGTTCATGACGCCCGTCGCGTCGCTCATGGGCGAGATCATGCTCGTCGGCGTCCGATCCACCGTGCCCCAGGGCAAGCCCGGCCATCTCTCGCCGTCCGAGGTTCGCACCCTGGCCGACTGGACCATCCGCCGCCGGCTGCAGACGATCCCGGGCATCGCCGAGATCCTCAACATGGGCGGCGGAGTGCGCCGCCTCGAGGTCCGGCCCGATCCGGCCCGAATGGAGGCGTATTCGGTGTCCCATGACGAAATCGCCGCCGCCGTCGCCGCCGCGGCCGGCACCACCACGGGCGGCTTCCTCGACGCCGGCCCGACCGAGATCATGGTGCGCAACCTCGCCATGAGCACCGACCTCGGCGCCCTCGGGCGCACGGTGGTGAAGGTCCGTGACGACCGCTCCTCCGGACCGGTCGTCCTCGCCGACGTCGCGGAGATCGGCTGGGGCGTCGAGCCCATGCGCGGCGACGCCACCGTGAGCGTCGCCCCCGAGAAGGAGCCGACCAGGGGCGTCATCATGTCGATCACCAAGTCCCCCGGCTTCGACACCCGCGCCCTCACCGAGCGGATCGAGGCCGCCATCCGGGAACTGCGCCCGGCCCTGCCCGCCGGAGTCGAGGTGGTTCCGCTCTTCCAGCAACGGCAGTTCATCGACCACGCGATCGGCAACCTCGGGGAGGCCATCCGCGACGCCGCCATCATGGTGTCGCTGATCCTGTTTCTCTTCCTCCTCAACGTCCGCACCACGCTCATCACGCTGACCGCGATTCCGCTCAGCTTCGCGATCACGCTGCTCACCTTCGCGTGGTTCGGCCTCTCGGTGAACTCAATGACCCTCGGCGGCCTCGCCGTCGCCATGGGCATGGTGGTGGACGACGCCATCGTGGACGTGGAGAACGTCTTCCGCCGCCTGCGCGAAAACGCCGCCCGCCCGGTTCCGCGACCGCGCCTCGCCGTCATCGCCGAGGCCTCCGGCGAGGTGAGAAACTCGATCCTCTACGCGACCGTG
>CBINJQ010000129.1:0-10565 GCA_966251015.1 uncultured Akkermansia sp. | reverse complement strand
ACCTGCAACGTGGCGTTGACCATGCCGGGGTTGGAGCGATCTCCCTGGATCTGCACCTGCTCAAGACCCAGGTAAGGCGCCTCGGAAGCCAGCTCCTGATAAAAACGAATCAACGAGGGGAGTTCGGCGCGGCGCGTGGTGACCTGAACCGTGTGGACCGAAAACTGCGGGGAGCGCTGGGTGCGGGGCGGGTCGGTGTTGACCGTCAGGCCGGACCGGTTGGCGATGCCGATGATCTTGGAAACCAGAAAGGTGGAGTTGTAGGTCTTCGACGGGTCGAGATTCTTCACCGCGGCCTCCGCGGCCTCCTTGATCTTTGGCCCGGCATCGATCCACACCTGCTGGGTGGCCAATGTCTGCTCCGCGAGGCGGAAGCCCGCCAGCTTGGCTTTCAGGTGATCGGAGGCGGAAGAGAGCCAGATGACGGCGCCGGCCACGACCAGCGCGAGGACGAGCAGTTTCTCGCGGAAAAGGCGGGAAAGGAACCAGGCTTTGACGGGATTCACAGCGCACCTCCGTTCTTCAGCGATTCGGGCGTGAACTCGACGTCGAGGACGAAGTTCACAACGGCGTCACGCGAACGTATGTCGCGCGCCTCCGCGACCGCGATGCCGGGCAAAATCTTGAGCGCGTTTGTGTATTTGCCGACATCCTCGGCGTTTTGCGCCTGCGCTTCGACCTCCAGTTTGAGCAGGCCGCGCGTGATCGCGCGCTGAAAAATGACGGACTCCGGGCGGGCGGGATTGATAAGAGCCATCATCTCGAAAGGCATGAGACGCTTCTCGCTGAGCTCGGCTATGCGATTGGCGAGCGTCTGTTCGGTCTCGGTCTGGTGGACGGCCTCGCGCTGGGCGGCGATCTTCGCCTCACGGCGCTTGGTCAGGGCGCCGAGCACGCCTGCTCCGATGTCGATCGTGGCGGAGAGCACCACCAAAGCGATCGCGGCGAGCAGGCCGCGCCAGATCCACTGGTCGCGCACGGCGGAGCGGCGGCGAGCATCGAGGAAACTCGTGTCGCGGATATCGGAGGTTTCGGTCCATTCGGCCGGCCAGGGACCGAGCTCGACACCACCCGCGGTCGCCCGCAAAGCCCCCTCGGCCGCGGACTCGAGCGCAAGGACGCCCTCGACGCGGCGGACCTCGGCGTCGGACGGGAGGGCGGCGCGGTCGAAAAGTTCGGCGAGGACGGCGTCGACTATCTCTTCGCCGCCTTCGCGGCTGACCACGGCGACGGGAAGTTCGAGCCCGGCGCGCCAGGCGAGCGCGGAGACGCGATTTTCACCGACATGCAAAACGACGCCGTCGGGGGAGCTCGCTCCCGCTCCGGCTCCCGGGCGGGCGGCGAGAAGCGGGGCGAACTCGACCGTCACGACGGCGGCATGGTCCCAAGGCTCGATTTCCTCCGCGGCGAAGCGCCGACGAAACGCGGCGAAGATCAATGCGGCGCCGCCGTCGGCGGCGGGGAGATGCCCGAAGTAGAGCTGTTCCGGCGGAAACGGCGCCATGCCCTCGAGGGCGAGCATGACCTGCGGTCCGACGGGCTCCCCGGCGACCAGTTCCACGCGGCGAACGAAGAAGGCGTCGCCACGCGCGAGAAGGATCGGCGGCGCGGGGGGAACGGCGGGGAGGAAGCGGGAAAGGGCGGACATCAGGATTGGGGATCGGATTCGGCCTCGACGGCCTCGACGACGGGCGCGGGCCCGGCGGTTTCGATTACTTCAAGAATGGTGAAAGGGTAGTCCAACCTTTCCTCCGACGCCGCGCCGTTGCCAGAGGTTTCGCCTGTCGTGCCGGCGCGGGCGCCGGGGCGGTTGACGCGTCCGGGCGTGGCCTGCTGGAGGGTGAGGCCGGGGCGCGTGCCCGGAGCCACTTGCCCGCCGCGTCCTGGACGGCCCTGTCCGTTGTTGCCACCCGGACGCCCCTGGCCGCCGCCATTGCCGCCGTTCCCCTGGCCGCCGCCCGATCCGCCGGGCCGGCCGCCGCCCCCGGCGCCGCCACCGGAATCTTCCGAACCTTCGGCCGCGACGGCCTCGGGAAGACTCACTCCGTCTTCCAAGGCCACGAGCGCGCTGAGGAGCAGCGAGCCGGAACCCTCGCGCACCTTGACGTCGATCCGCACCAGCTTCGCCACGCCGTCGAGGCCCTCCACCTCCGCGTTGGCGCCGATGACGGACGTGAGATCGGAAACGTTGCGAAACCACGTGGGGGCCCCGGCGGCGCGCGCGCCTTTGCCGGAACGATAGGCGGCGATGGCGGCGGTTTGGCTTTCGTCCCAGCCCCGGGACGCCCCGAGCATGGGGGCGAGCGCGTTGATGTTGGACGAGGAGAAGGAGTAGAGGGAAAGGTTGTCCCGGAGGGCCTGGCCAAACTCGGTGAGGGCGCCCGTCTCCTCGTCGTAAACGTATTCGCGGGCGACGCGCACCGAGCGCAGTTCGTCCCAGGAACGGAGCGATCGTTTCGGCGGCGTATGGGGCAGCGTCTCGCGTTCGTATTGCGACGCCTCGGCGTCCATCTCCTGCGGCGTGTGGTCGGCGGTGATCCAGGCGTAGAGTCCGTCGGAGAAACGACGGGCGTCGGTTTCGCTTTTCCCGAGCGCCTGGACAAACTCGACCATCTCCTGGAACGACATGCCGGGCAGTGATCGCTTGCCGCTTTCGTCGGTGATGGCGAACTCGACGCTCAAGCCCTCGCGCGGAGATTCGCCCGCGTAGCCGTAGGGATCGTCCCAGCCCTGCTCGGGCGAAAAGAGATTTTCGTCGACCGCCTTTATCTCGGCCATGACGGCGAGGGCCGTCTCGAGCGCGGCGTAGGCGTCGGCGCGAAGGCGGACCCGATCCGCCTGCCGCGTCGCGAGGGTGAGCTCGACCGCGCTGTTCTCGATGAACTTGAGCAGCATCATCGAGGCGAGCAGGAGGGTGACCAGCACGACGACGATGACGGAGCCGCGTCGCGCCTGGATCGAAAGACGGGGAAGCAAGGACGTGGCGCGCATGGTCAGAGTCGGGTGGCGCCCTCCTTGGCGGCCGGAACGCGCAGCACGCGCTCCAAGGTGATCTTGCCGTGGGTGAAGCGCAGACGGATGCGACGCGGGAGCGGATAGGTGCCGTCGACCTCCCGCTTGGGGGAATCGAGCGTCTCCCAGCGGCGGAAATTCTCGTCGTAGTAATCCCACTGCATCGCGACCACGAAGGGCGAGATGACCACGCTGCGCGGCGACGCGGTGTCGCGGTGAAGTTCGAGCAGGGACTGCCAGTGCAGACGCAGGCCTTCGCGCTCCCCGACGCCGAGCGACATCTCCACGTCCGGCAGCGGAGCCTCCGGCCACATGATCAACCTGCTGCCTTCGGCGAGGGTGAAGGCGAGTTCAGGCGCTTCTCCGCCGGTCTCGAGCTTCACCTCCTTCACCTCGAGACCGCCGCCCTCCGGGCTGAGCGCGGCGCGGCGCAGAAGATCCTCGACGTGCATGGTGACGGCCCGGGCGTGCTGGGCAAACAGACGCTCCTCCCGGCCCTTGCCCCAGATCTCCGCCATGGAAAAGACGAACATGTTGAGCGCGACCAGCAGCGACCCGAGGAGGGCGATCGCGATCAGCACTTCGAGCAGGGTGAAGGCCCGGGCGCGCGCGGGACCGGCGCCGAGGGCTCCGCGGCGACGGGACGGGAGGACGCGCGAGCTCGCGGAAGATCCGGAAGCCACCGCGAACGAAACGGCGCGGCCCGGGTTCATCGCATGGCCTCCCGCTGGCGTTTGATGCGCTGCGTGGCTTTGTCGCGCAGGTCTTTTCGCTCGGCGGCCGTGGACCAGGTGGGGCGCAGGAGTCTCAACGTTTCGGATACGCGAACGAGATCGCCGGTGCCGCTCGGCGGCGGCGCGGTGAGCTCCAAGGTGACGTCGAAGAGATCGCTCACGGCGGTCGGGGCGACGGTCGCGCGCCAGGAGGCGGAGCGCCCGTCGGGCAGGACGATGTCGCCGCCGCGTTCGACGACCGCGCGGTCGGGCTCGACGAGCATGACCTCTCGCGCCCAGACGATGTCGGCCTCGGTGCCGTCCCGGTCGCGGATCGCCGCGTGGGCGAGCATCAGATTGGAGTAGGCGGCGCCAAGCACGACGGCGGCGATGGCGAAAATGGCGAGGGCGACCAGCACCTCGATCAACGTGAAAGCCCGACGCGGGGAGGAATTCACGAAGTCTTTCCTCCCTGGGGCAGCGGCGCCGCGGTCCACGGGTCGATGGCGTAGACGCGGCGGGTGTCGCCGCGCCGGATCTGGATGCGCATGGGATCGCAGGAACCGTCCGGATAAAAACGCACCTTCAACAACGGCTTCTCCTCGAGCTGTCCGCCGATGAGCGAGGCGGAGACGATCTCGGGACTGATGAGGCGCACGGTATAGCCCTCGCGCTTCGGAAGCATTTCCACGCCGTCGGCGCCGTAGAGAAACCCCGCGTCCTCGGGCAGGGGCTTCATCTCGATCACCCGACCGCTTTCCACCGCCTCGCCCCGGACCTTTTGGAAAAGGCTGAGAAGCGCGGTTTCAGGGTCTTGCTCACGAGCGTTGTTGAAGAGCGACGACGCGCCACTGATCAGGACGGAGGCGATCAGCCCGATCAGCATCAAGACGACGATCGTCTCGATCAGGGTGAAGCCGGCCCGGCTGGCCGGGCCCGGTAGTCGCGTCCGGGCGCGGTGCATCCTTAGTCGCCCCAATTGCCGACGTCGTCCGCGTCGCCCTCGGTTTTATTGGGGCCCTTCGAGAACACATCGTAGCCGCCCTTGTTTTTGGTGCCGGGATAGCGATAGACGTAAGGCTCGTTCCACGGATCGAGAGGAATCTTGCCGCCCTCGATATAAGGCCCCTTCCACTTGTCGGCCTTGCCTGCGGGAGGGCTGATGAGAGCCTCCAAGCCCTCGGCGGTCGAAGGCTTGTCGCCCATGTCGATCTGATAGCGAACGAGGCAGCCTTGCAGGGTGCTGCCGACGAAAATCTTGGCGGTGGAGCGTTGTCCGGAGCCAAGCCCGCCTTCCACGTTTTTGATCAGCACGCCGATGAGCAGGCCGATGATGGCGATGACCACGAGGATCTCGAGGAGGGTGAAACCGCGGCGGCGCGAGGCGCGGAGCGGACGACGGATACGGGAGACTGTGAACATATAGGAAAAAAGACGAAACAGGGGTTGGACGGAATCAGGTGAGACGAATCGGGGAAACCGATCCCAAGATTGACGCGAGACCGAGGAGCTGAACCCGGATCAGGGCGTGGGGGGCGGCGGCACCGCGCCGGCGGGGGCGGCTTGACCAGCCGGCGCGGCGGTCGCGGGCTGTCCCTGGCGGGTGCCGGCGGCCGAGTTGCGCAAGGCACGGCGGCGACGAACTTCGGCCGCGACAGCCTCGAGGCGGCGCGCGTCGCCGGCGCCGCCGTCGGGACGATTCTGGACCGCGGCGCCCGGGTTGCCGGGGGCGGCGTTGGGCGCGGGAATGGAAGGAACCATCGACGAGACCGGCTGGCCGGCCTGGATGATGGCGCGCTTGAGCGGGAGCTTCACCGGCTTTCCATTCTGCTCGATCTCGAGGGTATTGTTTTGAGCGTCGAAGCCCTTAACTTGGACGGAGCCGTCGGCCTCGTCGGCGCGCACCCAGCGGCCCTTGTTGGTGGTCGTGTCAAAAACGCTGTAAGCCGTGCCGTTGCCATCGGTGACCATGCCGCGAAACTCCAAGGTGCCCTGCGGCTCGGGCGCTCCGCTGCCATCCGAGGCTTGGGGCGGGGGCGAAAAAGGCGAACGATCCACCAGGGTCTGCAAATCCACGGCGCGCAGAGGCACGGCGCAAAAGGCCAACCAAGAGGACACGAGGGCGTAAACTGGGGCGGAAAGGGGCTTCATGGACGAAGGCGGCTAAAAGACGTCAGGGAAGCGGATGAAAAAGGCGAGACGGTAAGCACGAAAGCGTAGTCGTGGCGCGGGGGGTCAGGAGCCCGAGGGGACCGGCGCGCCGGCCGGTTGACCGTTCTGCCGGGCTTTCGCGATGGCGGCCTGCCGCTGCTCGCGGGTCCGGCGCACGGTCTCGGCCACGGCTTGGAGGCGTTTTTGTTGGGCGGCCGGATCGAGTTTGGCCGTCTGAGACTGATTCCGGTTCCCCGTGCGGCGGATCGAAAGAGCGCGCCGATCAGGGGCGGGCGGCGTCATCTCGGCCACGCTCTGACCCGACTGGATGATGGCGCGCTTCAACGCGAGCCGCAGAGGGCGGCCCTCTTGCTCGATCTCAAGGATGTTGTTGGCCGGATCGAACCCTTTGATCTGAACAGGTCCTTCGGAATCTTCGGCGCGAACCCAGCGGCCTTTGTTCGTGCTGGAATCAAACAGGCTGTAAGCGGTGCCCTCGGCGTCGGTCGCCATGCCGCGAAACTCCCACGTGCCCTGCGGTTCGGCGACGGCCGACTCCTCGCCCTGCTCGCCCGGCGCGAAGGGCGAACGATCCACAAGCGTCTGCAGGTCGACGGCGCGGACCGGCGCCGCGACGGCGCCGACGAGCAAGCAGGCGAATCCGAGGGTCTTGAGGGCGAAAGGCGTCACGGGGAAAACAGGGTGAAAGAGCCGGGCGCGCGGGGCCTTGGCTACCTTCTCCCAGTGACGCCGCGAGCCACTCAGGGTTTCAGGACTATTTTTCCAAACTGGCCGCCGCGCTCCATCAAATCGAAGGCCTCGCATGCCCGCGTGAACGGGAAAACATCGCTCACGATCGGGCGCAGTTGGTGACGCTCCACCGCGGCGAGCATCGCGGCCCAGTCATGCGGACCGCCCATCGTCGTCCCGAGCAGGCTGAGTTGACGCCAGAAAATCTTCCGCATCGGCAGGACGTTCGGATTGCCGCGCGTGGCCCCGAAGAACACGATGCGCCCGCCCGGCGCGGCGAGGTCGATGAGCGACTCGAAGCCGCTCCCGCCCGCGCTGTCGACGATCACATCGAAAAGCCCGCCCGCCGTCGCGCGCGCCGCGTCCGCCCAGCCGGGCTTGGTGTAATCAAAGCCGCCCCTCGCGCCGAGCGCGACCGCGCGCGCGATCTTCTCCTCGCTCGAAGAGGTCGCCCAAACCTCCGCGCCCGCCGCGACGGCGAACTGCAACGCGAAGAGCGCCGTGCCGCCGCCGATGCCGCCGACGAGGACGCGTTCGCCGCCCTTCACCCGCGCGCGCGACATCACCGCGCGCCACGCCGTGAGGCCGGCGAGCGGCAAGGCCGCCGCCTCCACGTCGCTCAAATGTCCCGGAGCCAGGGAAAGTTGGCCGACCGGCACCGCGATTTTTTCCGCGAGCGTTCCATCGCGCGGGAGGCCGAGAATGGAAAACTCGTCACCCTGCGCCGCCTCGCCCAAGCCCCAGCCGAAGGACGGGTTGATGATCACGCGCCGCCCCACCCACTCGCCCGGTGTCACCTCCGCGCCGGCCGCGACGACCTCGCCCACGCCATCCGAGCCCGGGATGCAGGGAAACTTCAGGCCGGCGTATTGCCCGAGCTTTATCCACACGTCGCGATGGTTGAGCGCCGCCGCGGATATTTTGACGACGACTTCGCCCGCGCCGGGGACGGGATCGGGAACTTCGCGGACTTCGAGCCGGTTGACGGCGGTGAGTTGGATGGCGCGCATGCTCATGAGGGATTGAAAGCGAACAACAAAACCTCCCCGCGCCGGCGCGCCAGCCGGCATCCATCATTCGTCATTGGTCGTTGGACATTGGTCATTCCCGCGATCAATAGCGCGGGCGTGCTCCTCGCGCTCCACAAACCCTACGGCGTTCTCTCGCAATTCACGCCCGAGCCGGGCTCCGCGTGGAAGTCGCTCGCCGACATCGCGCCCCGGCTCCCGCCGCGCGTTTACCCGCTTGGTCGCCTCGACGCGGACAGCGAAGGGTTGCTCCTCCTCTCCGACGAGCCCGGGCTGAACACGAGGCTCCTCGATCCACGCCACGCCCACGAACGCGAATACTGGGCGCTTGTTGAACGCGTCCCCGACGACGACGCCCTCGCCCGTCTGGCCGTCGGCGTGAAACTCTCCGACCACGCCTGCGCTCCGCTTCGTGTCCGTCGCCTCGCCGAAACGGAATCCTCCCTGCTCCCGCCCCGCGATCCGCCTGTTCGCCTACGCAAAAACGTCACCGACGCCTGGCTCTCGCTCGCGCTTCACGAAGGGAAAAACCGGCAGGTCCGCCGCATGACCGCCGCCGTCGGCCATCCCACCCTGCGTCTCCTGCGCTGGCGTATCGGCCGGCTGACGCTCGCCGAACTCGGACTCCTGCAAAACGCCGGATCCTGGCGCGAGTTGACCGCCGCCGAACGCGCCGCCGCTTTCGCCACCTGACTGCGCCTGCTCTTTGCCCCCCGAAAAAACGCTTGCAGCAACCCGGGGTGTTTCATGAACGTCCGCCCCTGCGTTAGTGAGGCCTCGACGGTTAAGGGGTCGCACCATGACTGGTCCCGCATCCTGCGGGATTGGAACGGTGACATCGGCGACGACCAAGGCTGACAACCCTGGGCGAAGCGGGTGGCACGGAGCCTGCGAAGGTTCCCTACAGTCGTGAAACCCACATCCTAAAACCACCAAACATGTCCACCGCCGTTAGCTCCGAAACCATCGCCCACTTCAAGCATCACGAAAAAGACACCGGCTCGTCCGAGGTCCAGATCGCGCTGCTCACCGCCCGCATCAACCATCTCACCGAGCACCTGCGCACCCACCGCAAGGACTTCCACAGCCGCCGCGGCCTCCTCCAGATGGCCAGCCGCCGTCGCAAGCTCCTCGACTACGTGAAGCGCGGCGACGTCAACAAGTATACCGAGCTCCTCAACAAGCTCGGTCTCCGCAAGTAATCTTGCCCGCTTTCAAGAGGCGATCCGATCCGCGGATCGCCTCTTGTCTTTACCGATATCGCCGCGCCCCGGACCTGATGTTTCCATAGGCCGCCCGAAGCCCGCCCTTCGGTCGCCCTGTCGAAATCTCTCGTCCCGCCGACGAAAAGAGCCGGGCCCCGTCCGCCGCCGGGCGGACGGCCGCTCATTCCAGATTTCCCCTTTCGCTTTTTGAGCCCTCCGCGCCTCTTCGCGGCCATTCCCCTCCCGGGAAACGCGCCCGCATCCGCCGCGCCGGGCCGAAAACCAAAACCCCGAACCCGCGGCCGCGCGTCGCCGCCCGTTCGATCCTATCCGCGACGCGCAACCGTATCCGCAAGATAACTACAAGAAAGCATCCGTCATGTCCCTGAATCAAAAGCACGTCGTCAAGGTCGCCGGCCTCGACCTCGCCTTCAGCACCGGCACCTACGCCGCCCTCGCCAACGGCGCCGTCAACGTCTCGGTCGGCGAGACCAACGTCTTCGTCACCGCCTGCGTCTCCGCCTCCGTCAAGCCCGGCCAGGACTTCTTCCCCCTCACCGTCGACTACCGCGAGAAGTATTTCGCCGCCGGCCGTTTCCCGGGCGGCTACTTCAAGCGCGAGGGCAAGCCCTCCGAGAAGGAGATCCTCACCTCCCGCCTCTGCGACCGCCCCTGCCGCCCCCTCTTCCCCGAGGGCTTCCTCAACGAGGTCCAGATCATCGGCCAGCTCCTCTCCGCCGACCAGATCAACGACGCCGACATCCCGATGATCAACGGCGCGTCCGCCGCCCTCGCCATCTCCGACATCCCCTGGGCCGGCCCGATCGCCGGTGTGCGCGTTGCCGAGATCGACGGCCAGTTCGTCGCCAACCCGAATCTCGACCAGATGGCCGCCAGCTCCCTCGACCTCATCTACGTGGGCACCGAGAAGGACATGCTCATGATCGAGGGCTCCGCCGACCAGATCCCCGAGGACCGCTTCATCCAGGCCCTCGAGTTCGGCCACCAGGCCATCCTCCCCATCATCGCCGCGATCAAGGAGCTCGTCGCCCTCGCCGGCAAACCGAAGGCCGCGTTCAACCTCGTCGGCGCCACGCCCGAGGCCCGCGCAATCATCGAGGAGGTCGTTCCCGCCGAGCGCATCTCCGCCGCCATCTTCGGCAAGGAAAAGGCCGCCCGCGGCGCCGCCGTGAAGGTCCTCAAGGAAGAGGCCAAGGCCGCCCTCGTCGCCCGCCTCGGCGAAGGCAAGTTCACCGACGTCGACCTCAACGTCGTCTTCGAAGACCTCCAATACACCGCCTACCGCAACACCGTTCTCGAAAAGGGCGTTCGCGCCGACGGCCGCGGCCAGAAGGACCTCCGTCCCCTCCAGGCCGCCGTGGGCGTCCTCCCCCGCGTGCACGGCTCCGCCATGTTCCAGCGCGGCGACACCCAAAACATCGCCGTCACCACCCTCGGTCCGACCAAGGAGGCCCAGGAGCTCGACGGCCTCACCGGCGGCGTCACCTCGAAGAGCTTCACCCTCCACTACAACTTCCCGCCCTTCTCCGTCGGCGAGACCGGCCGCTTCGGCGCCCCCGGCCGTCGCGAGATCGGCCACGGCGCCCTCGCCGAACGCTCCCTCGTGCCGATCCTCCCGCCCGAGGACGTGTTCCCCTACTCCATCCGCGTCGTCTCCGAGATCATGGCCTCCAACGGCTCGACCT
>CBINJQ010000128.1:0-10572 GCA_966251015.1 uncultured Akkermansia sp. | reverse complement strand
GTCAAAACCGGCCTGCGCGAGCACGCGCGCCGCGAAGTAGCTCGTCTTGCCCAAAGCGCACCCCGTCACCCAGGGCCGCGCGCGGTCCAGCTCGCCGAGCCGCGCGCGTAGCTCGGGAAAGGGGATGTTCACCGCGTCCGGCACGGGCGAGACCTGCGCGACCGCGGCCGGGCGCACGTCGAGCACCGCGCGCCCGGCGGGCAGCCCGGCCACCGGACGGACCAATCCGGCCCGGGCGTTTTGCGCGGCGAATCCCGCCGTGTTCACCACGTCGCGCGCGCTCCCGAAAGGCGGCGCGTAGGCGAGCTCCAGTTCGGCGAGATCGTCGACGCTCATCTTTCCCGCCAGCGCGGTCGCGATCACGTCGAGCCGCTTGTCGACGCCGTCCGCCCCCACCGCCTGCGCGCCGAGCACGCGCCCGTCCTCCGGCGACCAAAGCAGCTTCAGGGTCAACGGCGTCGCGCCGGGGAAGTAACTCGCATGCTGGTAGTCGGTCACGATGGTCGAGCGATACGCCCGCCCCGCCTGCGCGAGACGTTTCTCGGACCATCCCGTCGACCCGGCGACGACATCAAAGACCCGCACGATCGCCGTGCCCAGATGTCCCGGATAGGGCCGCGCCTCGGCAGGCCGGAAGATATGGTCCGCGATCACGCGACCCTGGCGGTTGGCCGGACCGCCGAGCGGGAGATTCATCGGCGCGCCGCCCAGGCGATCAAAGCTCTCCACCGCGTCGCCCGCCGCGTAGATGTCCGGGTCGCTCGTGCGCATGAATTCGTCGACTTTGATCGCGCCTCGGGCGCCCGCCTCCAACCCCGCCGCCGCGGCCAGGCCGCTCTCGGGCTTCACGCCGATGGCGAGAACCACGAAATCCGCGAAGAGCGTTCGTCCCGACTTGAGCATGGCGCCGACGCCCGCGCCCTCGGTCGCGAATCCCGCGATGGCGTCCCCGAGCACGAGTTCCACGCCCTCCGCGCGCAGGCCTTGGGCCACCGGCGCGGCGATCTCCGGATCGAGCGGCGGCAGGACCTGGTCCGCCGCCTCGACGACCGCGACCGCCTTGCCGAGTCGTTTCAGTTGCTCCGCCATCTCCAGACCGATGAAGCCCGCGCCGATCACCAGCACGCGCGCCGCGGCGCCGGCGGCGACCTTGATCCGGTCCATGTCCTGCAGATTGCGCAGCGTGAGCACGCGCGGGTCGTCGATTCCCGGCAGCGGGGGACGCAAAGGAGCGGCGCCCGGCGCGAGCACGAGCTTGTCGTAGGGGATTTCGCGCTCCCCCGCGCCCGGCGAGAGCTCCCGCGCCACCACGACCTTGCGCGCCCGGTCGATCCGCAGCGCCTCGGTGCGCACCCGCACGTCGATGTTCAACAACTTCGCCAGGCTCTCGGGCGTCTGCACCGCCAGACGCGAGCGGTCCGCGATCTCCCCGCCGATGTGGTAAGGCAGACCGCAGTTGGCGAAAGACACGTCGGGGCCGCGCTCGAGCACGGTGATCCGCGCCGTTTCCGACAACCGACGGGCGCGCGCCGCCGCGGAGGCGCCGGCGGCCACGCCGCCCACGATCACGATGCGAAGAGAGGAGGAATCGAAGTTCTTCATAATATTTATGAGCATATGCGCATATTCTTGAAAAATAGTCAAGCCTTCGTCGTGTTCGCCGCATGGCCAAAAGCGGAAAGGTCCTGAACGACGAGGCGCTCCAGCAGGTGGCGCGGCGGTTCGCCGTGCTCGGCGAGCCCATGCGACTGCGCATCTTGCAGGCCCTGATGGACGGCGAGCGCCCGGTGAACGCCCTCGTCGAGGCGACCGGCGGCACGCAAACCAACGTCTCGCGCCACCTCCAGACGCTCGCCTCCGCCGGGCTGGTCGCCCGCCGTCGCGAAGGCGCGCAGATCTTTTACTCCGTGGCCGACCCCACGATCTTCGAGCTATGCGACCTCGTCTGCGGCGGCATCCGCAAAACCCTCGCCGCGCAAGCCGGCTCCCTCGCCTGAGCCCAACCCGAGGCCGGGGAGGCGTCCGCCAGCGGCGGCTTGCTCCCGTCGGCCACGTCGCCTCACTGTATCCGGTTCACACCTTCCGCGCGTGCTCCTCGTCATCGACAACTACGACTCCTTCACCTTCAACCTCGTCCAATACTTCGGACAGCTGGGCGTGGAGCAGCGCGTGTTTCGCAACGACGAGATCACCCCGGCGGAGGCGCTCGCGCTCAACCCCGACCGCATCCTCATCTCGCCCGGACCCTGCTCCCCGGCCGAGGCCGGCGTCTCGCTCGACATGATCGGGACCTTCGCAGGGAAAAAGCCCATCCTCGGCGTGTGCCTCGGCCACCAGTCCATCGGCCACTACTTCGGCGGCCGCGTCGTCCGCGCCGACCGCCTCATGCACGGCAAGACCTCGCCGATTCTGCACAAAAACACCGACGTCTTCCGCGGCATGCCCCAAAATTTCGCCGCCACCCGCTACCACTCGTTGCTGGTCGAGCGTTCGAGCCTGCCAGCCTGCCTCGACGTCACCGCCGAGACCGCCGAGGGCGAGATCATGGGGCTGCGCCACAAGGAACTCCCCGTCTGGGGCGTCCAGTTCCACCCCGAGAGCATCGCGACCGAAGGCGGCATGAAGCTCCTCGAAAACTTCCTGAAACTCGACCGCGCCGAACCCGTCTGAGCCCGCGGCGCGTGTAACCGCCGCGCCTCTTCCCGAGTCTCCTCCGACTTCCGTCTCCCAGCCCCGCGCCCCCAGCTCCCCGCCCCGCCATGCGTTGTCCCAAATGCACTTCCATCGAGGACAAGGTGATCGACTCCCGCATCAGCCGCGAGGGGAACTCGATCCGCCGCCGCCGCGAATGCACCGAATGCGGCGCCAGGTTCACCACCATCGAGACCCTCGTGCGCGACGGCGTCGTCGTGCTGAAACACGACGGGCGCCGCGAGGATTTCGACCGGGAAAAACTCGCCCGCTCCATCCGGGTCGCCTGCCATAAGCGCCCCATCGACCCCGAGCGCATCGGCATGCTGGTCGACGACGTCATGGACATCCTCGAGGCCCGCCACGATTCAGAGATCCCGAGCGACGCCATCGGCGAATGCGTGATGGAACAACTTCGCAAGATCGACCACGTCGCCTACGTCCGCTTCGCCAGCGTGTATAAGGAATTTCGCGACGTCTCCGAGTTCGTCACCGAGATCAAGGACCTCGGCAAAAAGCCGGCGGAGGAGAACCGCTAAATCACGCCAACGCTCGCCAAACCAATCCATCGGTCGTCTCCGATTTCGCGTCCTTTAGCGCTCTTTAGCGGTTAAAAATCCGATGTCCGAGCCCGCTGCCGCCTCACGCGACGAGCTGCGCCGCCTGCATTTCGTCAACGCCCTCTTCGCGCGCCTCACCGGCGACGACCTCTACCTCGCGAAGCAGATCCAGGAAGCCATCGCCTTCAGCCTTGCCGAACTCGCCGAGCAAACCCGCGCCCATCCCGAGTTCGCCGCGCGTTACGACGCCGCTTTCACCGCCGCGGCCGCGCGTCTCCTGGAAAAGTTCTTCGCCGCCCGGCCCGACCACGGCTTCTTCCATTGGGACGCGCTCAGCACCCTCGCCTCGGCGACGCCTCTCTTCGCCCGCGCGGAACTGATGACCGGCCTCAAGCGCCTCGCGCCCTACCGCGAGTCCACCCTCCTCGTCACCAACCTCCGCGCCGCCCTCCTGCCGCCCGAAGAACGCGAAACCACCCGCCGGCGCCGCGAATACGAAGACGCCCTCGCCTACGTCCGGGATCTCGCGGCCGCCCGCACCCGTCCCGACGCCGACCTGCGGCTCCTCTTTCTCTGATCGCTTTTGGACTCCTCGCCACGCGCCCCCCGCTCCACGCTCCCGCCATGCCCACCCTCTTCGAACGCATCATCGCCCGCGAAATCCCCGCCAAGATCGAACACGAGGACGAGCGCTGCATCGTCATCCACGACATCCAGCCTCAGGCGCCCGTCCACCTGCTCATCATCCCAAAGACCGTCATCCCCCGCGTCGGCGAAGCCTCGCCGGATCAGGAAGCCGTCCTCGGCCACCTTCTCCTCACCGCCGGCGTCGTCGCGAAAAAGCTGCAACTCGCCCGCGGCTTCCGCCTGGTGATCAACCACGGCCCGGACGCCTGCGAAAGCGTGCCCCATCTGCACGTCCACCTTCTCGCCAAGCGCCAGCTCAACTGGCCCCCGGGCTAGCGTGGTGCGTCGGAAACAACGACGCCCTCCGCGCCCCTCGACCCGCGCTTCGTCGCGTCCCCGGGATTCGTCCGCTTGCGACGAGCACGCATTCGCCAGATACTGGCGACCGCACAACGCGACGCCCATGCTCCAGCCGTTCCCCCCCGCCGGTCGCCTCGTCGGCGCCGTCGCCTTTCTGTTCCTGGCTCCCTGCGGCGCGCTGCGCGCGGACTGGCGGGACGATGTCGGCTACACTCGTCTGCTTCAGACCTTCACCAGCGGCGTGCCGACCTCCGTGGCGGCCGGCGTCACCCAAGTCGAGGCGAGCGACGCGAACGGCAACAACTACCTGCCCAACCCCGCCGACCCTCGTTTCGCCGGCAAAACCATCGCCAACAAAAGCGCCGGCTCGGGGATCTCGGGGCACGCCACCTTCGTCGGCGCAAACTTCTACGGCATCGGCTCCAGCCTCGTTCCCGGAACCACCCTGATCGACGCCTACAACGCCAACACCTGGATCGACTCGCTTCCCTACCCCGAGACCCGTCGGGTGCAAAACCACAGCTGGATCGCGCACACGTTCGACGCGGAAAATCCCCCCGAGACCACCGTTCCCTACATCAACGCCCGTCTCGACTACATGGCGGACACCCATGGCGTCGTCTGCGTAGCCGGCGTGAACAACGGCTACTCCACGACGCTGCCCTACCTTCTCGCCCAAGGGTATAATCTCATCAGCGTCGGCCTCACCAACGGCCAGCACAGCGCCGGTCTCACCGCCTACGACGGCCCGGGCCGGATCAAGCCCGACCTCGTCGCGCCCGACACGGTCACCAGCGCCTCCACGCCCCAGGTCGCCTCCGCCGCCGGCCTCCTCGCCCAAAAACTCTCCGAGGCGCCCTACGCGCTCGTCGGCGCCGACCTGCCGCGCACCGTCAAGGCCCTGCTCCTGGCCGGCGCCACCAAAGACGAATTCTCGTCCTGGAGCCGCGGCCCCGCCCAGCCGATCGACCTCCGCCACGGAGCCGGCGAACTCAACATTCTCCTCTCCTACCGAACGCTGCTCGGCGGACGAAGCACCTACGGCGAGCTCGCCCCCGACACCGCGTGGGCCAACGAAACGGTTCGCTCCACCCTGAGCGCGACGCGCCGCACCTACTTCTTCGAGATTCCCGCAGGATCGGTCGGCCCCCGTTTCTCCGCCGCGCTCGTCTGGCACCGCCCGGTCGGAGCCCTGCTCGGCTCTTATTCCGCCAGCCCGCTCCCCGACCTGAACCTCGCGCTCCACAACGTCGCCGCCGGCACGTTCACCCCCGGCGCCGTCGTGCAAACCAGCGCGAGCGCGGCGGACAACCTCGAGCATATCCACGTCCCCGAACTGCCCGCCGGCCGCTACGCCCTCGTGGTGACGAGCGACTCAAGCGCCAACACCGACTACGCCCTCGCCTGGCGCGCGCTGCCGACCGTCACGGTCGCCGCCACCGCCCCGACCGCGCGCGAGCAGGACGGAACCGCCGGCGTCTTCACCATCACGCGCACCGGCCCGACCTCCGCCCCGCTCCTCGTTCCGCTCGCCTGGGGCGGCACCGCCGTATCCGGAACCCACTACACCCCGCCGCCCGCCTCGCTTCTCATTCCCGCCGGGGCCGCCTCGGCGACCGTCGCCGTCGTCCCCGTCGCGGACAACCTCGCCCAGGGCGACCGCGCCGCGACGCTCGCCGTCGCCACCGATTGGTCGCTCTCCGCCGGCTCGCCCGCGAACGCGACGGTGACGATCCAGGACAAGCCCTACGACGCCTGGCGCTTCGCCCGCTTCACCGGCGAGCAACTCTCCGACCCCATGGCGGCCGGCGCGACCGCCGATCCCGACGGCGACGGCCTGCCCAACTTTCTGGAATACGCGCTCGGCGCCGACCCGCTCGCACCCGACTCCGCCTCGCACGAGCCAACCGCCGCCGCGACGTCGGACGGCCGTCTGGTGATCACGTATTTCCAGCCCGAGGCGCGCGGCGACGTGGCCTATGCGGTCGAATGGACCCCGGATCTCGGCGCCCCCTCATGGCAAAGCGGCGCAAGCGTCGTCGCCGAAATCGCGCGCGTGCCCGCGGAAGGCGGCGAATCGGTCACCGTCCAGGCGACGAGCGACCCGGCCGCCTCGCCACGCCAGTTCCTTCGTCTGCGCGTCACGCGGCAGTAGGCCGGGAAGGCCGCCCCCTGTCGCAAAAAGCGCCGGCCCGGGGGCCGGCGCTCAAATCAACCAAACAAACTTCGTGGCGGACGCCCTCGTCTTACACGCGGTGCGCGTAGGCGATCTCGCGGGCGACGGCGGGCTCGCCGCCGAGCGTTCCGCGAAGCGCGTCCACGTAGCCCGGATCCTTCGCCGAGCGGACCCGGTCCACCACGCGCTCGAGCTTGCCCTTGATGTCGAGCTTCACCGCCACGTCGGCGTAGTTGGCGCGACGGAGGAACTTCTCGAGGTAGCGGGCGTGCGACTCCCAGGTGGCGGCGTCGATGGTCCGCTTCGCCTCGAGACGCGCCTTATACCAGTCGCTCTTGAGCATCTCGGCGCGGTCAAAGAGCCTGCGCACTTCCGGCGAGTCGAGACCCTTCCCCTCCCACGCGCCGTCGCGCATGATGTGGAGCAACGCGCGCAAGGGCGGGCAGGCCTGCTCGACGGAACCGTCGGCGAAGTAGTGCTCCGCCGCCTCCTTCATCGCGCCGACGATGTTCTCCATGCCGTCGGCGAAAACGCCGGCGTCGGTCAACTCGGGCTTGAGATGCTCCTCGTCGAACACCGTCGAGGGGTTGCTCATCACGCGGCCGAAAAAGGCCTGCACAAAACGATCCGTGATGCGCCAGCCGAGGCGCGAGGCGAGGACCGGCTTGCCGTCGTGCACGAAGTCCTTGCAGCGCTCGAGATAGCCGTTCTCGACGAGATACTTCGGCGTGCGCTCCTCGGGCGTCATGCGACACCAGATCTCCGGCACGAGCAGCGAGACGTCATGATCGACGCGGAGCTTCGGCCCCACCCAACCGGCGGCGGTCGAGAAGGCGGGAAGATCCGTGAGGAGGAACGAGACGAGCGCGGCGTTCAGATCGAAGATCGGAGGCAACGCGTTGAACGGTCCCTTCGTGAGCGCGCCCTCGGAACCCGCGCCGGTCGTCGAGGGCGACTTGCCGGTGAGCGAGGCGATGAGGTCCATGAAGGCCTCGGGCAGCTCCTGGTAGTGGATCGGGTTGAAGACGCAGAGCGGGCGCACGCCCTTCTCCGGCGGATTCAGGCGGCGGCCCATGAGCACGGCGCCGACGGGGAACACGACGGGCTCGTCCGCGGCGATTCCGCGGCTGAGACGGGCGCCGATGCGGGCCAGCGCGGTCGCGCGCGGGTCGAGCAAATCGGGGCGGATCTGCAGGTAGCGCGGGTTCTTCGTGGGCTTGCCGTCGACGATGCGCGGGTGCGAGGGCAACGCCACGTAACCGGCATCCGGCTTCGCGGCGAAGTCATGCACGAGCTCCTTGATCGGCGGCGTGTAGGCGTCGAAGCCGAGCGTGTCCTCGAGGATGTCCTTGATCGAGGCGTGCGGGAGCGGCTCGTAGTTGGAGAAGAAGTTGCGCCGGCCGGAGAAGTCCTTCTCGGCGTGCTTGTCGTAGCCGCGCACGATCGCGTCGTCGGGGCGCTGGAAGAGGCGGGTCTCGCAGTTGTGAACCACCTTGATCGACGCGGACGTGCCGACGAGCTCGGCGGGCAACCCCTTCACCACGCAGGCGGGGGCGACGGTCGATGCGGTGATGTCGTCCTCGGCCTGGATTTTCACGGCGGGGAGGAAGTCGCTGCGAAGCGAGAAGGTGCGCCAGCCGCCGTCCTTCGCGTAGCCGATGCGCAGGAACTGGGTGGTGGCGCGGGCGCCGTGGTATTTGAGCTCGTTGCCCGGGCGGCCGTTGATCGTGTCGACCGCGAAATGCCGGCGCCAGTCGTCGCCGTGCTCGGTCTTGTGGACGCGTTTCACGAGCAGCACGAGGTCGCGGATGTAGCGCGGGATGGTGCCGAGCCAGTCGTTGTAGTCGTCGGTGTAGTCCGGGCTGCGCGAGAGCAGCTTCACAACCGAGCCGAGCGAACGCTTCGCGGACAGGATGGGCCGTCCGGCGCGCGGCGACTTGTTGCGCGCGGCGTCGCGATAGATGCCGGAATAGTCGCGCTTCAGGATGGCCTCGACGAGATCGAGGTCCTTCTCCGCGTCGGAGATGAAGACCGGGCCGGAGAAGGTCGCGTCGGCGATCGACTTCGAGATCTCGGACTTGCCGCCGCCGGAGACGGTGCAGGGCTTGTGGCAGAGAATGCCCTCGGCCGTGGTTCCGCGCAGACGCCAGCGGGAGTTGGCGTCGGGCCGCACCATCTCGACCTTGTAGCCGGACGGCAGCACGTAGGTCGCGCCGGGGAGGAGCTTGAGCGAGTGCGCGGGCTTCTCGGCCGGGCCCCACGCCACCCGCTGGGCGTGCAGGTCGAAGCGCGCGTCGCCGGGGACGTAGTAAATATTCGGATACTCCGCGTCGCGGGCCCAGCCGCCGGGCTGCGGCAGCGCGCGGGCGCCGAGGAGCGCGATGGCCTTGTCGAGCGAGGTCTCGGCCTCGGGGAAAACCGAGGGAAGGGCGAACTCCTCGCCGAGGTCGTAGCTGGGGAAGGCGAGCGCGCCGCCGGCGTGCTCCTCCTCGGCGAGGCCGAGCAGGTTCGCGGCGAGCGAGATCTGGGTCTTCACCTCCTTCTTGCAGTAGCCGAAGTAGTTGTCGGAGATGATCGTCACCACGACGCCCGAGGCGTCGCGCGAGGTGCATTTGAAGGCGACGCCGTCGTTGTAGGGCTCGTCGGGCGACTTCCAGCACATGCCGTCGCGGCGCTGACGCTCGGTGGCGTCCTCCCACGCCGGCAGGCCGAGCTCCTTTTTCTTCAGGCCGTTCAACTGCGGCGCGAGGATGATGCAGCCGGTGTGGCCGGTCCAGTGCTCGGGATCGAGCGCGGAGTCGTTGACCGGCAGGCCGGGATCGCCGGCGTTGCCGAAGATGCTCTCGACGAAGTCCAGGTTGGCCACGAGCGCGCCCGGGATGAAGAAACGCGTCTCCATGCGGCGCGCCGGGGTGAAGCCCGGCACCTCGGGCACCACGACCGGGCGCAAATAGAGCGAGACGAAGGCGTGGGCGGGCCTGGCCGAGGCCGCGGTGAAGGGCAACGCGAGCAGCTCGTCGGGCGGGTTGAGCGCGTGGCGGAGCAGGCGCGAGAACACGGCGGCCGGCACGGCCTTCTTGTCGTCGGGAATCGGCAGGCCGCCCTCCGAAACGTGGAATATGCCCTGCGTGGTGCGACGGTCGGACTTCGGGTTGTGAAGGATGCCGTTCTGCAACCGCGTGGACGTCAGGATCGAGCTCTTGTGCTCGTCGGCCGAGGGAGGAAGGGAAAGCGCGCGGGCCAGACCCGGGCGATCAAGGACCAGCGTCGCGGCGGGCAGGTGGGGAACCGCCCCGAATTCCTCCAAGTTGGCGTAGAGGAAATTCTGTATGCGCTGATCGACGGGGCACAAATGTCGCGAGAGCAGGCGGTCCTTTTCGCGGCCCAGCACCAGGAAGTGGTCCACGAGATTCGAAAGCGCGGCCGCGCCATCGTCCGCCGGCAGCTCGACCCCCGGCTGCCCCAGTTCGCGGAGCTTTAAGTTAAGATAGGCCAATACGCGCGCATCGCGCGGATCAGGCAAATCGGGCAGCAGGGCGGCGGAGGTCGCGGCTTCGTCGTGCATGGTAGATGAGATGCTGGCCGGAGGGTGAAAGTCCGGTCGTTATCGGGATCACGTTAGGATTCGCTTCCCGCGCGGTGCAAGGCGGTCCGGACGCTCGGCGTGCAAAACGCAAAAAGTGCAAGGTCGCCCCCCCGCCCCGAGTCCACTCGCCCGCTCGATCAGCCTCCGCACCGCCCCGGGCGGGGATTCCCAAAAAACAAGACGGGGCCACCACAAGGGCGGCCCCGTCAGGTCCAGCTTCAACTAACACTCCTGAAGTTCGCGGCTTCAGGAATTGGGTGTGTTCACCGAGGTGATCACGAAAGAACGAAAGTTTTGCCCCTTGAGCCGGTCCGTGGCTTCGTCGCTTGGGGATTGGGCTCCGAAACCGTGCTCAAGGATATGTGATGTCTGACGCGGACTCGTCGAAAAGGTTCCAACTTTTTTTCGCGATGCAACTGATTCGGCGTCCTCTGGGCTATACACCCCAGACACGCCCGGCCGGCGGGAAAAGCAGACGCCGTCCACGGGTGTCTCCAAATTTCAACGACACGAAAGAGTCCGGGCGAACCGTCGCTTTTTCCGGCCGCATGCGTTTTCCCGCCTGAACATCG
>CBINJQ010000127.1:0-10584 GCA_966251015.1 uncultured Akkermansia sp. | reverse complement strand
CTCCGCATTCGCCCGTATCCACCCGATCACCACGCGCAAATCCTCCGCCTGCGCCGGCCACGGATGCTCCGGCGCCAGCCGATAGTCGAAGGCCGCCACCGCCACGCCACGCGCCGCCAACCAACGATTCAGCCCCGCCAGCTCCGTGCGATCCCCGCGATCCCAGCCGCCGCCATGCACCAACACCACGCAGGGCGCCCCGCCCGGCTCCACGGCGTTGGCACGTGGCTTCGCCCGATAAAAATCCACCGCCCGCCCCTCCGCCTCGAAACACTCCACCGCCGCGGCCTCCGCCTTCGTCGGCCAACGCCACAACCTCGCCCACGACCACGGCTTTTCCCCTGCGCCGAACACCTCCGTCAGACGCGCGTCGATCTCGTCGCTCATCCGCCAGGCCAACCAGGCCGGTCGCGCAAAACCCGCCGCCGCCAGCGACGCCGGCACCACCGCCACGCCCGCGATCACTCGCTCCGCCAGGCCGCCTCCCTCCGCCCACGCGACCCGAACCGCCGCGACCGCCAGCAACGCCGCCGCCCCACACCACACATGGCCAAGCTCCGTCGCGACCAACGCCACCCACCACGTGCGATAAGTCCGCGCCGGCCACACGGAAAACCGCGCCGCCGCCAGCATGCCCGTCGCGATCAACAGCATTAGAAAAGCTCCCGACATCCACGCACCCCGCCCTTACCCGCCGTTCGCGGCAAATCCGAAATCGCCTCCCCTGCTCCCACGACTCACGCTAACCCTTTCCGCACCCACCGTCATTGGTCACTGGTCATTCTTCATCCGTCATTCCCTCCTCCATGTCCTCCCTCAAGCCCTACCCGACCGGCCTCGGCACCAAATCCCTCCACGCCGGCCAGACCCCCGACTCCGCCACCGGCTCGCGCGCCGTGCCGCTCTACCAGAGCACCAGCTTCGTCTTCCGCGACACCGAGCACGCCGCGAATCTCTTCGCGCTCAAGGAACTGGGCAACATCTACACCCGCATCGGAAACCCCACCACCGAGGTCTTCGAGCAACGCATCGCCGCGCTCGAGGGCGGCACCGCCGCCGTCGCGCACGCCTCCGGCCAGGCCGCCATCACCGACGCCATCCTCAACCTCGCCGGCGCCGGCGACCACATCGTCTCCGTCTCCCAGCTCTACGGCGGCACCTACAATCTCTTCCATCACACGCTGCCGAAACTCGGCCTCGAGATCACCTTCGTCGACGCCGACGATCCCGAGGCCTTCCGCCGCGCGCTCCGCCCCAACACCAAGGCCTTCTACGGCGAGGGACTCGGCAACCCCGCGCTCAACATCTTCCCCGTCGAGGAGGTCGCGAAGATCGCCCGCGAGGCCGGCGTGCCCCTCGTCCTCGACAACACCTGCCTCAGCCCGATCCTCCACCGCTCCTTCGAGTGGGGCGCCAACATCGTCGTCCACTCCACCACGAAGTATCTCGCCGGCCATGGCACCTCCATCGGCGGCATCGTCGTCGACGGCGGCAATTTCGACTGGGGCTCCGGTCGCTTCCCCGGCTTCACCACCCCCGACCCGTCCTACCACGGGCTCGTCCACTGGGACGCCTTCAAGGCCTTCCCGCCTGCGGGCGGAGCCAACGTCGCCTTCGCCCTCAAGATGCGCCTCCAGCTCCTCCGCGACGTCGGCGCGTGCATCTCGCCCTTCAACGCCTGGCAATCCCTCATCGGCATCGAGACGCTCCACCTCCGCATGGAGCGCATCTGCGCCAACGCCCTCGCCGTCGCCCACCTGCTCAAAGACCACCCCCGGGTCGCCTGGGTCAACTACCCCGGCCTGCCCGGCTCCAAATACCACGCCGCGGCCAACAAGTATTTGACCGGCGGATACGGCGGCCTCCTCGGCTTCGGCGTGAAGTCGGGCTTCGAGGGCGCCAAGCGGGTCATCAACTCGCTCAGGCTCTTCAGCCATCTCGCCAACATCGGCGACGCCAAGAGCCTCGCCATCCACCCCGCCAGCACGACCCACAGCCAGCTCACCGCCGAGGAGCAGGTCGCCTCCGGAGTCCAGCCCGACTACATCCGCCTCAGCCTGGGCTGCGAAGACTTCGCCGACCTCAAGTCCGACCTCGAACAAGCCCTCGCCCAGGCCTGAGCGCCAACCGGCTGATTAGGACCCAGGCCGTCCCGCCTGAGGTGGACGGGCGCGTCCCCGCGCCCGTCCTCATGCAAACCAAACGCCTCTCCGCGTGACGCTCGACCTCCGGCGCCGCGCGTTTTTGTTTCCCGCCATGTGCACCCGCTTCGTCCTCGAGGTCCCCGTCGCCGAGGCCGGCTTTAAAAAGCTCGGCCTCGACGTCATCGCGGCCGCGGTCGCCCGGGCGGAGAGCCGGTTCAACATCGCCCCCGGCACCGGGCTCCTCGCCCTCCGCACCGGAGAAAAACCCCGCACCGCCCGCGTCTTCACCCCGCGCTGGGGCTTTCCCCCCGTCGCTTCCTCCTCTTCAGGCTCCTTGCTCCCCGCTCCAAGCGCCCTGCTCACAAACGCCCGCGCCGAGACGCTCACGCAAAAGCCCGCCTTCCGCGAAGCCTTCCGCCTCCGTCGTTGCCTCGTCCCCGCGACCGGCTTCTACGAATGGGAAAAACGCGGTCGCGCCCGCCTTCCTTGGCTCTTCCGCCGCGCCGACGCCGAGCCCTTCGCGTTCGCCGGGCTCTGGGAACCGCACGCCGCCGACGGCGCCCCCGCCACCGTCATCGTCACCACGACGCCCAACGAGCTCATGGCGCCGCTCCACCACCGCATGCCCGCCATGCTCGCGAGCGCCGAGGCCTGCCGCGCCTGGCTCGACGCCTCCGCAACCGAGTCCGACCTCGCCGCGCTCCTCGCCCCCGCCAGCGCCGCGCAGATGACCGCCACGCCCGTCAGCCCGCGCGTCAACCGCTCCGATTTCGACTCTCCGGAATGCATCGTCCCCGCCGTCCACGGGCTCGCCGCCCGCGACGAAGACGACTCCGACAACTTCGAGCTCGGCCTCGGCTAAATAATTCCAATCCGAGTTTGGCCGCAAAAAGGCGCAAAAAATTTCCTCCCCCGACATAGCTCTCCCGCGCGCCTATAGGCGCCTGTAGCGCAGCATCCGCCCGATGATTTTCTGCGCCTTTTTGCGGCCAATCATCACGTCCCCGTCGCCCCGTCCGCCGTGTTCCGCACCGCCGTCGCCGCCCGCGGGCTCATATCGCGCCGACGCCGGTTGCTCACGTTGTCTCCGTCGTGCGGCCGCAAACCCCAGAAGGTGAACGACGACAGCGCCGTCAGCACGCCCACGGCCAGATACGCGCGGTGTAGCGCCGGCACCAATACATCCGGCGGCGGACGCAACTCCGCGCCGACAAACCACGCCGCCAGCATCGAGCCCGTCGCCACGCCAAAGCTCAGCGAAAGCTGCTGCCCCGTGCTCGCGATGCTCCCCGCGCGGCTCGCCGCCTCGTCCGGCAGGTCCGCGTAAACGAGCGAGTTCATGCAGGTAAACTGGAGCGACGAGAAAAACCCCTGCGCCAGCGTCATCGCCAGCAACACGACCGTCGGCACGCCCGGAGACACCAGCGAGTAGCTCGCGAGCATGCCGCCGAGCAGAACCGTGTTCACCATCAGCAGATTCCGATGCCCCCACTTCGCGAGCAGACGCCGGCTCATCACTTTCATCCCGATCGCCGCCATCGCCTGCGGCATCGTCAACAAGCCCGCCTGCCAGGGCGCGTAGCCGAGCCCGAGTTGAAACAGGAGCGGCAGCAAAAACGGCGACGCCCCCACGCCGAGCCGCGTCACGAAGCCGCCCAGCACCGCCACCCGGAAGGTCCGCACCTTGAGCAGCGCCAGATCGAGCAGCGGTCGCGCCACTCCTCGCGCGTGCCAGCCGTAGGCGAGCAGCAACACCACCGCGCCCGCGAGCAGCATGCCCACCGACGAGAGCGGCGCGCTATGTTCGCCGAACACCTCCAGCACGTAGGAGAGCAACGCGATGCCCGTCCCGAAGAGCACGAAGCCGGGAAAATCCATCGGCGCCGGCGCCTGGTCCCGGAAATCCGGCATGTGCTTCCGCGTCAGCCAGAGCCCGATCAGCGCGATCGGCAGGTTGAGCAGAAAAATCGCGCGCCAGTGAAACCACGTCACGATCAAGCCTCCCGTCGTCGGTCCGAGCAGCGGCCCGAGCAGCGCCGGGATCACCACGAAGTTCGTCACCGCCAGCATCTGCGAGCGCGGATAACTTCGCACCAAGGCGAGACGCCCCACCGGCACCATCATCGCCCCGCCCATGCCTTGCAGCACGCGCGCCGCCACCAGCAGACCCGAGGTGGTCGCCGCCGCGCAAAGCAGCGAGCCGGCGAGAAAGAGACCGATCGCCCAGAGAAACACCCGCCGCGTGCCGAAGCGGTCCGCCGCCCACCCGCTCGCGGGAATGAAGACCGCCAGGCTCAGCGTGTAGCTCGATAGCACCGACTTCAGGCTGAGCGGCGACACCCCGAGATCGTGCGCCATCGTCGGCACCGCGGTGTTCAGCACCGTGGCGTCGAGATTCTCCATGAAGAGCGCCGCCGCGACGAGCCATGGCAGCACGCCGCGCACCGGCTTGTCGGACGAAGCGGAGGAAGGCGCGGAACTCGTGTTCACCACGAAGCCGACTTTAACGCATTCCCGCCCCGCCGCCAGCGACCCGCTCCAGCTCCTCCAGGGTCTTGCTCCACGCCCCCCCGGCCTTTTCGCCCTGGGCTTGGAACTCGAAAACGTTTTGCACGAATTCCTCCCCGTTGAATCCGGACCAAGGCGCGAAGGCCTGAAGCCGCGCCACCCGGGCGGTCAGCCCCTCGACGTCCGATTTTTCCACCCTTCCCTCGGCGATGTCCCGGGCGAGCGCGTCGGCCTCGCGTCCGAAATCGTCGAGGCCCGCCAGATGCTCCGACAACGAGCGCGATTTGTCCCTCCCTTCGAGAAAAGCCGCCACGGTGAGATCCGATTCCTCCACGAGCCCCTTGATCGCGCCCTCCAGCACCGTGTCTTCCCAGCTCCCGATTCTCCGCGACTTCAATTCGACCACCGCCTCCCGGCCCTCGAAAAAAATCCGCGCCTGGCGGCCCGGTATGTCGAGCTCGAGCAACGCGACCCCGTAGCGGGTCTGGCCCGGCTCCAGCCAGAAGGACCCGGCGGGCATCTCGAAGGAAACCGCCGACCTGTTCCCCTCGACCACGAGCCCGGCCATGCGCAGCACATCCGGGTCGATCCGGTCCGACTTAAAGCCCAAGGCCCGCGCCCTGCGCTCCAAGGCCCGGCGCAACTTCGCCCCGGGGCCCTTCCACAAGGGATCCGCGCGAATCATGTCCGCGAACGAGACCGGCGGCGGCAGCGCCCGCAACTCCGCCAACAACGCGGCCGCCTCGGCCGGAGACCGGTCCGCGCCGCGCGCCTCGATTCGCTTCAACCCATCGACGATCAAGTCCTGTTGCCGCTTCCAATCCTCGGCCGAGAGACCGGGCCCCACGCTCAATAAAAGCGCGAGCCCGTCCAGCGTCGCCGCATCGCCCGCGGCCGCGTCTCCTTCATATTGCGCGACGGCCGAACGAACCGCCGCCAGCGACGACAGGGTCTTGAGAAAATCGGGATCGTAGCCCGGCGAAAGCGGATCGTGTTCCGCCCTCCACCGCGGCGCCGCATCGCGGCCGGCGGCGAGGGCCGCGGCGATTTCCCGCCGCGCCTCGCGACCCGTCGGCGAAAGCTCCGCGTCGGGCGCGGAGGAGCCGACCGCATCCCTTTCCTCGGGCTTCAGCCGGCTGAAACTCGTGACCGCGTCCGCATACGGATGCCCCGATTCGACCGGAAAAGGCGCCACGCCATTCGGCCGTCGCGCCATCGCGAACACGGAAGCCGCGCTCGCAAAACCAATCACGACCAGGAGGCCAAGACGCCACAGGCGCATCGGGTAACGCATCCGGCCAGCCTGCGAACGCCCCGGGGCGCGCGTCAACGAACGAGGCGCGAACCCAAGTCACTTCGGGCGACTCGCCGCGCGGGCCGTCCGCGCCAAGTCCACGCCGTAGATCGCGAGCCCCGCCCAGATGAACACGAAGGCGACGAGCCGGTCCCGTGCCAGCGGCTCGTGAAACACCGCCCAGCCCACGAGGAACTGCATCGTCGGCACGATGTATTGCAAAAGCCCGAGCGTGGTCAGCCGCAGGCGCCGCGCGCCGTCCGCGAAAAGCAGCAGCGGCACCGCCGTCACGATCCCGCTCGCCAGCACCAGCGCCTCGACGCCCGCCGACGCATGCCCGAGCGCGCCGCGCCCGTGCCACGCGAGCCAGCCGAGGTAGCCGAACGCGAACGGCGCGAGCAGCAGCGTCTCCAACGCGAAGCCCGGCAACGCCGGCAGCGCGGCGCGTTTCTTCAGCAACGAATACGGCGCCCAGCTCGCCACGATGCCGAGCGAGACCCACGGCACCGAGCCCGTGCGCCAGACGAGCAAGCCCACGCCGCCCGCCGCCACCGCCAACGCGAGCGTCTGCATCCGCGAAAGGCGTTCGTGGAGCGCGAAACGTCCGACCAGCACGGCCGCGAGCGGTTGCAGAAAGTAACCCAGCGAACACTCGATCACCCGCCCATGCGCGACGCCCCACACGAACACGAGCCAGTTGACCGTGAGGAAGAGGCCGGCGGCAAAACTCACGCCGACCAGCGCGGGCCGGCGGAGGGCCGCCGCGAGTTCGCGAAATCCGCCGAGCACGGGAAGCAGGATCGCCACCGCCGCGAGCGACCACACATGGCGGTGCGCGATCAGCTCCAACGCGTCGACCGAGGCCAGTTGCCGCCAGAAAAGCGGAAACATGCCCCAGCAGAGATACGCCGCGAGGGCGGTGAAAACGCCGCGCGGAGAATCGGGCGCGGAGGCGGGCGGCGGGGCGACGAAAAGAGCTTTGCTCGAGTTCAAGGCGGTTGGGCGTGCGCGCCCCCGCGCACGCTGCTTGAACCACGGGCGTCCGAACCAAGGGCGGAGGGACCCGCCCGTCCACCGGAGACCAAAAGACCGGGCAAGTCGGACACAGGGGGCATCGGCGGCATCGGCGTGAAAATCCCGGTGAACGAAAAAGCCGGTCGCTCCAGAGAGCGACCGGCTTCAAAAGGAGAACGAAACGTGTTTCGCGCTTCTCGCGGCGTCCACGAAACGGTCGCTCAGGTCTCGTAGGCGGGGAGCTGCTTGTCGACCGCGACCTTGTCGAGCTTGGCGAAGGCCGGGAGGCCGTGCTCGAACGCGACCTGCGTCTCGCCCTGGATGAGCGGGGTGGCGTAGCGGATGAACTGGTGGTTCATGGAGACGCCGTCCTCGTTGATCCACTCGCGGGGGAGCTTCTTCACGCCGTTGGCGATCTCGGATAGGGGGGCGAGACCGGTCTCGACCGTGTAGTGGTCGGTGGTGCCGCGCTGGAGCGTGACCATCTTGTCGGTCTCGCCGCGAATCGCCGCCTTGACCGCCATCTGGCCGGCGAGGAAGGCCTCGTCGGCGTCGGCCTTGGAGCCGGCGTGGGCGGCGCAGCGCTGGGCCATGCCGAGCTTCACCGTGCGGCACTTGACGCCGGGCAGGTTCTGCTCGACGAGCGACTGGAGATAATCGGCGGCGCCGCCGAGCTGGGCGTGGCCGAAGGCGTCGGTCTTGTCGTCGGCGGCGATGTAGTTGCCGTCGGCGTCGACGAGGCCCTCGCCCACGACGACGAGACAGTATTTCTCGCGCTTCAGGACGCGTTGGATGTCGGCGGTGAACTTCTCGGGGCTGAAGGCGACCTCGGGGAGGTAGATGAGGTGCGGGGCGTCGTGCGGATGGTCCTTGCGCTTCGCGAGCGAGGCGCCGGCGGCGATCCAGCCGGCGTTGCGGCCCATGACCTCGACGATTTGCACGAGGTCGTGCTGGCCCATCGCGGCGTTGTCGCAGGCGATCTCGCGGATGGTGGTGGAGATATACTTGATGACGGAGCCGTAGCCGGGGGTGTGGTCGGTGACGGGCAGGTCGTTGTCGATCGTCTTCGGAATACCGATGACGCGGAGCGCGTAGCCCTGCTGCTGGGCGAGCTTGGAGATCTTGTCCGCCGTGTCCTGGGAATCGTTGCCGCCGGCGTAGAAGAAATAGCGGATGTTGTGCGCCTTGAAGACCTCGAGCACGCGGTCAAAGTCGGCCTGCTTCTTGAGCTTGTAGCGGCAGGTGCCGAGGGCGGCGCCGGGGGTGAACTTCAGGCCGCGGATGGTCTGCTGACTCTCGGCCGCGAGGTCGATGAGCTCCTCGTTCAAGATGCCGAGCACGCCGTTGAGGGCGCCGTAGATTTCCTCGATGTCCGGGTGGTTGAGCGCTTCCGAGATCACGCCGGCGAGAGAGGCGTTGATGACTGCGGTGGGGCCGCCGGACTGGCCGACCAGGACGTTACCTACGAGATCTTCGGACATGGCTGTGTGTTTTGGTTAAAGGGCTTCTGAACTCTGACGAGAAGGGGCAGCGTGCCGAGCGGCGCGACGCGCTGGCAAACTCAAATTTCCCCGGGAAAAGGATCGGACGCCGCCGCGTAAACCGCCCGATGCCGCCCCGCGGACGGCCAAAGGATGAGGCCTTTTCGCCAATCCAGTCCCGGCCTTCATCTTTGCGGCTGGCCTTGCGTCGGGGCAGCCTGATCGAGCCCCGATGAGCTCCTCATCCTACGCTTTCCTCGCGCTGTTCGGAGGGATCGCCCTGATCTTCCCCCTCCTGCTGCTGAGCGTGGCGCGTCTCTGGACAAAGACCTTCCAACCCGCCCGCCCCGGGCCGGTGAAAAACTCCACCTACGAGTGCGGCCTGCCCGCCGAAGGCGAGGTCTGGATCCAGTTCAAGGCCCACTATTACCTCTACGCGATCGTCTTTCTGATCTTCGACGCCGAGGCGCTCTTCCTGCTGCCCGCCGCCGTCGCCTTCACCTCCCTGCCCGTCGGCGCTCTCGTGACGGTGCTCGTTTTCCTCCTGCTGCTGGTCGAGGGCCTCGTCTGGGCCTGGCACCGCGGACACCTCGAATGGCAATGAGCACCGCCGCATTCACCTCCCACGCGGGCGCGCCCGACGCCTCCGGCCCGTCCGCGAAGCCCGAGCCTTTCCCCGCCTGCGGAGACATCCCCGAGGCCGAGCGCGAGGAGCTGCGCCGCCGCGGCATCCTGATCACCTGCCTCGAGGAACTCTACGGCTGGGGCCGCGCCAACTCCATCTGGCCCCTCCAGTTCGGCCTCGCCTGCTGCGCCATCGAGATGATCGCCGCCGCCACCGCGCGCTTCGACATCGCCCGCTTCGGCGCCGAGATCTTCCGCCCCTCGCCCCGCCAGGCCGACCTCATGATCGTCTCGGGCACCGTCACCAAGAAGATGGCCCCGCAGGTCGTCCGCCTCTGGAACCAGATGCCGGAGCCCAAATACTGCATCGCCATGGGCGCCTGCGCCATCTCCGGCGGCCCCTTCAAACAGGGCTACAACGTCCTCAAGGGCATCGACCGCTTCCTCCCGGTCGACATCTACATCCCCGGTTGCCCGCCCCGCCCCGAGGCCCTGCTCAACGGCTTGGTCAAGTTGCAGGAAAAGATCCGCGCCGAGCGCGTCACCGGCGAGCACGCCGCCCGCCACCTCCGCCCCGAAGTAATCGCCGAGATTCCCGTTCCCGAGTGCGGCGAAACCGACCTCGTCCCGCCCTTCGCCCCCGGCGCCTTTCGCCCGCCGACCCCGCCGGCCCTCGCCGCGCCGTCCTCTCGATCTCAAACCGCGCCCGCCGCCGCCAAAGCCTGAGCCGCCCGCCATGGAAACGATCGAGCAAATCCGCAACCGCCTCCTCGCCCGTTTCCCTTCGGCCAAAATCGAGGTGGCCCCAAACCCCGGCCCCGCCGCGCAACACGGCCTGCTGATCGACGCCGCCCACGCCCGCGCCATCGCCCGCTTTCTCCGCGACGATCCCGAGCTGCTCCTCGACTACTGCTCCAACGTCACCGGCCTCGACTGGCCGGAACGCGAGATCGTCGAGACCGTCAAAAAATCCGTCCCCGATCCCGCCGGCGGCCCCGCCAAGGTCGTCGAAGAGAAAACCAAGCGCACCGAGCCCGGCCGCCTCGAGGTCGTCTACCACCTCTACTCCATGACCCGCCGCCACGGCCCGGTCATCCTCCGCCTCCGCACCGCCGACCGCGCCGCGAACGTCACGCTCCCCTCGCTCACGCCCGTCTGGCGTTCCTGCGATCTCCAGGAGCGCGAGGTCTTCGATCTCTTCGGCGTCGTCTTCGAGGGCCATCCGAACCTCCGCCGCATCCTGATGTGGGATACCTTCGTCGGCAATCCGATGCGCAAGGACTACGTCTCTCCCGACGACCACGAATGGGAGCCCACGCCGCACGGCGAGGTGCTCGAACGTGCCAAGGCCGCCCGCGCGGCCGCGGCCCCGGCGGAGACCCGCCCATGATCCAGCCCGACACGCTTTTCCCCGCCGGCGGCACCGCGCCCACCGGCCCGACTTTTCGTCGCGTCCACGACACCTTCCACGGCGACCTCCTCGAGGTCTCCATGGGCCCGCAACACCCGTCCACCCACG
>CBINJQ010000126.1:0-10773 GCA_966251015.1 uncultured Akkermansia sp. | reverse complement strand
GCTCGCCGCCGGGCACGGTCAGATCCATGATAACGAGGTCGAAACGCCGTCCCTCGTCCATCGCCCGTCGATAGGCCTCGACCGCCGCGGCGCCGTCCGGCGCGGCCTCGACCATGAACCCGATGCGCGTGAGCAGCTGGGAAGCCATCATCCGGATGCCTTCCTCGTCGTCCATCAGCAGCACGCGGCCGTTCATCGCCGCCGCGCCGCCGAAAGGCGAGCGGCTCACCGCCGCCTGGCGCGCCGTCTTCGTCGCGGGCAGCCACAGGCGGAACCGCGTGCCGCGGCCCACCTCGGACTCCACCTCGATGTAGCCCCCGTGCTTCTTCACGATCGCATAGACCGTCGCGAGCCCCAGCCCGCTGCCCTCGCGCTTGGTCGTGAAATACGGATCGAAAATCCGGCTGACATGCTCCGGGCGTATGCCCGAACCCGTGTCGCTGATCGACAGGCGCACCGTCGGACCGGCGAGGCCCGTGCGCAGGGGCGGCGCGGCGTCGTTGGACAAGTTCACCCAGATGAAGCCGCCGTGCGGCATCGCCTGCGAGGCGTTGAGCACGAGATTCTGCACCACCTGCCCGATCTGCCCCTTGTCCACGTCGGCGGCCCAGAGATCCGCCTCGATCTCGAACTGGCATTTGGCCTTCGCCCCGTGGAGGCAGAACTGCGCGGTCTCCTTCACGACCTCCGCGAGCTGCACCGCCGAGCGGATCGGATCGCCGCCCTTCGCGAACGTAAGCAGCTGATGCGTCAGATCCCTCGCGCGCATCAGCCCCTTCTCCGCCTCCTCCAACCACTGCCCGCCCGAGCTCCGCACCTGCGTGTCGAGCATCGCGAGCGTCACGTTGCCCATGATCACCGTGAGCAGGTTGTTGAAGTCGTGCGCGATGCCGCCCGCCAGCACGCCCACGGACTCGAGCTTGGTGGCGCGCAGCATCTCCGCCTCGAATTTCGCGCGCTCGGTGACGTCGCGCAGCACCAGCACCACGCCCGCCGGCTGGCTGGCGATGTCGCGAATCGGCGCGCAACGCCCCTCGACCAGACGGAGCACGCCCTGGCGATGAACCAACGCCGTCGCGGGCGGCAGCTCCACGACGAGCGCTTCCGAAAGGGCCCGTCGATGCGGCGGCTCCACGCGCTCCCGCGTGCGTTCATGCACCAGGGGGCAAACGTCCGCCAGGGCCCGCCCGATCGCCGCGCCTTCCACCCAGCCCGTGAGCTGCTCCGCCGCCTCGTTGAGATAGTTCACTACGCCGTCGCGGCCGGTCGTGATCACCGCCTCGGCCATCGCCCGCAAGGTCACCCGCAGCCGCTCCCGCTCCGAGGCGAGCTCCTCCTCCGCCACCTTGCGCGCATGGATGTCGGAGTGCGTCGCCACGAAGCGCACCGGCCGGCCCGCCTCGTCGAATTGCGCGAGGCCGCGCGCCAGTATCCACCGATAACGTCCGTCGCGGCACAACAGCCGGTGATCGCAGCGGTATCCGTCCGTCTTGCGCGCGAGGTGCTGTTCCATCGCCAGGGCCGCCGCCGCGCGATCCTCCGGATGGATCAAGGCCTCCCAGGCCGCGCGCGAATCATCGAGATCGCCTGGCGCGTAGCCCAGCATCTCCCGGCTCCGGTCCGACACGAAGAACCGGTCCTTCGCGAAATCGATTTCCCAGATGCCCGCGTTGATGCCCTGCACCGCGAGCTCCCAACGATCCTCGCTTTGCCGCAGACGCGCCTGCGTCTCGCGGAGATCGGTCACGTCGGTGAGCACCGACATCACGCGCGAGTGGTCCGGCTTCCCGTCCTCGACGGGCACCGTCCACTGCATGATCGCCTGCAAAACCTGCCCGTCGCGCCGATGGATGGTGACGTTGTGGGTCAACTCCGTCCGCCCGTCCCACAAGGCCCGCAACTCGGCGGCGAAGGCCTCCGCGAAATCGGACGCGAACGCCATCATGTCCGCCTGGGCCTGCTCCAGATCGCGGAGCCCTCCCAGCTCGAGCGCGGTGCGGTTCACCGCCACGATCCGCAACCGGGCGAACTGCTCGCGCAGTTTCTCCGGCCGCGTGCGGAGATAGCCGGCGACGTCGACCACCCCTTCCCGACGCAGCCCGGCCAGCCACTCCATGCTCGGCCTCATATCCGTCACCACCACCGCCACCGGCGCATGATCGAACAGAAACTGCAGCTTGCTCGCGGACACCGCGAACGCCGCGGCCCGCTTGCGATACCTGCCCCACATCAGCGCGAAGGACGCCAGCGACGCCAAGCCGCCCGACAGCAACATGCTCGGCCAATCATCAAACAGGCCGGACATCGAACCGTCGCCGGCCCACAATGTCGTCGGCACGGCAAAGCCCAGGCAGGCGAAAGCCGAGGCCGACCACTGAGCCGAGCGACGCGGGGGTTTTTCCATGGAAACGCGGAAGCTGCAGAAACCAGACCAAGCCCGCGCCTCGCCTGTCGAGGAGCAAAGCTTGCCCGGCTCCCGGCGAGCGGATTCCGATCCGTTTCCGCCACCCGATGGCAAAGTCTCCCGCGATTTCCGCCGGAGCTCGGCCTCCCCGCGCGTATCACTCCAAGTCATGAAACCACCCGCCCTGCTCGCCCTCGCCCTTCTCGTCTTCGTGTCGTCCGCTTCCGTGCGCGCCGAAGACGCCGCTCCGAAAACCGAAAGCGCCTACCCGCTCAAGACCTGCGTCGTCGCCGGCGACGATCTCGGCTCCATGGGAGAACCCTACGTCCATGTTCACAAGGAAGCGGGCAAACCCGACCGCGAAGTGCGCTTCTGCTGCAAAGGCTGCCTGAAGAAGTTTTCCAAAGATCCGGCCAAATACCTCGCCAAGCTCGACGCCGCCGCGAAGCCCGCCGCCGAGAAACCCTCCCCTGCCGCCGCCGACGCCCACGCCGGCCACAACCACTGAGCTGTTCTGGAGGGATGCCGTCCCCGGCGTCCGCCCCGTTTCAGCCTCTCCCGCGTTCTCGGCTCTCTACCAAGCCTCACATGCGTCTCCGCCACCTCGCCGCGTTCACGAGCCTTCTCGCCGCTCTCGTTCCCGCGCGCGGCGAGCAGATCGCCCCGCCTCCCGCCGCCGCCCTCATATCGGCCGTCGCGCAGGCGCCGTCGCTCCAAGCCGCCCGAGCCCGCGCCGAGGCGGCCCGCGCCCGCTCCGCCGCCGCCGGCCGCCTGCCGGACCCCGAGCTCGAGGGCATGTATTCCCGAGCCCGCGAGCCCATGGGCGAGGATTACCCGATGTGGGAGATCACGCTCCGCCAACCGCTCCCCAAAGCCGGCGAACGCGCCGCCGACCGTGATCGCGCCTCCGCCGCCGTCTCGATGGCCGAGGCCGACTACGCCGTCATGGCCGGGGAGATGGCCGCCGAGACCGCCATGGCCGTCGCCGAAGCCGAGGCCGCCCGCGCTCGTTCCGAGTTGTCCGCCCGCCAGATCGAGCGCACCGAACGCGTCCTCGCCGCCATCGACGCCCGTCTCGCCTCCGGCTCCGGCCGCGCCGCCGACCGCCTCGCTCTCCAGACCCGCATCGCCTCGATGCGCCTCATGATCGAGCAGGACGCGCGCATGGCCGACGACGCGCTCTCCGAGGCCCGCGGACGCCTCGGCCTCGCGCCCGAGGTCCCGCTCCCGCCCTTTTCCGCCCCCTCCGCCGACGAGATCGATCCGGACAACCTGCCCGCGCTCCGCCTCGCCTCCGCCAAGGCCGACGAAGCCCGCGCCATGGCCCGCATGGCCCGCGCCTCCGCCCGACCCATGACCGCCGTCGGTCTCCGCTTCGAGCGCGAGGAACAATCCATGGGCGACATGGACACCGTCAGCGTCGCCTTCATGACCGAGCTCCCCTTCCGCTCCCGCGGCTACGCCCGCGCCGAGCAACGCGCCGCCCGCGCCGAAGAGACCGCCGCCCGCGCCGAGGCCGACTCCGCCCGCCACCGCGCCCGCGCCGCCCTCTCCCGCGCCGAACGCGCCTCGCGTCTCGCCGACATCTCCCGCCGCCTCGCCGACGAAACCGCCGCCCGCCTCGACGCCGAATACGATTCGCTCGTCCGCGGCTCCGGCGCCGCCCCGGCCGGCATGGGCGGCGAAAACTCCGTGCTCATGGTGCTCGAAATCCTTGAGCGCCAGACCGACACCCGACTCCAGATCATCGAAGCCGAGGCCGCCGCCAAGGCCGCCCGCGCCGAGCTCTGGCGCCACGCACCCTCCCGCCTTTTCACGCCATGAAGTCCGTCGTCCTCTTTTTCGTCACCTTCCTCGTCGGCGCCGCCCTCGCCCTCGGCGTGCGCACCGTCCTCCACAAGCCCTACGCCGGGCCGGCCGCCGCCTCGGCTCCCGCGCCCGCTCCCGTCGCGCCCTCCGCCGACGCCAAGCCCGTGAACACCGTCTGCCCCGTCTGCGGCATGGATGTCGACCCCGGGATCAAACCCGTCGTCTACCAAGGCAAACTCGTCGGCCTCGGCTGCGCCGCCTGCCCGCCCAAGTTCGCCAAGGAGCCCGACCGCTACGGCCCCCACGCCCTGCGCAACGAGGTCGCGCCGAAAAAATAACGCGCCCGACCGTCCCTCGCCATGCGTTCCCTCCCCTCCTGGCTGATCGCGTTCGCCGGCCTCGCCGCCGGCGCCGTGACGATCGCGCTTCTCCCCGCCTCGGCTCTTTTCCACTCCGCCGCCGGACATGACCACGCCGCCGCGGGCGTCGCCGTCGCCGGCGAACGCTACGCCTGCCCGATGATGGACTTCATCGGCGACAAACCCGGCGACTGCCCCGTGTGCGGCATGACGATGACCAAGATAGTCGCCGGCGCGCTCGGCTCCGAGCAAAGCCACCGCATGGGCCTTGAAACGTCCGTCGTCCGCTCCGGCCCCGCCCGCGCCGCCGTCCGCGCCTACGGCACGGCCGACTACGACCACCGCTTCACCAAGCTCGTCATCCCGCGCGTCGCCGGCCGCATCGTGAAACGCTTCGAGGCCACCTACGGCTGCTGCGAGGAAGTCGAGGCCGGCGCGCCCGTCATCGAGATCTACAGCCCGGAGGTGATCGCCGCGCAGGGCGAGCTCCAGGCCGCGCTCAAACTCAAGGACGACGCGCTCGTCGCCAGCCTCCGCGAACGTTTCGCCCGCTGGAACCTCCCCGAGGTAGCCGACGATCTTGTCGCCGGAAAACCGATACGCGACACCGTCGTCATCAACTCCCCCTTCGCCGGCCAGGTCCTCCAGGCCGACGTCGAGATGATAAACACCACGCTCGAGGTCGGCCGCGAGGTCATGCCCGACACGCCGCTGCTCCGCCTCGTCGATCCCGACAAGCTCGCCCTCGTCGTCCACGTTCCCGAGCCCCGCGCCAACTGGATCGTCATCGGCCAGCCCGTGCGCGTCGACAGCGACGACGCCGGCCCGCTTCCGCAGCTCCAGGCCGAGGTCGCCCGCGTCGCCGGCGAGATCAATCCCGCCCTCCGCGCCCGCGAAGTCCGCGTCTACCTGAGCGGCGCCCGCTCCGTCCTCTCCCCCGGCAGCCTGGTCAACGTCCGCTTCGAGGTCGTCCTCGGTCCCGACCTCAAGCCCGCCGACCCGCTCGACAGAACCACCTGGGGCGAGTTCGCCCTCGTGCCGAAAACGGCCGTGCTCTCCACCGGCGTCCGCAACGTCGCCTGGAAAATCGGCGCCCGCGAAAGGTCCGGCGAAACCCGTTTCGAGCTCGCACCGCTCGCCCTCGGCCCGCGGCTCGAAGACGAAAACGGAAACGACCTCTACGTCGTTCGCGCCGGCCTGAAACCCGGCGACGAGGTCGCCACCCAGGGCGCCTTCCTCGTCGACAGCCAGGCCCAGCTTGCCGGCACCCCGAGCCTCCTCTTCCCCAACGGCGCCACCGCCCCGGCTGCACCCCACGCCCACTAACCACTCACGCGACCGTCCCATTGGTCGTTGGACATTGGGCATTGGTCATTCCAGCCATGCTGGCCTTCGCAATCCGCAACCTTTTCATCACGCTCGCCGTCGCGCTCGGTCTCGCCCTCGCCGGGCTCTGGGCCTGGCGGCAGGTGCCGGTCGACGCCATCCCCGACCTCTCGGACAACCAGGTCATCGTCTGGGCGGAATGGCCCGGCCAGTCCCCCGAGGACGTCGACCGCCAGGTCACCTCGCGCCTCGCCCGCGAGCTCCAAGGCCTGCCCGGCGTGCAAACCGTCCGCGGGCTCTCCCTCTACGGTGGAGGCTACGTCTACGTGATCTTCGAGGACCGCCGCGATCTCTACGAAAACCGCACGCGCACCCTCGAACGTCTCTCCCAGATCCAAGGCGTCCTCCCCTCCGGCGTCACCGCCAAGCTCGGCCCCGACGCCACCGCGATGGGCCAGGTCTACGCCTTCACTCTTCAAGGCCCGCGCGACACCGAGTCGAAGCGTTACGTCCTCGACCAGATCGTCGTTCCCGCCTTGCGCGCCGTGCCCGGCGTGGCCGAGGTCGCGCCCGCCGGCGGGGTCGTTCGCGAATACCAGATCGACATCGATCCCACCCGCCTCACCGAGCAGAACATCACAATCGACCAGCTCATGGCCGCGGTGCGCGCCGCCGGCCGCGACGTCGGCGCGATGAGCGTCGAGCAAAGCGGCGTCGAGACCATGATCCGCGGCGCCGGCTTCATCCGCTCCGTGAAGGACGTGGAGAACATCGTCATCCGCGGCGACCGGATGAAGGGCGCCGGCGTCCGGCTCGGCCAGATCGCCGAGGTCCGGCTCGGCGGCCAGTTCCGCCAAGGCCTGCTCGCGGACGCCGCGCAGGAACAGGTCGGCGCCATCGTCGCGCTCCGCGTGAACGAGGACCCCAAGCGGGTGATCGAGGGCATCAAAAAACGCCTCGCCGATCTCGCCCCTTCCCTCGCCGCCGAGAAGCTTCAACCCGTCGCTTTCTACGACCGCTCCCAGCTCATCGAGGAAACCAACGCCACCGTCGTCGACAATCTCCAGGAGGCGGTGATCACCACCATCCTCGTCGTGGTTCTTTTCCTCCTGCATCTCCGCGCCAGCCTCGCCACCGCCGTCAGCCTGCCGCTCGGCATGTTGTTCGCGTTTCTCGTCATGCATCTGCTCGGAGTGAGCGCGAACCTCATGAGCCTCGCCGGCATCTTCATCGCCATCGGCGTGATGGTGGATTTCGGCATCATCATGACGGAAAACATCACGCAGCACCTCGTCGATCTACAGGCGAAGTGCCGGCGCGAAAACCGCCCCATGCCCACCTCGCCGTGGAACGAGGAAATCATCGAGACCATCGTCGCCGCCTCGCGCGAGGTCGCCCGGCCGCTCGTCACCTCCGCCGCCACCACCGTCATCGGCTTTCTCCCGATTTTCGCCCTCACCGACCAGGCCGGCCGCCTCTTCATCCCGCTCGCCCTCACCAAGACCCTCGCGATCAGCGGCGCCGTGCTCGTCGGCGTGTTCCTCGTGCCCGCGCTCTGCCGCCTCCTCCTCCCGCCCTGGCAGGTGCGCAAAACGCCGCTCCTGCTCCTCGCCGGTCTCTTCGCCGGGCTCGCGTTCGGCTGGTTCGTCCGTGACGGCTACGTCTTCCCGATGGACCACGGCCGCTGGGCGCTGACGATCCCCGGTTGGCTCTTCGCCCCGGCGCTCGCCTCCCTCGTCGGTTCCGCCGTCTGGCGTCTCGGCCGGGAGAAACTCGTCGAATTCGAGGACAACCCCACCAGCCGTGCCATCCACGTCGCCTACGACTGGGCCTACACGCGCATCCAACGCCACAAGGTTGTCTTCGCCGCCGTCCTCTTCGTCCTCGCCGGGGGAGGTTACCTTCTCGGCCTCGGCTGGCCGCGCCTGAGCACGCCGATCCGCGCCGCGATCTCCGCCGTCGGCGGCGACCTGCGCACGACGCGCCTCGACGCCGCGATGACGCGCTGGTTCCCCGGCATCGGCTCCAGTTTCCTCCCGCCCCTCGACGAGGGCAGCCTGCTCTTCATGCCCTCCGTGCCCGCCACCGCCGGCCTCGGCGAAACGCAGCGCGTGATGGCGATCCAGAACAAGGGCATCGCCTCCGTGCCCGAGGTCGCCGGCGTCATGGGCAAGCTCGGACGAGCCGAGACCGCCCTCGACCCCGCGCCCATCGGCATGATCGAGACGGTCGTAGTTCTAAAGCCCTACAAAGACTGGCCCGTCGAGGACGTCCTCCGCCCCGACGGCACGACCGAGCGCCGCCCGCGCACGCTGGCCGAGGTGCGCGCCAGCCTTTCCGCCGCCACCGACCTGCCCGGCGTCGCCCCGAGCTGGCTCCAGCCCATCGAGACGCGCGTCGTCATGCTCTCCACCGGCATCCGCAGCCTCATGGCGCTCCAGGTGCTCGGCGACGACGCGGCCGCGCTCGAACGCTTCGCCGAGAAGGCCGAGAAACTCATCCAGGCCACGCCCGGCGCCGCCGACGCCCAGATGCAGCGCGAGGGCGGCAAGCCCTACGCCGAGATCCGCCTCGATCCCGAAAAACTCGCGCGCTTCGGCCTCACCCAGGAGATGGTGCTCGAAGCCGCCGAAACCGCCTACGGAGGCATGCCCGTCACCTTCTCCGTCGAGGGCGCGCTGCGCTATCCCGTGCGCATCCGCTACCTCCGCGAACGCCGCGACGATCCGGACGAGTTGCTCAATCTTCAAATCGGCATGCCCGGCGAAATGGGCGGCGGCATTCCGCTCTCCGGCCTGCTCGCCGTTCCCACGGTTTACACGCTCGCCCTCCCCCGCCCCGCCGCCGAGGTGCTCGCCTCGCTCCCTCTTACGCGGCAGCGTAACTTCGTCGTCCTCGACGAACGCCGCGCCGAGTTGACCATCCCCGCCGGCGAAAAGTTACCCGCCTCGCTCGCGCCGCACATCCTCGGCGAGCGCCCGAGCGAACTCGGGCTCACCTACGTCATCGGGCCGATGGCGATCCGCAGCGAAGGCGGCAAACGCACCCAATACGTGATGTTCAACGCCGCGCCGGGCGCCTCGGAGGTCGATATCGTCCGCGCCGCCGACGAGCGACTGCGCGCCGCGATTTCCGCCGGTGAACTCAGCTTGCCCGCCGGGGCCGCCTACCGCTGGGTCGGCCGCTACGAGCAAAAGCTGAAGGCCGATCGCACGCTCGGCTGGGTCATCGCCGCGTCGTTCTCGGTGATGGTGGTGCTGATCTTCGTCGGCACGCGTTCGTGGCTCATCACCGCGGTCATCATCGGCTGCAACGCGACCGTGACCACGGCCGGCGGCTTCGTGCTCGTGTGGCTCTGGGGCGCGCAGCTAACGACCGCCGTCACCGTGGGATTCCTCGTCCTGCTCGGCGTGATGTTCAACGACGGGATTTTGCTCGGCACCTATATCCAGGAAAAATTCAAGACGCACCCCGGCACGATGGACGAGGTGAACCGCCGCATCTTCGAGGCGGGCCTGCGGCGGCGCCGTCCCGCGATCATGACCAACGCCACCACGATGCTCTCGCTCGTGCCGGTGTTGTGGTCGACGGGCCGCGGCGCCGAGCTGATGGCCCCGATGATGCTGCCGGTGATCGGCGGCATGATCTTCGACATCGCCTCGCTGTTTTCGGTGCCGGTCTTCTACGCATGGTATTGGGAACGGCGCCTAGCGAAAGAGGAGAAGAGTGCAGCCGCGCCCGTCTTGGGCGCGTGACCGAACCCACGGCCGGGGACGGCCGTGGCTACACTTTCAGCCAGCCGTCGATCGCTTCGTTCACCGCGAGCATCTCCTCGTCGGTGCCGACGCTGATGCGCAGGAAACTCGCGGTCAGCGGGTGGCTCGGGAACGCGCGCACGAGGATGCGCCGCGAGAGGAAGAATTCGTAAAGCGACTTCGCCACCGCCGGACCGGACTCGCCCTTGGCGTTGCGCGGTTCGGTGAACAGGAAGTTGCTCTGGCTCTCGTAGGTGAACCAGCCGCGTGTTTCGAGGAATTCGCCGAACCAGTAGTCGCGCGGGCGGATGATCTTCCCGATGATCGCGTCGTAGTAACCTGTGTCCTGCAGCGCGGCGTGCGCGGCGACCTGGGTGAGGCGGTTGACGTTGTAGCTGTCGCGCACGCGGTCGAGGAGGTCGATGATCTCGGGATGCGCGAGGCAGTAGCCAAGGCGGATGCCGGCGAGGCCCTGCGCCTTCGAGAGCGTGCGCGTGATGACGAGACGCGGATGCGTCGCGAGCAGGCCGACGGCGTTCTCCCGCGCGAAAGGCGCGTAGGTTTCGTCGAGCACGAGGACGCCGGGAAACTTCGCGAGCAGCCCGGCGATCTCGGCGTTGGAGAAACCGACGCCGGTGGGCGCGTTGGGCGAGGTGAGAAAACAGGCCTTGGCCGGCGTGGCGGCGAGTTTCTCGATCGGCAGCTTCATCGATCGGTCGAACTCCACCGGCGCGCAGCGGCCGTCCTGGATCGTAATGAGAACCGGATACAACGAGTAGCTCGGGATCGTGACGGAGATCGGGGCGGCGGGACCGCCGAAGACGCGCACGAGCAAGTTCAGGATGTCGTCCGAGCCGTTGCCGATGAGCGCGTTCGCCTCGGTGAGCCCGTGGCCGTGGAGCTTGGCGACGAGCTGGCGCAGCGGCGTGGCCTTCGGGTTCGGGTAAAGGCGGAGTTTTTCCCCTTCGCCGGAAAGCTCCGCGATGACCGCCCGGGCCGCGCGCGGGCTCGGCGGATACGGGCACTCGTTGGTGTTGAGCTTCACCCAACCGGGCTCGGTGGGCTGAAGGCCCGGCGTGTAGGCGTGCATCGCCGCGACATGCGGCAGGGCGAGGGAGGA